>NZ_LSJS01000137.1 GCF_001557325.1 Erythrobacter donghaensis
GGCGGGGGCGGCGGAGGCGGCGGTGCCGCAACCGGCGCAACCACCGGCGGCTCTTCGCCACCGAAGTTGTAGGTGATCGAGCCGAGCAGAGAGTGGGTCGCGAGGCTGGTGTTCAGATCGCGGCCGAGCGGATCGACGAGGTTGATATCGGTAGCGCGGAAGTAGCGATACTTCAGGCCGACGTCCCACGAATCGCTGATCGGGGTGCGGATGCCCGCGAGCACCTGCCAGGCGAAGCCGGTGTCCGAATCGTTCCAGACACCCGGACCGGTGGCATTGACGCGGCCGTCCATGTCGACGCGGGCGACACCCACACCGCCACCGAGGAAGCCCTGCAGGCCGTCGTCATCGCCGAAATCGAGGAGGCCGTTCAGCATGAAGCTCAGCGCGTTGACTTCACCGAGCGCGTCGCGTGGACCGGTGAAGGTGGTGAAGCCGCCCGGCGCGCCAGTCGCAGGATTGAGCGCGAGGCCCTGGCTGCCGGCAATCACTTCCGAAAGGTCGGCGGCACGATAGCTGGCTTCGGCTTCGAGGCGGAAACTGCCGAAGTCATAGCCGACAAGCCCGCCGAAATCGTAGCCGGTGTCATAGTCGCTCGCCGCATCGTCCTCTGCAGCGTTGACGTCGATCGACTGGTCCTCGACCACCATCACGCCGCCATCACCCTGGATATACCACTGGCCGTCGCGGGCCATGGCGGGCGTGGTCAGCGCGGTCGAGGCCATCGCCATTCCAATGACGAGTTTGCGCATTTCCGAAATTCCCCTTTGCGTTAAACTTGAGGCACCGGGTGTCTCTATCTTTTCCCCCTGCACGAGGCAAGCAGTCAATGCCCCGCGGGTGTTGCAAGAATGTCGCTGAAAAGGCCTTGTGGATAAAAATATGGCCGCAAAAGCCGCGGTAATCCGCCATTCGTCCGGCTCATGTGCCGGGCGCGGCGAGCACACCCATGGTCTCGAGCGCCGTGATCAGAGCGGTCACGGCAGCCCGCGCCTGAACGTCGATGACCGTGCCGCCGGACGGTAGGGCGACGACCGATGCGGGCTGCCATTGCGACCCGAAGATGACAAACGCACCGGTCGTCCTGTCGAACAGCACCATGCCTTCGGTCGGCGCAACGAAGTGCCATGCGCCGGCGACCAGCACGGCGATCCGGTCTTCCTTGCCCGCCCATGCCCCGGTCGCGGTGGCGGTCACGCGGTAGCACGCGCCGTCAGCCGCGCTGGCGGGCGGAGTCGGCTGCGAGGCGATTACCGCGCGCGAATGGAGCGCGTCGAGGAGGCACAGCGCCTCGTTGACGAAGAACTCTTTCTGCGCCTGCCCGGCAAGCGTGGCTGTGCTGCGGCCCGCGCAGGGCCTCGGGCTCGGCGGCCGAGAACAGCTGCGCCTGCGCGCCGCTCGCGAAGCGGACGCGGTGGAGCGAGGGCTCGAAGTGCGGCTTGTGGCCCGGGCGGCAGATCGCCAGCAGCCCGCTCTCGCCCTCGACCATCACCGCGCGCGCCTCGGCGAGCGAGGCGGAGACCAGCGCGATCCGCGCATCCGGATTGGCATCGGCGATCATCCGCACCCACTCGGCGCCCGCGCGGGTCTTGCCGGAGCCGCGCCCGGCCATGATCATCCACACCCGCCAGTCACCCGGAGGGGGGAGCTGATTCTCGCGGGCGTCGAATTCCCACAGATAGTCGAAGTCGTTCTTCTGGCCCTGATCCAGTTCCCTGGTGAGAATCTGGCAGACCTTTTCTGCCTCGTCGGACTTCTTGCGATCCTCGCCGACAAGCTCGGCGATCATCTTCCGGTAGGCCCCGCTCATTGCCCCTGCCTTTCGGCTGCGGCCTTCTGGCGGGCGATCCGGCGGCGGATGTCGTCGATCTTGCGGTCGATCGAGGCGCGGACCTCCGCCGCGCTGACATCGCGCACCTGGCTGGCCCCGCGCGCCGCATTGTCGCGATGGGCCGCGAGCAGGCGGATGGCATTGGCGAAGTCGAACTTGCCGTCCTCGCCGGCCTTGAAATCGCCCTCGCGCAGGCGTCGGACCACTTCCAGCTCGAGGTGCAGATAGCCTTCGGCGAGCGCGGCCAGCCACTGGCGCGCGAACTCGGTCTCCTCGCGGCGCACCTTGTAGACGCGGCTGACGCTGATCCCGGCCTTCGCGGCCGACGCGGTGACGTTCGAGCTTTCGGCGAGGTGATCGAGGAACACCACGCGCCATCTCCGGCTGATCTGGTCGGGCTCGCCGTGCTTCAGCCCGGGACGGATCTGGATGCGCTTGCCGGGGTTTCTGGCCATGGCGGTGTCTCCTGCGCACGCAAACGGCAAGGGCGGCGCTCCTGCTGTCGGGAGGCCGCCTGCTGGCGAATCGCAATTTTCCGATGATGCCTTCTGATAACCAAAGAGCGTCACGATGTCAAGGAAAATAACCATTCTGGTTAGTTGACACATCGCGGTCGCATCGCGGGCGCGACGGCGGTGCGCGACCCTCTGGGGACGATACCCCGTTGACGACGCGCGATTTCGTGCGATCCTTGCGCACCCGCTTTTTCTTCAGCAGTTCCAAGGAGGAGAGGTGATGACCGACCGCGCGTTCCTGGCCCAGATGGCAGGCTACGGCCTGTCGACGGTCGAAATCCACTACTACATGCCCGATCACCGCAGCCTGCTGCAGCAGTTCGTGATGCAGCAATACGACGTGGCGCCCCAGTTCCCCGAGCTCGACCGCTTCCTCGCCTTCTGGCGGCGCGAGATCGACGCCGTGCTGCATTCGGTGCGGGTGGCGCACAGGCACCTGATCGGCCCGCAGGAATGGCGCGCCGTGGACGGGATCGTGACGATCAACTGATGCGCGACGCGCCGGATCGGGGTCAGATGATCCCGATCGCCTTCCCAGCGCGTTCGAACATGCCGAGGATGGTGTGCACCTGCTCGGCCGAATGCTCGGCGCACAGCGAGCAGCGCAGCAGGGTCATGCCCGCAGGCGTCGCCGGGGGCCGCGCGAGGTTGACGTAGAGGCCCTCCTTCAGCAGCGCCTCCCACATCATCGCGCCCTTCTCCAGATCGGGCATGATGACGGCGATGATCGCGCTCTGCGGGGTCTCGGTGCCGAGCTGGAAGCCGAGGGCACGCAGGCCGGCGTGGAGCGTGCGGCTGTTCTCCCACAGATGCGCGCGCTTGTTGCCGCCGTGCATCAGCTTGCGGATCGAGGTCGCCGAGCTCGCCATCACCGAGGGCGGCAGAGCGGCGGTGAAGACGTAGGGGCGGCACACGAGCCGCAGCACCTCGAACTTGGGGTGGTTGGAGACACAGAAGCCGCCGACCGTGCCGACGCTCTTGGAGAAGGTGCCGATGATGAAATCGACGTCGTCGATCACGCCCTGGTCCTCGGCGACGCCGCGGCCGTGCTCGCCGATGAAGCCCATCGAATGCGCCTCGTCGACCAGCACCATCGCGCCGTGGGCCTTGGAAATGCGGACCATTTCCTTCAGCGGCGCGACATCGCCCATCATCGAGTAGACGCCCTCGAGAACCACCAGCTTGCCCGCGCCTTCGGGGATGCGCTTCAAACGCTTTTCGAGCGCCTCGACGTCGTTGTGCTTGAACGGCACGACCTCGGCCCGGCCCATCGCGCAGCCATCATAGATCGAGGCGTGGCTGTCGATGTCGAGGATGATGTAATCGCCCTTGCCCGCCAGGGTCGAGATGATCCCGAGATTGGCCTGATAGCCGGTCGAGAACACCATCGCGTGGTCCATCGCGTAGAATTCGCGCAAGGCGGCTTCGACATCGCGGTGGTCGCGGAAGGTGCCGTTGAGGACGCGGCTGCCGGTCGTCCCCGCGCCGAAATCCTCCATCGCCGCCTTGCCCGCGGCGATCACGTCGGGGTCGAAGGTCATGCCCATGTAGTTGTAGGTGCCGAGCAGGATCGTGTCGCGCCCGTTGCAGATCGCGCGGGTCGGCGAGAGCACCTGCTCCATGACGAGGTTGAACGGATCCTCCACCCCGGCGGCGAGCAGCTGCTCGCGGGTCTGGATGATCGGGTCGAACTTGGCGAGCAGGTCAACCGGCTCGGCAGCGGTGGTCGTTTCGGTCATGGCGGTTGCCATTATCAGCTATCCTGCAGCTTGTGGACTGCCGCCACCAGTTGGCCCCAGTTTTCGATCTCGGCCTGCTGGTTCATCGAGATGATCACGTCGAACGCGTCCTCGATCTCGGCGACGAAATCCATCACGGTGAGGCTGTCGAACTCGAGATCGCCGGCAAAGGTTGTCGCATCCGCGATCACGATCCCCTTCTTGTTGAAGGGTTCGATGAGGGTGCGGATCTTGGCGTCGACGTCTGCGGGGCTCATGGGTGCGTGCTCTTGTTGGACCGGGTGGGCGGCGTGTCGGTTGTCGGGCGGGCTCTAGCCCTCTATTACGGCTGCAAAGCGGCGGTTGATGCAGCTTGTCAAGCTTTCGCCGCGCCGAGGGAGCGGGGCGTCAGCCTATCTGGGGAGGGCAACGCATGGTGCAACCCGCCGAGGGCGCTTCCGCCCCGCCGCCGCTTTCGCCCCAGGCGGTGCATCTGGTGCGCACCGCGCAGGTGAACAACCTCAGCCTCTCGCAGATGGCAGACCAGAAGGCGCAGATCCTGATGGGGGCAAGCTTCGTCGTCTTCTCGCTGGTGATCACCCAGGCCGATGCCGGCGGGGTGAGCTGGGCGATGCTGTGTCTGGCGCTGACATCGCTGGCCGCCTCGATCCTGGCGGTGATCGCGATACTCCCGCGCCCCGGGCCCGATTCCATCGACCCGGCGCATTTCAACCCGCTGTTCTTCGGCCACTTCGCGCTGATGGACGAAGCGCAATGGACCGAAGCGATGCTGGCCGAGTTCCGCAGCGACGAGACGCTCTACCGGATGATGCTGCGCGATCTCTACCAGAACGGGCTGGTGCTGCGGCGGCGCAAGTTCCGGTTTCTGGGCTGGGCCTACCGCATCTTCCTCGGCGGGCTGGTGCTGACGCTGGTGATCTATCTGGCAGAGGCGGCGGCGGTGCCCTAGGCGGCCGGCAGCAGCTCGCGCACCGCGTTCATGAAGGGACTGATCGAGACCGGCTTCGAGAGATACCCCGCCGCCCCGGCCGCGCGGATGCGTTCTTCATCGCCCTTGGCGGCGAAGGCGGTCACCGCCAGCACGGGAATCGCCGCCAGCCGCCGGTCGCGCTTGGCCGCCTCGATCAGGTCGACGCCGGAGACGCCGCCAAGCTGGATGTCCATGATGATGAGATCGGGCGAGACGGCGCGCGCGGTGTCGAGCACCTTGTCCCCCTCGGCCACCGGCTCCACCTCGAAACCGTTCGCGCGAAGCACGTCGCAGAACAGTTTCCTGTTGAGGTCATTGTCCTCGACAACCATGATCCGCTTTGTCACTGAACGCCCCGCTGCTCGACCCGCCCGTTAGTTACCCCCAGCCGAAGGACAGGACAATCCCGCATCGTCCCGCATACGAGGCTCCCAATGCGCAGGTGCTGGCGCTGGCCGCGCTCGGCTGGGTGCTGGAATGCGAAGATCGCGCAGGCCGATATCTTGAACTCACCGGCCTCGATCCCGATTCTCTGCGGAGCGGGCTGGGCGATTGCCATGTGCTCGCCTCGGCGCTCGAATTTCTCGCCAATCACGAACCCGATCTCATTCGCGCCGCCGAAGCCCTCGCCGTCACCCCCGAGGAACTGGTCGCCGCCAAGGACGCTTTGCTCGCATGACCCGCCCGCTCATCATCTCCGATTGCGACGAAGTGCTGCTGCACATGGTCGCCCCCTTCAAGACCTGGCTGGAGGGCTCGCAGGGCGTCAGCTTCCACCTCGAAGGCCACAATTTCGCCGAGGCACTGCGCTGGCAGGAGAGCGGCGAACTGCTCGCGCCCGCCGATATCTGGCGGATGCTGCGCAGCTTCTTCGACAACGAGATGGATTCGCAATTGCCCATCGCCGGCGCGGTCGAGGGGATCAACACGCTGGCCGAAAAGGCGGACGTGGTGATCCTCACGAACCTCGTCGACCACCACCGCGACGCGCGCGCCGAGCAGCTTGCCAAGGTCGGCATCAATGCCCGCGTCTTCACCAATCAGGGCCCGAAGGGCCCGGCACTGAAGGCCATCATCGACGAGTATGCGCCCACCCGCGCGCTGTTCATCGACGACCTTGCCCAGCACCACGCGAGCGTCGCCGAGATCACCCCCGACGTCACCCGCCTGCACCTGTGCGGCGAGCCGATGATCGCCCACGCCATCGATTGCGCCCACAAGGCCGGCCACGCCCACTCGCGGATCGACCGCTGGGACGAGGCGCTGCCGTGGCTGCTTGCCCAACTGGAGGACTGACTGATGACCATTGCCGCCAAGCTCGCCGAACTCGGCATCACCCTGCCCAAGGCCGCAGCGCCCGTGGCCAGCTATGTGCCCGTAGTGGTGCATGGCGGCTTCGCGCACGTCTCGGGCCAGCTGCCGTTCGTGGACGGGCAGGTGGTGAAGGGCCGGCTGGGCGATGACGTTTCGGTCGAGGAAGGTCAGGCCGCGGCGCGGGCCTGCGGCCTGATGATCGTCGCCCAGCTCGAAGCGGCCGGGCTGCTCGAGCAGGTCGCGCGCGTCGTCAAGCTGGGCGCCTTCATCAACTGCACGCCCGACTTCACCCAGCAGCCCGAGGTGGCCAATGGCGCCTCGGACCTGATGGAGCAGGTGTTCGGCGGCGCTGGCCAGCATGCCCGCGCCGCAGTTGGCGTCCCCGCCCTGCCGCGCGGCGCGGCGGTGGAAGTCGATGCGGTGGTCGCTCTGAAGGCATGACCGCCCGCGCCGCTCCCGGCTGGCTGACGCAGTGGGAGTATGCCCACCGCGGGCTGCATGGGCCCGGAGCCGATGGGCTTGTGCCGGAGAACTCGCTCGCCGCTGCCGAGGGCGCGATGGCGCGCGGCATGGGGATCGAGTGCGACATCCAGATGAGCGCCGACGGCGTTCCGATGGTGTTCCACGACTGGGAGCTTGACCGGTTGACGGAGGGGACAGGGCCGGTCGTCAGCCGCTCCGCCGACGAGATCGAGGCGCTGCGCCTCCTCGGCACCGACCAGCATCCAGTGCGGCTGGCGCGGTTCCTTGAGGCCGTCGCGGGCCGTGTGCCGCTGCTGATCGAGATCAAGTCGCTGCCCGGCTTCAACATAGCGGCCGCTTGCCTCGCGGTCAGCGAAGTGCTCGCGGACTACGAGGGCCACTTTGCTGTCATGAGCTTCGATCCGCGCATGGGCGCGTGGTTCTTCGAGCACCGGAGCGCCTTCGTTCGCGGGTTGGTCGGCACCGACACCTATGACGGCGGCTTCCTTTCCGCGTGGCGTGCGCCCGGCGCTCTCGATCAAGCCCATCCTGATTTCCTTGCGCTCGACATTCGTGACCTGCCCAATGCCATCGCCGACCTGTGGCGGGCCGACCGGCGGCCCCTGTTGAGCTGGACGATCCGCTCGCCGCACCTGCGCAGCCATGCCATGCGCTGCGTCGACGCCCTCATCGCCGAGGGAGACGGGCTGGCGTGAGCGCGCCCGAGCTCACCGTCCGCATCGCATCCTCGGTCGGCGCCTTCGACGCGGGCCAGTGGGACGCGCTCGGCGGCAACGACAACCCTTTCGTCTCCCACGCCTTCCTCACCGCGCTGGAGGACTCGGGCTCGGTCGGCCCCGGCACAGGGTGGGAGCCTGCGCCCATCGCCATCACCGCTGCCGATGGCACCCTGCTCGCCGCCATGCCCTCCTATGCCAAGGGCCACAGCCAGGGCGAGTACGTCTTCGACCACTCTTGGGCCGACGCATGGCACCGCGCGGGAGGGCGCTACTACCCCAAGCTCCAGATCGCCGCGCCCTTCACCCCGGCGACGGGGCCGCGCCTGCTGCTCTGCGACCCGGCATTCGCCCCGCACCTCCTCGAGGGCGCCGAGGCGGTGTGCCTGCAGAACAAGCTGTCGAGCGCCCACGCCACCTTCATCACGCCCGAGCAGCTCCCCCTGTTCGAGGCGGGCGGCTGGATGCCGCGCGCCGACATCCAGTTCCACTGGTTCAACCGCGGCTACGCCACATTCGAGGATTTCCTCGGCGCGCTTTCCTCGAGGAAGCGCAAGGATCTGCGCAAGGAACGCGCCGCCGCCACGCAAGGCCTCACCATCCGCCACCTGACCGGCCCCGAGATCCGCGAGGCGCACTGGGACGCCTTCTGGGAGTTCTATCAGGACACCGGAAGCCGCAAATGGGGGCGCCCCTATCTGACCCGCGAAGCCTTCTCGCTGCTGGGCGAGCGGATGGGGGAGCGGATCGTGCTGATCCTTGCCTATGACGGGGCCACGCCGATTGCAGGGGCGCTGAACTTCGTGGGGCGCGATGCGCTCTACGGACGCTATTGGGGTTGCACCCGCGAGGTGCGGTTCCTGCATTTCGAACTGTGCTACTATCAGGCGATCGACATCGCGATCGCGCGTGGCCTTGCCCGGGTCGAGGCCGGGGCGCAGGGCGGGCACAAGCTCGCGCGGGGCTACGAGCCGGTGCAGACCCGGTCGGCGCACTGGATTGCCGATCCGGGCCTGCGTGCGGCAATCGCCGACTTCCTCGAGCGCGAGCGTGCGGGGGTAGCGAGCGACCAGCTCTACCTCGGCGGCCGAACGCCCTTCAAGAAGAGTTAGGCCGCGCGCAGGCGCCCCTCGGCGAGCCACTGGCGCGCGCGGCGCTGGGCTTCGGCGATCTCGCGCGCGGTCATTTCCTCGGCGATGTCGGCGCGGCAATGGGCGGCTTCCTCGTGGCCGCGCGCGGCGGCGAGGTTGAACCACTTGTGCGCCTCGATGAGATCGCACGGTGCCCCGTTGCTGCCGGTCGAGAAAGCGACGCCCAGATCGTAGCACGCCTCCGCATCGCCGCGACCGGCATCCGCCAGCCATCCGCCGATCAGCCCTTCCGTGGTATTCTCGCGCGAGGCATTGGCCCCGATTGCGATGATGTTCATGTCACGTCCCCTTCACCCGGCCACCCCCCTCGGGTCGTCCGTCGCAGGCAAGGTGCGGCAATTATGGTCAAAAATTGGTTAACGCGGCTTGCACCTTGTCGGACCAGCGTTTTCCCCGGCAATTTGCCCCCATCTTGCGTGCCAAAGCCGCTTGTGCGCCCCCGGGGGCTTGCCTATAGGGCGCGCATTGCCTTCCGCTTGCTGGGACCAAGTGAGCCAATGAAAACATTCATGGCGTCAGGACGCGACGGTCTCCCCGGCGGCTCACGAAATGAGAGTGCGTGATGCCATCCACCGCGTCTGACGACATCGATGTTCTCGAAAAGGCCAAGCGCCTGCTCGCACCGGACTATGTCCCGAGCGAGGACGAGGAATACATGAACGAGCGCCAGCAGGCCTATTTCCGGATGCTGCTGATCGAATGGAAGCGCTCGATCCACTCGGCCGCCGGGCAGACGCTACAATCGCTCCAGGACGGCCCGATCCGCGAGGCCGACCTTACCGACCGCGCCTCGAGCGAGACCGACTGGGGCATCGAACTGCGCACGCGTGACCGCCAGCGCAAGCTGGTTTCCAAGATCGACGCGGCGCTGCGGCGGATCGATTCGGGCGAATACGGCTATTGCGAGGTGACCGGCGATCCCATCGGCCTCAGGCGCCTGATCGCGCGCCCAGTGGCGACGACGACGGTCGAGGCGCAGGAAGCCCACGAACGCCGCGAGAAGGTCTCGCGCGACGATTGAAACGTTCACGTGTGACGGCCAAGATGTGCCGCGGTGGGACGCACCGCACAGGCACGGATGCCAGCGTCTGAAATTTACGCCGCATTAACTGCAATTGCCCCAACCGGTAGTGGTCTCTCGATGTCGAGCAGCGTTAGATGCTCCACATGCCGAGAGGGTTGTTCACGAGTTTGGAGGCGTTGCGCACCATGACCGGGGTTGAAACACGCAGTGTCGCACGCGACAGCCTGTTTCTGCTGGCTGACATCCGCGTCGAACAGAGCGCCGATACCTATCGCGTGCGGGTCCGCAATCTCTCGGATGGCGGGATGATGGGCGAGGGCCAGCTGCGTGTGCAGCGCGGGCATCGCCTGTCGATCGAGCTGCGCAACATCGGCATGATCGGCGGGACGGTCGCCTGGGTGCAGGACAACCGCTTCGGGGTCGCCTTCGACGAGGAAATCGAATCGCACAAGGCCCGCCGCCCGCTGCAAGGGCCCGAAGATCCCGCTGCGGCGGTGGTCAAGCCCTCCTGGGCCCACCGCGCTCCGCCCCCGCCCGAGCCGAGCACGCTGCGCAAGATCTGAACCGGCTGCGGGGCCGCCTGCGGCCCGGCGCTATCCCGCCCGCGCAGAGCGGCGCGCTTCCACCTGACCGCAACTGGGTCTAGGCTCCCGGGCGATGCGATTCTGCCTGCTTCCGTTCGCTGTGCTGGCGCTCTCCTCCTGCGGTTCCTCGGCGGGCGACGGGGCGGTCGCGGTTGCGGTCATCGGGACGCCGGCGGGCATGTTCGAGGACGGGGTGCGCCTGGCGCCTGCCGCGCAGCTGATGCGCGCGGCGACGCATGAGGGGCTGGTCGCGCTCGATGCATCCGGCCAGGTCGTCCCCGCGATCGCCGAGCGCTGGATCGTCACCGACGACGGTCTGAGCTACATCTTCCGGCTGCGCGACAGCACCTGGCCGGACGGCGAGGAGATCGAGGCGGACGACGTGCGCGATCAGTTGCGCCGCAGGATCGCGCAGCTCGAGGGCACTTCGCTCGGCCTCGATCTCGCCAATATCCGCGCGATCCGCGCGATGACGGGGCGGGTGATCGAGGTTCAGCTGGGTGCGCCGATGCCCGATTTCCTGCGCCTGCTCGCGCAGAGCGAGCTGGGCTTCACCCGCGGCGGCAGCGGCGCGGGGCCGATGGCAATGTCGCGCGGCGATGCCGATGGCGAAGGCGAGGGCGGAGACGGGGCCAGCGCCAGGCTCTCGGCGCTCCCGCCCGAAACACGCGGCTTGCCCGCGCGCCAGGACTGGGAGGAGGTCGCGCGCCCGATCGCGGTGCGCGCGCTCCCCGCCGACAAGGCGGTGGCGGCCTTCGCCGCAGGCGAGGTCGATCTGGTGCTGGGCGGCAGCATCGTCGATTTCCCCGAAGCGACGGCGGCGGCCGGACCCTTGTCGCGCGGCACGATCCAGGTCGATCCGGCGCTCGGCCTGCTCGGGCTTACCGTGCGGCGCGAGGCGGGGCTGCTCGCCGACCCGTCGCGGCGCGAGGCGCTGTCGATGGCGATCGACCGGCCCGCGCTGATCCAGGCGTTCAGGCTCGGCGGCTGGCGCGAGAACAGCTGGATCGTCCCGCCCGAGGCCTTCACCGCCCCCGCCTATGGCCGCGACCGCTGGAACGGCATGTCGATCGCGGAGCGCCGCCAGATCGCCGCCGGGCGCGTCGCCGCGTGGGCCGGCCCCGGGCGCGAGGCTGTTGTGCGCGTGGCGCTGCCGCGCGGCAAGGGCAGCGACCTGCTGCTGCGCCAGCTGGCCGAGGCCTGGGCGACGATCGGCGTCACCACCCGCCGCGCCGCGCCGGGCGAGGGCGCCGATCTCGAGCTGCGCGACGTGCTGGCGCGCTATGTCTCGCCGGTGTGGTATTTGAACCAATTCAATTGCCGGATCGGCGCCGGGCTGTGCACGCCCGCCGCCGATGCGCTGGTCAGGCAGGCGCAGGCGACCCGCGATCCGGCGCAGCGCGAGGTGTTGCTCGCCGAAGCCCATGCCGTGCTCGTCGAAAGCGAGGTCTACATCCCGCTCGGCGTCCCCGTGCGCTGGTCGCTGGTGCGCGGCACGCTGGGCAACTTCCAGCCCAATGCCTTCGCCTTCCACCCCTTGTTCCCGCTCTCGCAGCCCACCACATAAGCGGGTATGGAAAAGCCCATGCCCCGCCGCCCCGAACAGATGCGCTTTGCGCTTCCCGCTGGCACCGATCCCGCATCGGTGCGCGCGCGGGTGGTGATTCTGGAGCGGCTGCTCGAACGCAGCTTCACCATTCCCGGCATCAACATGCCCGTCGGTCTCGACGCGATCATCGGTCTGGTGCCGGTGCTGGGCGAGGTGGTGACGACCGCGCTGGGCGCCTATGTCGTGTGGGAGGCGAAGAACCTCGGCCTGCCGAAATGGAAGCTCGCGCGGATGGGGGCGAACGTGCTGCTCGACACTGCGATCGGCGCGATCCCGCTGGTCGGCGATGCGGCGGACGTGCTGTTCCGCTCGAACAGCAAGAACCTCAGGATCCTGCTCAAGCACCTCGACAAGCACCATCCCGAGACGCGGGTGATCGAGGGCTAGTTTCCTCCTGCGCCGCGCCGCGCTAGGGTCGCTCGTATGAGCGCCGATGTCACCTATGCGAGCTATCTCGATCTTGGCCGTATCCTCGAGGCGCAGCACCCGGCCTCCGACGCGCATGACGAGCTCTTGTTCATCATCGTCCATCAGGCGAGCGAACTGTGGCTCAAGCTGTGCCTGCATGAACTGACCGCCGCGCGCGAGTGCATCGAGGCGGACGACCTCAGGCCCGCCTTCAAGATGCTCGCCCGGGTGGCGCGGGCGCAGCAGCAGCTGATCCAGAGCTGGGATGTGCTCAGCACCATGACCCCGCACGATTACTCCGCGATCCGCCCGCATCTTGGTGCTTCGAGCGGGTTCCAGTCGGCGCAGTACCGGATGATGGAATTCATGCTCGGCGGGCGCGACGGCAAGCACGTGCGCCTGCACAAGTCGAACGCCGACTGGGCCGCGCGGCTGGAGGCGGAGCGGGGGCGCGCAAGTCTCTATGACGCAGCGATCCGCCTGCTGGCGCGGCGCGGCCTGGCGATCGATCCCGCGGTGCTGGCGCGCGATCCGTCCGCGCCCTACTCCCCCGACCCCAGCGTCGAGGCGGCGTGGGCGGCGATCTACCGGGATCCGCAGGCGCACTGGGATCTCTATGAACTCGCCGAGAAGCTGGTCGATCTCGAATACCACTTCCAGCGCTGGCGCTTCGGCCATCTCAAGACGGTCGAGCGCATCATCGGCTTCAAGCGCGGCACCGGCGGCACGCCGGGAGTGCCCTATCTCGAAGGGGTGCTGAGGCAGGCCTTCTTCCCCGAACTGCTGAGCGTCAGGACCGCGATATGATTCCTGAAGCGCGCGCCGCCGAATTCGACGCCGCCGATCCGCTTGGGCCTTATCGCGAGCGGTTCACGATCCCTGCGGGGGTGATCTATCTCGACGGGAATTCCTTGGGCGCGCTGCCCAAGGCGACCCCTGCGGCGCTGGCGCGGGTGGTGGAAGCCGAGTGGGGCGAGGGGTTGATCCGTTCGTGGAACGATGCGGGCTGGTTCGACATGGCGGCCCGCGTGGGGGCGAAGATCGCGCCCCTGATCGGCGCCGCGCCGCACGAGGTGATCGCCTGCGATTCGACCTCGGTGAACCTGTTCAAGCTGATCGCCGCCGCGCTCCAGATGCGCCCCGGGCGCAAGGTGGTGCTGTCCGAGCCCGGCAATTTCCCGACCGATCTCTACATGATCGCCGGGCTGGAGGCGCAGGGCCTCGCCACAAGGCGGCTGGCGGAGCGGGGCAAGCTGGTCGATGCGCTCGATGGCGATGTCGCGCTGCTGATGCTCACCCACGCGCACTACAAGACCGGCGCGCTCTTCGACATGGCCGCGCTGACCCGCGCCGCGCATGAGGCAGGCGCGCTGGTGCTGTGGGACCTGTCGCACTCGACCGGTGCGCTGCCGGTCGATCTCAACGCGGCGGGCGCGGATTTCGCAGTCGGCTGCGGCTACAAATACCTGTGTGGCGGCCCGGGCGCGCCAGCCTTCGCCTTCGTGGCCGAGCGCCATCAGGCGGCGCTCCAGCAGCCGCTCACCGGCTGGTTCGGCCACGCCGCGCCCTTCGCCTTCTCGGACGATTACGCGGGCGCACCGGGGATTGAGCGGCTGCAATGCGGCACGCCCCCGGTGCTGGGCCTCGCAGCGTTGGAGGTGGGGGTCGACCTGATCGCGGAGATCGGCGTCGCGCGGCTCTACGCCAAGTCGCAGGCGCTCTCGGAGTTCTTCCTCGAAAGCCTGATGGCGCATGATGTGGCGCTGGAGCTGGTCAGTCCGCCACGCGCCGCCGAGCGCGGGAGCCAGCTCTCGTTCCGCCATCCGGAAGCCTATGCCATCTGCCAGGCGCTGATCGCTCGGGGCGTGATCGGGGATTTTCGCGCGCCCGATGTGCTGCGGCTTGGCTTCGCGCCTGCCTATCTGAGTTTCGCGGACATGGCCGCCGCCGCGCGCCATCTCGCCGAGGTGCTGGCGAGCGGCGAGTGGCAGCGCGAAGAGTTCAACCGGCGCGCTGCGGTGACCTAACCGACCGTTCTATCCGCCTTGTCGGCGGCATTGGTGCCCTTGATCATCGCGCGCATCTGCTCCCACTCGGCATCGCCCAGCGCGTGGAGCATCGGGTAGAAGGTTCCGCCATTGGCCTGGAAGCCCGCGCCGTCGATCGCGATGGTCTGGCCGTTCACATATTCCGCGCCCGGCCCCATCAGGAACACCGCGAGGTTGGCAAGCTCGTGCATCTCGCCCGCGCGTCCCATCGGGTTCAGCGAATTGCCCGAATTGCCGCCCGCGCCGCCGGGGTGCAGGCGCGCACTCATGCCCTTGGTCGGGAAGAGACCGGGGGCGATGGCGTTGAAGCGCAGGCCATAGCGGCCCCACTCGGTCGCGAGGCTCTGGGTCATGGCGTTGATCGCGGTCTTGCTCATGGCCGAGGGCACCACGAAGGCGCTGCCCGACCACACCCAGGTGGTGAGGATCGAGAGGAAGCTTGCACGCTTCTTCTCTGCAATCAGCCGCTTGCCGATGTCGAGCGTGACGTAGAACGTCCCGCGCATCACGATGTCGGCGATGGCGTTGAAGCCGTTGACCGAGAGATCCTCGGTGCGGCTGATGAAGTTTCCGGCCGCGTTGTTGACCACGCCGGTGAGCGCGCCGCCATCGGCCCAGATCGCGTCGACCATCGCGTGGATCGCGTCGGCATCGCGGATGTCGCAGGCATGGCCGACGATCTTGCCGCCGTGCAGCGCGGTCAGTTCGGCGGCAGTCTCGTCGAGCTTGTTCTGGCGGCGGCCGCAGATGTAGACGGTCGCGCCCAGTTTGAGGAAAGCCTCGGCCATCTCGCGCCCGAGGCCCGTGCCCCCGCCGGTGACAAGGATTCGCTCGCCCGCCATCAGGCCATCGCGGAACATCAGTTTCGAAGCGTCCATTTCGGTTTCCTCAGAGACCGAGAACGGTCTTGGCAATGATGTTCTTCTGCACCTCGTCCGAGCCGCCGAAGATCGTCGAGGCGCGGTTGTTCAAGTATTTGCCCATCGCCGTCTGGGCATACTCGCTCCCCACGGGTTCGGGCGCCTCGTTGCCGTAGAGTGGGCGCTCCAAGGGCAGTTGCAGCGCGTCCGGGCCCAGCAATTCGAGGCGCAGCACATCGACCTGCTGGCCGATGTTCGAGCCGAGCAGTTTTACCAGCGAGGTCTGTGGCCCGGGCGCGCGGCCCTTGGCGAGTTCGGCGAGGATGCGCAGCTCGGTCACTTCAAGCGCCTCGGCCTCCAGGCGCACGCGGGCGAGGCGGTCGCGGAAGCGCGGATCGTGGGCGATTGCCCCGTTGACGCCCGAGGGCTGGGTCCGGGCGAGGCTTTCGAGCCGGTCGATGCTCTGGAGCAGCCGCGGCGCATAGCACGATCCGCCGCGCTCGTTCTCGAGCAGGAACTTGGCGATGCTCCACCCGGCGCCTTCCTCGCCGATGCGGTTGCAGGCGGGGGTGCGCGCGTCGGTGAAGAACACCGCGTTGACCTCGTGATCGCCCGACATCGAATAGATCGGCGTCACCTCCACCCCCGGCTGGTCCATCGGCACCAGCAGGAAGCTGATCCCCCGCTGCTTCTTCACCGTGGCGTCGGTGCGCACGAGGGCGAAGATCCAGTCGGCGTGGTGCGCGTGGGTGGTCCAGATCTTGGAGCCGTTGATGACATACTCGTCGCCCTCGAGCCGCGCCGAGGTCTTGAGGCTGGCGAGATCGGAGCCGCTGCCGGGCTCGGAATAGCCCTGGCACCAGTAATCGTCACCCGACAGGATGCCCGGCAGGAAGCGCGCCTTCTGTTCGGGCGTGCCGAATTCGCAGATCACCGGGCCGACGAGACGCAGGCCGAGGATCGCGAGCGCGGGTGCGCCGGCGAGGGCGCATTCCTTTTCGAAGATGAATTTCTGGGTGGGCGTCCACCCTGTCCCTCCGTCCTCCTTGGGCCAGTGCGGGGCGACCCAGCCCTGCTTGTAGAGGATGCGGTGCCATTCCATTCCGATGTCCGGCTCGACGAACACCCCGGGCGTCCGGCGCGCGCCATCGCGCAGCCGCTCCGGCAGGTTGTGCGCAAGGAAGCTGCGCACTTCCTCGCGGAAAGCCAGATCCTCGGGCGAGAAGTCCATGTCCATTGCAATCAGTCCCAATCTCGATCCCGCAAGCTACGCGACTGCGGGCCCGGCAGCTTCATTCCCCGTCCCGCATCGCCCAAGCAATCGTGCGACGCAGAAGGTCGTAATAGACGTCGTAGTTCCACGCGCACATTTCCTTGTGCGGGTAGAAATCGGCCATGCCGGGCAGGTCATAGTGTCCGCGGCAATGGCCCAGCGCGTTGTATACAATGCGCCCCTTCCCGATATCCCTCGTATAAACGATAGGAACCGTGGTCTTTTCCCACGTGCTGTGGGTGAACCCGGTCGCCTCGCCTTCGAAGGTGGTCTGCATCAGCGTCTCGATCGGCGCGGTGGTCTTGGAGAGGTAGAGCTCGTCCACCACCTCGAAGTCCTCGATCCCGCGGGTCAGCTCGTGGTCCTTGTTGACCACCTCGACCGGGAACCTGTCGATCGGCGGGTGGGCGACGAACTGCGTGCCGAGCATGTCCATCACGTCGGGGCGCTCGTCGGGGGCATCGACCAGCCCTTCCGCGGTAAAGACGAGGATCGAGTTGGTGCCATGGAGCGCCATCCACTTGCCGCCCTTCTCCATCCACGCCTTCAGCTGCTGCGCCTGCTCGCGGGTCGGCATCAGGTCGCAGGTGTAGGTGATGAGGAAGCGGCACTGGTCGAGCCGCTCGAGCCCCGAATAGTCCGCCGCCACGGTGGTGCGGATATGCGGGTGTTCGGCGAGCAGCTTGAGGATTTCGAGCCGGGGGTAGTCGATATCGTGATACTTGCCCGCGGCGATGAAATGCGCGTCGATGCGGGTGGCGGGTTGCTGTGCCATGCTAGCTCCTGATGCTGCCGCCGCCGTCCACGGTCAGGTCGCAGCCGGTGGTGAAGCTCGCCTCGTCGGAGGCGAGGAAGACCACCGCGCGGGCGACTTCCTCGGGCTCGCCGATGCGGTTCATCGGGTGGGTGGCGGCGAACTGGGTCTCGATCGCCTCGGGGTCGGCGGCACCCGAGAACTTGTAGCGATCATACATCGGGGTGCGGATCGCGCCGGGGTGGACCATGTTGACGCGGATCGGGAGGCCCCTTTCCGCCAGGTCGAGCGCGACCGACTGGGTGAGGCCCCTGAGGCCGGTCTTCGAAGCGCTGTAGGCCGCGACGAAGGCCGCCGGGCGCAGCGCGATCATCGAGCCGATGTTGACGATGGCGCAGGCCTCGCCGCTCGCCTCCATCGCCGGGATCGCGGCGCGCATCCCGTAGAAGGGGCCGTTGAGGTTGATGTCGATGGTCCGCTCCCACACGTCGAGCGCGCCGTCGGGGACGTTGCCGGGTTCGGAGATGCCCGCGATGTTGCACAGCACCGTGAGCTTGCCGAAGCGCGCAAGGGTGGCGGCGACGGCGGCTTCCCATTGCGCGAGGTGGCGGACATCGAGATGCGTTGCCGCCGCCCGCTCGCCCAGTTCAGCCGCTAGTGCCTGCGCCTTTTCGAGCTGCACATCGCCGAGCATCACGCTGCCGCCCTCGGCGACGATCAGGCGCGCAACCGCAGCCCCGATCCCCTCCGCGCCGCCCGATACGAGCGCGACCTTGCCCCGCATCCGGGTGCTCATTCGCGCTCCAGAATCGCGACGCCCGAGAGGCCGGGGGCGCCGTAAACGTGGGAGTAGCCGAAGCGGACCTTGCCGGGCACCTGCCGCTCACCCGCGCGGCCGCGCAGCTGGGTGACGTTCTCGTAGACCTGCCTGAGGCCTGAAGCGCCGATCGGCTCCCCGCAGGCGAGGCACCCGCCATCGGTGTTGACCGGCAGCTTGCCGCCCCTGATCTCGGTCCAGCCATTGGCGAGCCATTCCTCCTGCTCGCCATCCTTGCAGAAGCCGTTTTCGGCCATGTGCATGATCTCCGCGCCGCTTTCGGTGTCCTGCAATTGTGCGACCGAGATGTCCTCCGGCCCGATCCCGGCCTTCTCGAAGGCGGCCTTGCTGGCGAGGACGGTGGGCTTGCCGCCCTCCTCGATGCTTATGCCGGGCTGGAACACCTCGAAGGAATTGGGCGGGCGGGTCTTCACCGCCACGGCCCGGATCTTCACCCCGTCCGCGCCCAGTTCCTTCATCTTCTTCTCGGATGCGAGGATCAGCGCCACTGCACCCTCCGCGGGCGAGCAGAACATGTATTTGGTCAGCGGGTCGTTGATCATCGGCGCGTTCATGATCGTGTCGAGATCGACCGGACTGCGCCGCCAGGCGTGGGGCGTGATCGTGCCGTTGCGGAAGGCTTTCTCGGCCACCCGCCCGAGCGTGGTGCGGCTGATGCCGTGGAGCTGCATGTAGCGCTGGATCTTCAGGGCGAAGAATTGCGTTGTCAGCATCATGCCGGTCTGGCCGTACCATTCGGGCAGGCCATAGTCGGCGGGCTTGGCGTTGAACGCACCCCTCGGATGCTTGTCGAAGCCGACCGCGAGGGCAAGGTCATACATCCCGCTGGCGATCGCCTGCTGCGAGGCGGCGAGCGCGCTGCCGCCGGTCGCGCAGCCATTGGCGACATTGGTGAAGGGCAGACTGGTCAGCCCCAGCTCGTTGACCATGATGTCGGCATTGCCCGCCGCTGCCGAGCCGCCATAGGCGCATTCGATATCGGGCCATTCAAGCCCCGCATCCTTCAGCGCCTCGCGCACGGCATGGACGCCCTGTTCGCGGCCCGAGCGGCTGTCGGTGCGGCCGAAGGGGTGGATCCCCGCGCCGATGATATAGACGTTCTCGCTCATGCGGCTTTGCTTTCGGATAGGGCGACGGGGCGGAAGGCGAAGGTGTCGTACCGTGCGTTGAACGGCACGATGCAGAACTCGAGCTCCATGCCGAGGTGGAGATCCTCGAGCCGCGCATCGACGATCCGGCTTTCGACGATCACCTCGCCCGGCAACTCGACATAGCCGAGAAGGAAGGGCTGGAAATCGGGCGGGCCTTCGCCGGGGCCGGAGCCGGGGCCTTCATAGGGCTCCTTCGGGAGGAAGCCCTGACTGGTCCACGACCACAGCGTGCCGCGGCGCGAGAGCTTGCAGGGCTCGACGCCCTCGGCCGCATCGCCGACCGGCATCGGGAAGACGATCTGCCCCGAAGGCAGCCCGCCACGGCGAGGTCGAGGAATTCCTGCTTGGTGGGCTTCCTGTCCATCGGCAGCGGGCCGCCGGCGAGGTTCATGGTGATCCCGAGATGCTTCGCCAGCGTCCAGAACATCTCGTATTCGTCGATGCAGTCGCCCGGCGCTTCGACCACCGCCTCGGTGTAGCGGGCGTAGGGCTCCTCGTGCCACCATTCGGAGAGGCTGGTGATGTCCTCGCGCTCGAGGCATTGCGAGGGCGCGAGCACCACGTCGGCGCGTTTCGCGCTCGCGCTCATCCACGGGTCGATCTGCACGAACAGCTCGAGATCATCGAGCGCGCGGGCCATCTTGAGCTGATCGGGGAAGCCCACCACCGGATTGCCGCCGACCGAGATCAGCGCGCGCACCTGGCCCTCGCCGGGGGTGAGGATCTCGTCGGCGAGCACGTTGCAGGGCATTTCCCAGCCCAGGTGCCCGAGGCCGCGGAAGCGCGACTTGGGCATGCCTTCGGCCCCGAACATCGGCACCGGCGGGCCGACCTGCGCGCGGCGTGCGGTCTGGTAGGGGCTGAAGACGCCGGGGATCGCAGCCTTCTCGCCCTCCTGCTTGAAGCGGGCGCAGATCGTGTTGAGGCACACGACGAGATACTCGGTCAGCGTCCCGTTGCCCGCCATTTCGGGGCCGGTGCCTGTCACCGCGCAGCCCTTCGTGCCGCTGGCGAACATCCGTGCGGCGGCGACCAGCTGGTCTGTGTCGAGCCCCGCGCGTGTCGCGGCGACCTCGGGCGGGAAGGCCTTCACCGCCTCGGCGAGTTCGTCGAACCCGTCGACATGCGCGGCGACGAAATTGCGGTCATACAGCCCCTCGGCGATGATCACATTGAGCATCCCTGCCAGCATCGCCGGGTCCTCGCCGGGCTTTACGGGCAGGTAGATGTCGGCGAGCCGCGCGACATCGCTCTCGCGCGGGTCGGCGACGATCAGCTTGAGGCCCTCCGCCTGCTTGTCGCGGATGCGGCGCGAGGGGCTGAAGGGCGGCACGCCGCCGACGGGCGAGTAGTGCGAGACGATCGGATTGTTGCCGATGAAGAAGGCGACGTCGCTCTCGGAGAAGGTGTTCGGCCCCGCCATCCACTTGCCGTAGCGTGCGGTGGTGAAGACCTTCGCCGGCTGGTCGAGCGTCACCGAGGTGTAGAAATTGCGGCTCCCCAGGCCTTGCGCAAAGCTCAGCGAGGCGGCCATCGCGGCCGAGTTCTGGAACCCGCCCGAGCCCATGAAGACCGCGACCGAATGCGGGCCGTGGGTGTCGATGATCCGCCGCAGTTCGGATGCCACATGGGCCAGCGCCTCGGCCATCGGGGTCGGGACGAATTCGCCCGCGTCGTTCCTCACCAGCGAATGATGCAGCCGGTCTTGCGAATTGTGGCTGTCGGGCAGCTCGCGGCCCTTCATGCAGGTGTAACCGCCAAAGGCCGGATCGTCGGGATCGCCGCGCACCTCGACGACGCGCTTGCCGTTCGGGCCGTCGACAATGTCGACCTCCATCGCGCAATTGGCATGGCAGAAGCGGCAGAAGGTCTTGCGAGTCTGAACGCCCATGATTGCTCTCCCCGGAGTAACGGCAAGACTACCACAGGGGCGGGCGCGCTCGACTGACACTTTTGTCCGTGGAGACCCCGCGCGCGGCCCCGCAATAGGGCAGGAAACGCAGGGAGACTGACCGATGCCCACCACCACCCGCCAATGGCTCCTGAACGGCCACCCGCGCGGCCGCGGGATCGAGATCGACAATGATTTCAGGCTGGTGGAAACCCGGCTCCGCGATCCCGCACCCGGCGAGATGCTGCTGAAGACGCATTATCTCGGCTTCGATCCGGCGCAGAAGGGCTGGATGGAGAACATCGCCGATTACGTCGCGCCCATGAACATCGGCGACGTGATGCGCGGCTCGGGCATCTGCGAGGTGGTCGCGAGCAATGGCGGGCGCTTCGCGGTGGGCGACATGGTGTTCGGCACCACCGGCTGGACCGAGTTTCTGGTCACCGACGGCAAGGAGCTGACCAGGGTCGAGACCGAATTGTCGCCCACCGCGGTGCTCTCCGTGCTGGGGACCACGGGGCTGACCGCCTATTGCGGGCTGTTCAAGGTGGGCAGGCCCGTGGCGGGCGACACCGTGCTGGTGAGTGGCGCAGCGGGCGCGACGGGGAGCATCGTCGGCCAGCTCGCCAGGATCGCCGGGTGCCGCGTGGTCGGCATCGCAGGCGGGCAGGACAAGTGCGACTGGCTCGTCAAGGAAGCGGGCTACGACGCCGCGATCGACTACAAGGCGGGCGGGGTAAAGGAGCAGATCCGGCAGCACTGCCCTCGCGGGGTCGACGTGATCTACGACAATGTCGGCGGCAAGATCCTGAACGACATGCTCGCCTGCATCGCCACCGGCGCACGGGTGGTGATCTGCGGCGGGATCAGCCGCTACGAGACCGGGACGCTGCCCGCGGGGCCCGAGAACTACTTCAACCTCGTCTTCCGGCGGGGCACGATGGCAGGCTTCATCGTGCTCGACTGGGCGAGCGAGTTCCCCGGCATCCGCAAGCGGCTCGAGGGCTTCGTCAAGGACGGGAGCCTGAAGTATCAGGAGGACATCCAGCACGGCTTCGAGAACGCCCCGGCGACCCTGCAGCGGCTGTTCACCGGGCAGAACCGCGGCAAGCAGATGCTGAAGCTGTGACGCCTCAGGCCGGGGGCAGGTCCTCCGGCCGGTTGACGTTCATCAGCGCACGTGGAAGCTCCACCCGCCGCGCGGCCACGTGGTCGGCGAAGCGGTAGAGCGAGCGGCCTCCCTGCGCGAGGAAGCTCTCCAGCGCCGCCCCCGCCGCGACCGGCCACAGTCCCACCACCGGCTGGCTCTCGACGATCGCCGCGCACTCGCCCGCCAGCGTCACGGCAAGATCGAAAGGCAGGTCGGGCACATCTACCCCGGCGGAGAGCACATGGGCAAAGCCCCTCTCCCCGGCATGGCGCAGCGCCGCCGCCAGCCCGCCGAGCGGGCCGAGCCCCGCCTCGGGCCAATCGGGGAGGCACGCGAACCCGGGCTCCTCGCGCCCGCACACCACCACACCCGCGCACTGCGCGGCGAGCGCGGCGGCGACCCGGTCGATCAACCGCGCGCCCTCGAAGAGCGCCTGCGCCTTGTCGCTGCCGAAGCGCCGCGCCTGTCCGCCGGCGAGGATCGCGCCCAGAAGCACGGGGGTGCTGTCAGTCGAAGGCCTCGGTCGCATTGCCCTCGGCATTGTAGACGGGCCCCTCCGCGTCAACCCGGTACTTCCGGCTGACCGCCCCCGTGATCCCGAACTGGCCGATGTGATCGCGCATCCCCGTGTAGGCCGGATCGCGGAAGTGGGCGGCGAGGGCTTCCTCGCTTTCCCACTCCTCGAACACGTTGACCCGCGCGGGGTTCATCGAACAGGCGCTCCAGTCGTAGTGGATGCAGCCCTTCTCGGCGAGCGCGGCGGCGATATGCGGGCGGGCGCTGCGCAGGGCCTCGTCGCGCTGGGCGGGATCGAGGTCGATCTGCGCGGAGATGAGAATCTTGGCCATGCTCAGCCCTCCACCCCGAATTCGGCGACGATCTTGAATGTGCGGCTGGTGAACAGCCAGCGGCCATCGATCTTCTTCAACTCGTCCTCATACAGGCCGCCGACATGGCGCGCCTTGCCCTCCTTGGGCTTCAGGATCTCCTGCGTCTGCACGCGGGATTTCGCCGTCTTTCCCGTAACTTCGATCATGCAGGGTACGCAGTGGAAGCTCACCGCCTCGAGCCCGCTCATCGCCCCGTTCCAGAAGGCGACGATCGCGTCCTTGCCCTCGGTCTGGTGCCCCATCAGATCCCAATGGGCATCCTCGGCCCAGACGCTCGCCCATGTGTCCGCATCGATCCGCACCACGCCATCGGCATAGGTGCCGTTCAACTCCTGGATCGCCACGCGATCCTCGAGGGGCCCTGTGAACATTGCTCTCTCCCTTGTCGGGAGCCGCTATCGACCCCGAGGGGGCGCGGCGACAATGCCCACTTTTGGGAAGGGTGGGGGCACCGCCCTCGATCTAACGTGGAGCACCCACCCCCGACCCCTCCCTCAAGGGAGGGGAGAAGGCAGGGCGACCTTCAATCAACCATGCGCGCCGAATTCATTGGCGATCGCGGTTGAAATCCGCAGCGACAATTCCTGCGCCTTCGCGATCGGCGTCATGAAGTCGCGCTCGATCGACCCGTAGCCCTCCTCGCCGCCGTCGGGGTAGTCGGAGGGCTCGTCGAGCGGGAAGTCGCGCGGGCCGGGCACGCGCACCGGGAAGGCGCGCCGCAACTGCGCGAGGGCCTCGTCGATCCGCAGGGTCAGCACCATGTCGATCACGTCGCGGCGGCTGATGTCGTTGGCGCGGCTGAAGGCGGGGACGGCGACGACCTTGAGGAACATGTGCTGGAGCAGCGCGAGGCGCAGCGCCTGGAGCACGCCGATCCGGCGGCGCACATGCTCGCGCGCCTCGTCCGGCCTTTCGCCGGGCAGCAGGTCAAGCAGACGGTGAAACTTCAGGGCGTCGATCCGGAGGCGCGAGGCGAGGCGGCGGAACACCCCCGTCCGGTCGTCGCCCACCAGATATTCGGCCAATGCGGCGCAGCTGCCTGCGAGGTGATCCTCGGTCCCGCGATAGGTGCGGCTCGCCCAATAGGCCGAGTTGAACAGCTCGCCATAGGCCGCGACGGTCTTGATGCTGGCGAGTGCGTTTGCCGCGCGCACCAGCCGCAGGATCTGGCGCCCGCGCGGGGATTCGGTGAGCAGCGCGGCGATTTCCTCGCGATTGCCGTCGGCCGCGCTGCCGATCCCGGCGATGACGTTCACCGGATAGCCCAGTTGCTGGAGGATCGCGTTGTGCGGGATCGCGCGGATCTGGCGCAGGCTCATCTCGCGGTCGGCGTTTATGTCGCTCTGGCGGCGCGAGACGCGGCTGCCGGTGGGCTTCAATAGCCCCAGCCCGAAGGCCGTCACCGCGCGGGCATAGGTGCGGCTCGCCAAGTGATCGCCCTGATGCTCCTTGACCGCGCGGTAGAAATCGAGGCTGAGATCGGTGCGGTGGTAGAAGGGGTCGGCAGGCGCGGCGAGGTCTGCCTCGGCGGGGCGCAGTTCGGCAATCCGCGAGAGCGTCGCGAGCGCCAGCTCGGGCGTCGCGAAGAACAGGTAGCCGTCGCCGCCCTGGAAGCTGACCTCGGGCTCCAGCCGGATGCCCGCGCGCGCAAACCGCCGCCGCGCCCAGGGGGAGAGCGGCCATTCGAGGCGGTCGGCGAAGCTTGCGGGATGCGCGCCGCGCCCCATGCTCTCGCCGTGGGTGTTGAACACCAGCGCGGCGATATCGGAGAGGCCGTTGGCCGCCATCGCCTCGGCCAGGCGCCCCTGCAACCGCTCGATCGCGAGCGCGGCGGGCACCTGCCCGACGAAGCGGCCTGCGTCCGAGAACCCGGTCTGCACCGCCACGCGGCCCCGCGCGCGGGCATAGGCGCGGTAGGCGGGCTCGGCGAGCAGCGCGTCGAGGAAGCGGCCGCCGTGTTCCAGCGCAGTCTCGGTCTCGAACAGCGGCGAGACATCGACCTTGTCTTCCACCCCGAACAGCTTGGCGAAATAGAGCGCGGCCAGCACCGTGGCGGGCTGTTCGCACTCGGCCACCAGCATGCGGATCGGGGCGTCGGCGTCGATGTGCTTGACGATCTGCGCCATGGCGAGGAACTGGCGGATCGCGGTCGAGCTTTCGGTGGCGAGCGCGGCGAAATTGGTCCTGAGCGGCGCGGCTTCCTCGACCATCCGGCGCAGCGTCGCGATGGCGCCCTTGCTGGCGAGGTCGATCCCCTCGTCATCCCCGCCGAGCCGGCGGCGAACGGCGTTGTGGAGCTGCTTGGCGTTCACCCGGAAGTGGATCCAGCCCATGCCGAGCCCGTCCGCGCGCATCGCCGCCGCCAGCGTCAGCAGGGCGATGGCGCGTTCTTCGGGCGCGCTTGTCGCTTCGCCTTCCAGCGCGGCGATGAGCGGGGTCAGTGACAGCAGGTTGTCGGGGCTGTGCGTGGTCAGCCGGTTGGCGGCTTCGGCGAGTGCCTCGGCGCTGGAGAGGTCGCCCGCGAAGTCATCGGCGCGCGCGGCGGCGAAGGCGGCGGCGGGCTTGAGGGTCGCGAGCAGCGGGTGGCCTGCGTCGAGCGCTTCCAGCGAAGCGGTGTAGCGCGCGAGGCGCTCGGCCTTTTCCTGCAAGCGGAAGGCGATCGAGGTGCGCCAGCCGATATCGGTGCGCCCGTCCATGTCGTAGCCGACCCAGCTGGCGAAGCGGAAGGGGAGCGGCCGCAAGCCGCGCCATTCCTGCGGCCAGCATCGGCGGGCCTCGCCCAGCAGGCGGGCGACGATCACGTCGCGCGCGTCCTGCGCGCGGGCCATGGCGTCCATCGCGGCCCGGTGCTCGTGCTCGAGCGTCACCGCGGTGCGGGTCGCGGGGACGGCGCAGACGGTGTCGTCGACTTCCTCGGTCGCCGATGCCGCCATCGCCACCGCCTCGGACTGCGCCGGGCTCAAGAGGAAGGTCGGGTGGGCCGTGAAGACAGCGTGGAGCTGCGGGTTCTCCCAGCGCGCGGCAAAGGCGGCGAAGTCCTCCGCATCCTGTGCAGGGGCGGCTGCGGGCGGCGCGAGCAGGGTGCGCAGCTTGCGCGCGCGCGCCTTCAGCCCGTCGCACTCCAGCTCGGCGACCAGGGCTGCGACATCATCGAGGCTGGTCTCGCCCGCCTCGATTGCCCGCGACAGATCGAGCGAGAGCTGGAAGACCGGGTTGAACAGCGGGGTCTCCCGCGTGCGCTGGTGCAACTCGCCCAGCCGCGCCTCGAGCGCCGCGAGCGAGGTCATGCCGCCTCTCCGTGCTCGGAGGCGAAGGCCGCAGCCGCGCCGAACAGGCCGGGCTGCGGGTGGATGATGAGCTTGACCGGGATCCCCGCCATCAGGCTCTCGAACCGCCCCTTGGCCTTGAAGCGCGCGGCGAAGCCCGAGGCGAGCAGCGTATCGCGGATGCGGTAGCCGAGGCCGCCGGCGATCACCACGCCCGCAAAGCCGCCCTGTGCCAGCGCCAGATCGCCCGCGACCGAGCCGAGCGAGAGGCAGAACCGGTCCACGGCGGCGGCAGCGAGGCTGTCCTCGCCGCTGGTGCCGAGGTTCCAGATCTCGATCGCATCGCGCTCGGGCTCGGTGCGGTGCTCGAGCGCGGCGAGCGCCTGATAGATGTCGACGATCCCCGGCCCGGCCACCACCCGCTCGACCGAGACACGCAGGTGCCGCTGGCGCAACCGGGCGAGGATGGCGTCCTCGATGCTGTCCAAGGGGGCAAAGTCGATGTGTCCGCCCTCGGTCGCCTGCACCCGGTAATGGCTCCCCGAACGGTAGAGATGTGCGACCCCAAGCCCCGTCCCCGGCCCGAGCACCGAGATCGTGCCCTCGCGCCCCAGCGGCACATCGGGGCCGGCAAGGTGCAGGAATTGGCTGTCGTCCGCGAGCGCGACCGCATGGGCGACCGCGGCAAAATCATTGACGATGGTGTACTGGCCCGCGCCAAGCTTCTCGGGGATCAGCGCGGGGCGGATGATCCAGGGGTTGTTGGTGAAGCGGATCACCGGATTGGGCTTGCCGGGGCTGCCGACCGGGCCGGCCACCGCGATGCTCACCGCAGCCGGAAGCGTGCCGCCCTTGCGCTTGCGGAAGGCCTCCCACGCGGTCTGGAAGCTGGCGTGATCGGCGGTGTGGAGCGTTTCCGGCTCGTCGAGGCTGATCGTGCCGTCCGCTCCGATCGAGGCAATGGCAAAGCGGGCATGCGTCCCGCCGATATCGACCACCACCACTTCGCGCATAGCTCTCTCCCCGCCAGCAAATCCTGACACGGCGAGCATTAGCAGGCGGCGCGCGGGAATCCCACGCGCCGCATACTTATTCAAAATCGGGGGTCTTACTTGACGCCCATTTCCCCGAGCAGGCGCTGCGCGCCGTCGACCTTGTCCATCGTCCACAGCATGAAGCGGCTGTCGACGTGGATCGTGCGGTTGATCTTGGGATCATACATCCAGTCGCTGACCACGCCCTCGATCGTGCCGTCGAAGGCGAGGCCGACGAACTCGCCGCGCGCATTCAGCGTCGAGGAGCCCGAGTTGCCGTTGGTGATGTCGACCGTCGACATGAAGTCGACCGGCAGGGTGCCGAGCGCGGGCGCGGTGTAGCTGCCGTAGTCCTTGGCCTTGATCAGCTCGATCATCTTGTCGGGCGCATCGAACTCGCCGCGCCCGGTGTGCTTGGCGAGCAGCCCCTCGGCGGTGGTGAAGGCAGTCCAGACCTGCCCGTCGACCGTCTTGCCGGTGACCTTGCCATAGGTGAAGCGCAGCGAGCCGTTGGCGTCGGGGTACATGGTCTTGCCCTGCGAGGCCGCATAGGCGAGCCGCGCGGCCATCACCTGCGAACGCGCCTTCTGGACGCGGCCCGCGCGCTCCTTGTCGGCAGCCTCGGCCGCCATCGCCTCGTCATAGGTCGCCACCGCGAGCTGGATGAAGGGATCGCTCGAGGCCTTGAAGTCGGCCGGGGTCTTGCCCATCCACTCCAAGCGCTTGGCGGTGGTGCCAAGCTCGCTGCCGGCATAGAGCGCGGCGAGATCCTTGCCTTCGAGGAAGGCATCGAAGCTCTTGACGCGCTGGTCGGCAGGCAAGGTGCGATACTCGGCAATCGCGTCGGCGAAGAGCTGCTGGTCGATCGCCTCTACATAACGGCGCTCGATCACCTGCATGCGCTGCGTCATGAGGGCCTTGTCGCGCGCCTGGAAGCCGGGTTCGCGGTCCTTGTCGGGCTTGGCCTGCTCGTTCGCCCAGCGATAGAGCGTGCGCGCCGCGCCGTAGAGCTGGCCGCGTCCGAGCAGCCCGCGCTTGGCATCGGCGAGCGATGCGGCGTTGGTTTCGGCCACCAGCCTGTCGAGCTCGGCCAGAGCCGCGCCGTATTGCGCCTCGCGCGCCGGATCGGCCTTGATCCACGCGCGGAACGCCGCTTCCTCGGCAGCCTTCTTCTGGGTCAGCGAGATTGCATCGGCGCCCGCAAGCTGGCCCGCGATCTTCTTCTCGTAGTTCTCCACGCCCTGAAGCGTCGCCGCATAGGCGATGGTCGCGGCCTGGTTGCCCGCGGTCAGCGCATCGATGCTGTCGCCATATTCGGCGAGCATGCGCTGCTGGTAGGGGTAGAGCTCCTCGTAATAGAAGCGCGCCTCGTCAGCCGTGCGCAGGCGCTCGGTGGTGCCGGGGAAGCCCGCGACCATCACGAAGTCGCCTTCCTTGACGCCTTCCTTGGCGATCGGCAGCCATGCCTTGGGCTTGAAGGGCACGTTGTCCTTGCTGAAGGCAGCCGAGGAGCCGTCGGGCGCCACGTAGGCGCGGTAGAACGAGAAGTCCCCGGTGTGGCGCGGCCACTGCCAGTTGTCCTTCTCGCCGCCGAAATTGCCCACGCCGCCAGCGGGCGCATAGACCAGCCGCACGTCCTGGATCTCAAGCTGCTGCTGGAGCCAGTACTGCGCGCCGCCGAAATAGGCGCGCACGTCGCAGCGGCGGTTGGCCTGCTTCTCGCACGCTTCGATCAGCGCGGTGCGGTTGGCCTGAAGCCGGTCATAGCGCGCGCGGCCCTCGAGCTTGTCGGCGCCCTTGAGCATCGCGGCGGTGACATCGCGCAGATCCTCGATCACGTAGATCCGGCTGCCCGGTGCGGCGGGAAGCTCGTCGGCGAGGGTCTTGGCGAGGAAGCCGTCGGTCAGATAGTCATTCTCGGGCGAGGAGTTGTACTGGAGCGATCCGGCAACGCAGTGGTGGTTGGTCGCAACCAGACCCTGCGGCGAGAGGAAGGCGGCCGAACACCCGCCCAGCGAGGCGATCGCGGTGAGCGGCGGGCGTTGCAGGTCGCCGAGAGTCTTCGCGTCGAGCTCGAGGCCGGCGGCCTTCATCTCCTCGGCGATGGCACCGGTCTGGCTCGGCAGCCACATGCCCTCGTCGGCGGTGGCGATAGCGGGGGCGGCGAGCAGCAGGGCGCTGGCCCCGGCGCGCAGGATCGTCTTCATGTGCGGCAAACCTCTCTCACGAATGGATGGCGCCCGCTTGGGCGCAAGAGGCGCGTGTTAGGGCAAAGCGCGCGGGGCTGAAAAGGGGCATTGTGCCCCATCGACGAACCGCACATCGCGCTCGGCAGGCGACTTCGGGTTCGCACGGGCGAGGTTTTCCTGCAAAACGGCTCTTGCGAGTGATTATCAGTTCGGCCATGACGCAGGCTGGATTTCATCACACGCCAAGGACGCACCCCCTCCCATGAACAGCACGCTCAAACTCTGGACTCAGCTTGGCCTCGGCACCGCGCTTGCAGGCGGGTTGCTGGCCGCCTGCGGGGGCGAGGCAGGCGGAGAGGGCGCGGCGGGCGAGGCGGGAGCTCCTGGCACTGCCGCCACCGCCGGCGAAGGCGAAGGCGAAGGTGGGAGCGGCGCGGGCGAGGGCGAGGCCGCTGCGCCAGGCGGTGAAGGCGAAGGCGGCGTCGCGGTCGCCGATGCGGCGAAGGACCCGGTCGCCTACGGCATCGCGCTCGCGGTCGCCGAGGCGCATGTCGTCGCCGCGCGCGATGCCTATGCGGCGGGCAAGAAGGAAGCGGCAGGCGAGATGTTCGCGCATCCGGTAAGCGAGGTGCTGCTAGACATGGACCCCGCCTTCACCGCGCTGGGCGTCAAGGACATGAAGCCGCTGTTCTCGGCGGCCTCGGATGCGGCGCTCGCGGGCAAGCCGGTCGCCGAGGTGAACAAGGCCTATGACGCGATCATCGCCGCGCTGCGCGCCGCTGCGGCCAAGGCGCCCAAGAGCGATGCCAGCGCGGCGAAGGTTCAGGCCGGGGTGATCGCCGACATGATCGAGCGCGCGAGCGCGATGTATCGCCAGCTGCCCACGAACGACGCCTACGAGCCCTATCTCGACGGCTACGGCTTCGCCCGCGTGGCGGCGGGCAGCTTCGCCGCCTCGGGCGCGGCAATCAAGGCCGAGAACCCCGCGCTCCACGCGGCCATCGCCGAGGCGCTTGCTCTGTTAAGCAAGGCCTATCCCGGCGCCGCCCGCCCGGCCAAGCTGCCCGCCGAACCGGGCGCGCTGTCGGGCGCTTCGGCCAAGGTGATGCTCGCGGCGGGAAGCTGATTCCGGGGCCTTCGCGGCGCGAGGAACTCCCGTGCGGCGGATGATACCGCTCGCATTGTTGTCCAAACGCGACAATCTTGCCGCTGCGGCCGCGATGGCGCCGCTGCGCGCTTGCCTTTGTCGCAAGCCCTAGTAGCTATGCATCGGAAAAGGGGTCGCCGTTCGCGGGATTGACACTGAGGGGTGTCAAATGGCGAACGTCTATCGGGGTCAGGCCGTCGCACGAGACCCGCCGCAGGCGCGGCGGCCGGGCGAAGGCGTGCCGCTGCATTTTGGGGGGGACCTTGTCGCATTCTCGCATCAGCCGGCCGCGCGTGAATCTGCGCTCGTTCGCCAGCCCAGCCGCGATCGCGGCGCCGCTCGCGGCGGGCGCGCTGTGCCTTTTGCCTGTGCCCGCGCTGGCTCAGGCGGGCCCTGCGCCTGCCATCACCCCGCCCAACCGCAGCGATCTGGTGCCCCCTGACCAGCGCTCGCCGCAACGCGCCACGACACTGACGGTCGACGGCGATTTCGAACGCGCTCCCTGCGCGCTCGACCGGCAGGAATTCGCCGGGATCAGGTTCACCGTGAAAGGCGCCGCATTCGACGGCCTCGCCCGGGTGCCCGGCCTCTCGCTCGAGCGCGCCTATGCCGATTATGTCGGGCGCGAGCTGCCGGTCTCGGTGCTGTGCGACATCCGCGCCGAGGCCAACGCCATCCTGCGCCGCGACGGCTATCTCGCCACGGTCGAGATCCCCGAACAGAGCCTCGCCGACGGCACCCCCGATTTCAAGGTCGTGTTCGGCCGCCTCACCTCGGTCCGCGTGCGCGGCGAGGCCGGGGCCTCGGAGGCGCTGGTCGCCCGCTATCTCGAGAAGCTCACCGCTGAAGAGGTGTTCAACATCAACCGCGCCGAGCGCTATCTGCTGCTCGCCGACGACCTGCCCGGGCTCGACGTGCGCCTGTCGCTGCGTCCGGCCGCGGGCGGCGCGCCCGGCGATCTGGTCGGCGAGGTCGCGGTGCTGCGCCAGCGCGCGATGGTCGATCTCAACATCCAGAACCTCGCCTCGCGCGCGATCGGGCGCTACGGCGGAGTGCTGCGGGGCGAGATCTACGATGTCACCGGGCTGGGCGACCGCACCTCGCTGGCGCTGTTCTCCACGCTCGATTTCGAAGAGCAGCACACCGTCCAGGTCGGCCACGATTTCCGCGTCGGCAGCGAGGGGCTGCGGCTCGGCGGCCAGTTCACCTGGAGCAACACCAACCCCGCGACCGGGATCGCCGGGTTCAACGTCGAATCCGACACGATCTTCGCCAGCGTCTTTGCCAGCTATCCGCTGCTGCGCACCCGGGCGAGCAGCCTCTATGCCGATGCCGGGTTCGACTTCGTCGACCAGGACGTTTCGTTGAACGGCTTCGGCCTGACGCGCGACCGGGTGCGGATGGCCTATGTGCGCCTGTCGGGCGAGCTGATCGACCAGGGCTCGGTGGTGCGCGCGGGCGGCTACTCGGCCTTCGAGCCGCGCTTGCGCCTGCGCTACGGGGCGGAGCTGCGCCAAGGGCTCGACGTTCTTTCGGCGAGCCCCGATTGCCGCGCCAACCCGCTCGCCTGCCTCGCCGGCGGCATGGCCGCCCCGAGCCGGATCGAGGCCGATCCGACCCCGCTGGTGCTGCGCCTCAACACCGGCCTCGAATACCGCCCGGTGCCCGAGTGGACGCTGGCGCTCGCCACGCAGGCGCAGGTCACCGGCGACGCGCTGCCCGCCTTCGAGGAACTCGCCGCCGGCTCCTTCTCGATCGGGCGCGGTTATGATCCGGGCGCGGTGCTCGGCGACAGCGGCATCCTCAACGCCTTCGAACTGCGTTACGGCTCGATGAGCCCCGAGACCGCCGAGGGCGTGGCATGGCAGCCCTATGTCTTCACCGACTTCGCCGTGGTCTGGAACGAGGATCCGAGCCGCGTCGGCACCAACCCCGACAAGCTGTGGTCGGCCGGAGGCGGCGTGCGCCTGTCCTGGGGCCGCGGCATCCAGAGCGATCTGGTCGTCGCCGTGCCGCTTGAAACCCCCGACCTTGCCCAGCGCAGGGGCGATGTCCGTTTCCTGTTCTCGCTCACCGCCCGCCTGTTCCCGTGGAGATTTTCGAGATGAGCCAAGCCACCGCAAAGCGCACCTCCCTGATGATCGGCTGCGGCTGCGCCGCGCTGGCGCTCGGCCTTGCCCTTGGTCCGGCACCGGCAGCGGCGCAGGGTATCCAGGCAAGCGGCAACGTCACCTTCGGCAATGCCACGATCAACAACGCGGTGCCGGGGCAGACCAGGGTTTCCGTGTCGACGCCGACCACCGCGATCGACTGGACACCGCAGGAGGATGCGGCCGGCAACGCACTCGATTTCCTGCCGGCCGGCGCCTCTGCCATTTACGAGAATGATTCCGGCGCCTCGTTCGTTTCCAATTTCGCGGTGCTCAACCGCATCCTGCCCTCCACCAACGGCAATGTGGCGGTCATCAACGGCAGCGTCATCTCGCGGATTGTCCAGTTCAGCGGCACTTCCGCGCCCGGCGGGTTCGTCGCCTTTTATTCGCCCACCGGCATTCTGATCGGCAGCACGGCGAGCTTCGATGTCGGACAGCTGCTGCTGACGACGCTCGACACGACTCCGGCGAATTTCGAGAGTTTCGCCCAGTCCGGCTTCGGCCTCCAGCTGCAGGGCGCAGCCGGATCGACCGCGCGGATCAGCATTGCGCCCGGTGCGCAGATCCTCGCCACGCCCGAAAACGCCTTCTTCGCGGTCGTCGCCGCCGATGTCGAGATGCGCGGGGTCGCGCGGGTCAACGGCAGCCACGCCTATGTCGCAGGCGAGCTGGTCAACCTCAGCTTCAACAACGGGCTGTTCAACATCCAGGTGCCGGTCGGCACCGCGGCGGCGGGCGAGGTGGTGACCATCGACGGCACCGTCGGCGGCCCCTCGAGCACGGGCGCGATCAACGACAATCATCTGATCTATGCGGTCGCGCGCGCATCGCAGGATCCGATCTCGATGCTGCTGCGCGGCAATCTCGGCTTCGATCCGGCGCAGAGCGCGGGGATCGTCAACGGCGAGATCATCCTTGCGGCCAATTACAACGTGTCCGGCCGCATCGTCGACGGCAGCTCGATCAGCGAGGGGATCGACGCCCGGTTCAACGGCAACAGCGAACTCTCCAACGTCCGCGCCGACATCGCCATCACCGATGCCGCGGTCAGCAGCAGCCTTCTCGCGATCGGCACGCACCGCGTGAGTGCATCGGCTCTCGGCGCGGACAGCAGCTTTGCCGGCAACCTGCTGCTGGTCGGGCGCGAGAGCGCCTCGCTGACCGCGGCAGGGGGCAATGATCTGACGATCTCGGGCGACGTGCTGGTCGATGCGCGCGATTACGGGGTGACCGGCTCGGGCCTGCAATCGCTCGACGTGATCAATGCGGCCGCCGGCACTGCGCTGATCGAGGCCAATGCCGGGAGCGCGATCACCGTGGCCGGTGCGGCTTTCGTGCAGGCCGATGCCTTCGGCGGGGCCGACACCATCGGCCGCATCGCCGGCACCGCGCGCGGCGGCAGCGCGGCGATCAGCGCCAATGGCGGCAGCATCGAAATTACCGGCGAAACCAGTGTCAGCGCTTCGGCGTCGGGCACCAATTTCCCGGGCATCATCACCGGGGCCGAGGCGCGCGGCGGATCGGCCGAGGTGCGCGCGCGGGCGGGCGGCGTGGTCAGCGTGGGCCAGGACCTCGCGGTGTTCGCCAACGCGCTGGGCGCCGAAGGCTCGCTGTCCGGCCCCTCGACCGTCTCCGATGCCTATGGCGGCACGGCCCGCATCTCGCTGTTTGACGGCGGCGGGACGATCACCGTGGCCGGCCCGGCCTTCGTCGGCGCGGGGGCCACGTCGCGTTCGGTCAATGCCGCGGGCGCGGGCGCGATTGCCGATGCGGGCGAGGCGACTGTCAGCGTGCAGGAAAGCGGGCTGATCGAGTTCGGCAGCGACCTGGTGCTCGACGCCACGGCGCGGGGCGGCACCAATGCGGGTGGCATCGGCGGCGAGGCACGCGGCGGGCGGGCCTCGGCACTGGTGCTCAATGGCGGGACGATCACCGTTGCCGGCGAGTTCGACGCCGACAGCTTCGCCGCCGGCGGCGACGGGCAGACCGGCGGCGACGCCTTCGGGGGGATTGCGGGGGCGATCGTCAATGTCGGCCGGATCGACATCGCCTTGAGCGCCTTTGCCGGGAGCCAGGCGCAGGGCGGCTCGGCCAGCGCGGGTTTCGGCGGCAACGGCGGGCTTGCGCGCGGCGGCAGCTCCATCTTCGAGGCGGGCGGCACGCTGACCCAGACCGCGCGCCTCACCATCGGCGGGGATGCCACGCTGGTGGCCGACGCCACCGGGGGCAGCGGGGGCGGGGCTTTCATCCAGACCAACACGCCCGCCGGGCGCGGCGGCGATGCCTTCGGCGGCGCGGCGGCGGTTCCCAACCAGGCCGACCCCGCCTCCATCAGCGGCGCTTTCCTGCGGGCGGGAGGGGATAATGGCACCATCAGCGTCGCCGGCAGCGCATCCGTTTCAGCAAGCGCCAGCGGCGGATTCGGCGGCTTCGGCGATTCCACCCTCGATGGCGGCGCAGGCGGCAATGCGATCGGCGGGCTGGTGGAGGTCGGTCTCGCGCTGCTCGGCCAGAACGGCTCGCTCGGACAGGGCCGGGCGAGCTTCGGCAGCGTCTTTGCCAGCGCCGACGCATTCGGCGGCAGCGGCGGGCTGACCTTCGACTTCGCGACCGGCAACGGCGGAGAAGGCTCGGGCGGCACCGCGCTTCTGTCGCTGCGTGCCGGCGATGTCACCGCGACCACGATCGAGCTCAGCGCCTCCGGCTCCGGCGGGTCGGGCAGGGCCGGCGGGATCGGACGCGGCGGACAGGCCGAAGTGCTCGGCAGCCTTGGCGGGACCCTGGTCACCAGCGGCCTTGGCATCCGTTCCACCGGCTTCGGAGGCTTCTCGACCCTCGACACCGGCGGCGAGGGGGTCGGCGGGGTGGCCGAAATGGAGATCGACGGCACCACGATCACGATCAACGGCGACCTGCTGATCGAGGCTGACGGCTCGGGCGGAGGCTCTCTGGGCGGCGCGGGCGGGAACGGCCTCGGCGGCGAGGCCTATATCGGCCAGGTCGGGGTCGGCGGGCCGGGCGTCCTCAACGTCACCGGACACACCGCGCTGTTCGCCAACGGCCAGGGCGGAGACAGCGAAGGTGCCTTTGCCGCGGGCGATGGCCAGGGCGGTCACGCATGGATCCGCTCGGCCGCGGGCGCAACCAAGACCTTCGGTTCGGTTCAGCTCACCGCGATCGGACGCGGCGGCTTCGCGCAGGCCCACGAGGGCGGCAACGGCACGGGCGGCCTGGTCGAACTGATCTCCACCGGCACGGGCAGCCGGATCACCATCGCGCGCAACGTGCCCGCAGACTCCGCATCGGATTCGCCCGGCGGCGCGGCGATCCTCAATGCCGGCGGTTTCGGCGAACAGACCAGCGGCGGCGACGGGATCGGCGGCCTCGGTCGGGGCGGCACGATCCTCGTGTCCGCGGCGCTCGGCGGGGTGGTGAACCTGCCGGTCGATATCCTCGCCGATCCGGCCCGTGCGGCCGATGCGTTGATCGTGCTCGCCAATGGCACCGGCGGCGGCTCGAGCTTCGAGGGCGGCATCGGCGGCAGCGGCTTCGGCGGCCTGCTGTCGATCGTGGTCGATGGTGCCGGGTCGAGCATCACGGCGGGCGATGTCGATCTGCAGGCCCTCGGCTTCGGCGGTTCGGGGATCGATCCGGGGGTGAACACGCAGGGAGGCTCGGCGTCCGGGGGGCGTCATTCCATGACCGTGCAGGATGGCGGTTCGCTCACGCTTGGCCAATCCAGCGCCCGCACGGGTGCGCTCGGCGGTGACGGATCCGGCACCGGCAACGGCGGTAATGCGCTGGGCGGCAACAACGTGGTGCGCCTGAACAACGCCACACTGACCGTGACCGGCGTGCTGGGCCTGAGCGACACTGCCACGGGTGGCAATGGTCAGCGCGGCGGCGATTCGTTCAGCGCGGGCGAAGGCGGGTCGGTCGACTTCTCGGCCACGGATTCCACCATCGTCGTCAACCTCGACGGGCAGGGTCTTGGCGGCATCGCGCTGGAGAGCGCCGCCACCGGCGGCGCGGGCGTGACGGGCGGCGATGCCTTCTCGGGCTCGGCAGGCTTCAGTTTGCTCAACTCCGATATCAATCAGGGCATCCTGCGGGTGATCTCGCGCGCGACCGGGGGCAGCACCACGTCCTCCGATGGCGCAGGCGGCAATGCAGCCTCCGGCCTGGCGCGCGTGACCATCGATGGCGCCACCGTGTTCCTGTCGGAGCTCGTGGTCGCGGCCGACGCGGTCGGCGGCGACGGGGGAACCGAGATCGGCGGCCTCGGGGGCGAGGGACGGGGCGGGACTGCCGACGTGGTGCTCAGCAACGCCGCGCTGAGCGTCCAGCCCGTCACTGCGACCGGAACCGACAGCGCGCAGATCCGCGCGGAGGGATTCGCCGGACGGGGCTTCAACCTCGGCAACGGCGCGGGCGGCCGGGCCGCGCTCCGGCTGTTCGGGGCGACGCTCGACACTGCGCAGCTGCGGGTCAGCGCCGAAGGCAGCGCGCTCGGCGAATCCGGACAGATCAGCGGCGCGGCGAGCGGCGGCGAGGCCTTGCTCGCGCTCGATGATGGCGCCGGCCTGACGGCCGCGATCATCACCGTGTCCGGCTCGGCCGGATCGGGACAAGGCGGCTCCTCCACCGGCGGCTTCTCTGCCCTCAGGATGGGCTCGGGCGGTGCATCCAGCATCAATGCGGGCACTCTGTTCGTCACCGCCGACGGGTTCGGCGCCAGCGTGTTCACCCTTGCCGACTTCGCGGGCCGCTTCGACGTCGACCTTGCGGGCGGCAACGTCAATCTCAATGAATTCTTCGCAAGGGCGAACGGCACCCTGCTGGTTCCCGACACGCTCGCATCGCGCATCAGTGCGGTCGGCGGCAATCTCAATGTCGCCGGCCAATTGGCCGCGAACGCCCTCGGCGACATCACGATCGAGCATGGCAGCAACGGGACCATCGGCAGCAGCGCACTCGCGCAGGTCGCGACCACGATCCTGGTCGACACCGCTGGCACGCTGCGCATCCAGGGGATCGTCCCGAGCGGCGGCGGAACCCAGAGCGCGAGCGGCGCGACCGGCGGGATCCGCGGCCAGTTCGTCGACCTGCTCGCGGGCCGCTCGATCTTCCTCGACGGCAACGTCACGGGCACCGATGGCGGGATCAGCCTGATCGCCAACCGCGGCGGGTTCCCGCTGCCGCAGCCGCCCCTGTCGGAAATCACCATGGCAACGGGTGCGCGCATCGACGGCGGCACCGGCACTGTCTCCTTCGTCCTCCAGGACGGCTTCAGCGATCCGCAGCGCCAGACCGGCGCGATCACGCTGGCGAACGTCACCGCTTCGTCGATCGTCGCGCGCAATTTCGGCTCGACCGCGGGGAGCGACATCAGGGTGCTGGCCGACGGCGTGCTGACCGCTTCGGGCAGCGGACGGGCGATCGACCTTGCCTCGCTCAATGGCGAGGTGATCAACCTCCACGGCGATGCAGGGCTGATCCTTACCGGGGGCGGGCATTTCGGCATCTTCGCCGCCACGCCGACAGGATCGCAGATCGGCAGCCCGGGCAATTTCGCGCGGCGCTACAACGTGCTGACCGAAACGGCCTATGATGCGCTCAACCCGGGCGGCAATTTCGCCGCGTTCCGCATCACGCCGGTGCTGACCGTCACCGTCGATGACATCGCGCGCTTCTACGGCAGCGCCAACCCGGCCTTCACCACCACCATCACCGGCTTCCTGACCGGGGACAGCATCGCCGACATCACCGGCGCGGCGCAGTTTGCGACACTGGCGGACGGTACCTCGCCGATCGGCCAATATGCGGTCAACGCCTCGCTCGGCTCGCTGCTGAGCGCGCAAGGCTACCAGTTCAGCTTTGCGCCCGGCGTCCTCACCGTCACCCCGCGCCCGATCACGATCACCGCGAACAGCTTCTCGCGGATCTACGGCAACGCCAACCCGGCGCTGACCTTCGTGGTGGGCGGGCAGGGCCTCGTCAACGGCGACCAGCTGACGGGCGTGCTGGCCACCACCGCCGGGCTGACCAGCGGCGTGGGCAACTACGCCATCACCCAGGGCTCGCTCGCGGCGAGCGCCAATTACGCGGTGACCTTCGTCGACGGGCAGCTGACGGTCACCCCGCGCCCGATCACGATCACCGCGGACAGCTTCTCGCGGATCTACGGCAATGCCAACCCGGGGCTGACCTTCGCGCTCGGCGGGCTGGGCCTCGTCAACGGCGACCAGCTGAGCGGCGCGCTCGCCACCACCGCCGGCCTGACGAGCGGCGTCGGCGCCTATGCGATCACCCAGGGCAGCCTGACCGCAGGCGCCAATTACGCGGTGACCTACAATGCCGGGGCGATCACCGTCACCGCGCGCCCGATCACCATCACCGCCGACAGCTTCACGCGGGTCTACGGCAACGCCAATCCGGCGCTGACCTTCAGCATCGGCGGGCTTGGCCTCGTCAATGGCGACCAGCTGAGCGGCGCACTGGCGGCGGCGGGCGTGACGGCGGGGGTCGGCACCTCGGCGATCACACTCGGCACGCTGTCGGCAGGCGGCAATTACGCCGTGACCTTCACCCCCGGCGTGCTCACCATCACTCCGCGCCCGCTCACCGTGGCAGCGAACAACCTGTCGAAGCCGCTCGGTCTTGCCGATCCCGTGCTGACCTTCAGCATCATCGCCGGCGATCTCGTCAACGGCGACCTGCTCAGCGGCAGTCTCGTGCGCGATCCGGGCGAGACCATCGCCAGCTTCGCGATCCGTCAGGGCACGCTCTCGGCGAGCGCCAACTACACGCTCACCTTCGTGCCGGGCACCTTCACCATCACCCCGCCGCCGGTTTCGCCCGACATCAACAACCCGACCAGCTTCGAACCGCCGCTGGTGATCGACGACACCCCGCCGCCGGTCGCGGGTGAAGACGAAGAGCGCTTCGGGATCGATTTTCCCGAACGGCCCGATGCGCCGCTGATCAGCGAAGACCCGCTGCTCGACGATCCGGTCGCAAGCGGGGGCGACAGCTCGATCTACGGCGGCGGCGGGGCTGCGGCTCCCACCACCGGGGGGCAGTGACATGAAGGCGCGCCATCCTCGCCTGCTGCGCACCGCCCTCTCGCTCGCGGCCCTCGCCGGGCTCGGCGCGGGCCTTGCCGCCGGGCCCGGCGCGGCCCGTACCGAGCCGCGCGCCAGCCTCGCGCTGCGCGACACTTTCCCGATCGGCTCGAACGGGCTGTGCGAGGCGCAGATCCTCCCGCCCGAGCCTGGTGCGGGGCTGTTCGACCGGCGCTATTCGGTGATCTGCCGCGACGCCGCCGCGCCGGTCGGCACGCTGTGGGTGGTCAAGCCCAAAGCCGGCGAAGCACTCGGCCCGGCGCGCTTTGCCGGCGCCGATGCCGAATGTCGCGGTGATGCCGCCAAGCCCGCCGAAGCGCTCCCCGGCCTTGCCGCGGTCGAGCGATTGGGGTGCCGACGCGCCGGCTCGATCCTTGCGACCGACCTCCTGATCGGCAACCGCGCAGGGCGCACCTATGCCGCATCGGGCCTCACCGCCTATGCCAAGGCGCTCGAGCTGGGGATCGCCTCGCTGGCGAGCGACGCGGTCGTGCCTGGCACGGTCGAGATCCCGCTCACCAGCACCACCGATGCCGCCGCCTTCGCCCGCCAGCAGGCCGAGGCCATCGCCGCCGATCAGGCGCTGGTCGAGGCCTATCGCCGCAGCAATGCCGGCGATTTTGCCGAGGCGGCCGAGTTCTTCGCGGTCTCCGCCGCGGCCCTGTCGGGCCCGGGCGCGGCCGAGGCGCAGCTCAACACCGCGCTCCAGCAATCCAATCTCGGCAGCTTCACCGAGGCCCGCCGGCTGTTCGCCGCAGCCCGCCCCGCCGCGGCGGGCAGCCCGGTGCTCGCCCGGATGCAGCGCAATTACGAGGCGATGGACGCATTGAACCAACGCCAGCCCGCGCGCGCGCTGGCGCTGCTCGAGGCGCCGTTGGCGAGCGAGTTCGGCGGCGCCGAGGAAGTCCGCGCGCTCACCATCGGCGCCGCGCTCGCCGGCCAGCTGTCGAGCGAGAGCGGGCGGATCACGGGGGAATATTCGCTCAGCCTGACCCCGCTCGAACGCGCGCGGCTGCTCGATGGCCAGCACGATTACCTCAAGGCTACCGCGCTGCGCCAGTTGGGCCGCAGCGGCGAGGCCCCGGCGCTGCTCGCCGCCGCCGAGCGCTCTTTTGCCGAAGTGCGCGATGGCCGGGTGATCTCGGTCGTCTGGCTGCGCGCGCAGGTGCTCGGCGAGCTCGCCGAGAACGCCGAGCGCGCGGGTGAGGGCGCCGAGGCCGAACGGCTCCACAAGCAGGCGATCGGCCTGCTCGAAGTCGTCTACCCGGGCTCGCCCGCGCTCGGGAGCGCGCGCGCCCAGCTCGCCGGGCTCTATGCCCGCAGCGGTCGGCGCGACGAGGCGCTGGCGATCTATCGCGGGATCACCGGCGATGCCGAAGGGCGCCCGCTGCCTTCGCTGCGCTCGGTCATGACGCCCTATTTCGCGCTGCTGACCGATAGCAACGCCGGGATCGGCAACGCGGTCGCCGCCGCCGATGTCTTCGCCGCGAGCCAGCTGCTCCAGCGCCCCGGCCTTGCCCAGACCCAGGCCGCGCTCGCCCGCGAACTGTCCGAGGGCACCGACGAGGCCGCGCAGCTGTTCCGCACCGCCACCAATCTCGGGCGCGGGATCGAGCAGAGCCGTGTCTCGCTGCTCGAGCTCGAGAGCCTGCCCGACGCGGACACCCGCCTCGCCGACCAGATCGCCGAGCGGCGCGCGCGGCTCGAACAGCTCGAGCAGCAGCAGGCCGAGGTGCTCGACCGGCTGGCTGCCTATCCCCGCTACCGCGCGGTCGCGGGCAATGCGATCAGCCTCGCCGACCTCCAGGCCGTGCTCGGCGAGGGCGAGGCCTATGTGAAGCTGGTGACGCTCGATAGCGATGCCTATGTGCTCTACGCCACCCGCGAGGCGGCGCGGGTGTGGCGCGCCGAAGCGACCCCGCGCCAGCTGGAAGGCCTCGTGACGCAGATCCGCGAGAGCATCGCGGTGGTCGAGGGCGGGCAGGTCAATACCTATCCCTTCGACCTGGCGGCTGCCCGGAAGCTCTATGTGCAGCTCTTCGCCCCCGTCGCCGACGATCTGCCGAAGCTCAAGCATCTGGTGTTCGAACCCGATGGCGCGCTGCTCAAGCTGCCGGTCAACCTGCTCGTCACCGACGATGCGAGCGTGGCCGCCTATCAGGCGCGCATGAAGCAGAAGGGCGCGGACGAATACGACTTCCGCGGCACCAGGTGGCTCGGGCGCAGCACTCAGGTCAGCACCTCGGTCGGCCCCTCGGCCTTCCGCGACGTGCGCGCCGCGCGGCCTTCGGATGGCAAGCGCGCCTATCTCGGCCTCGGCGAGAACACCCCGATCGGCACCGCCAGCCCCGGCGCGTCGCGCGTCCGCGCCGCGCTCGAGGCGGGCGAGCGCTGCACCTGGTCGCCCAACATCTGGGCCAACCCGATCAAGGCCAAGGAGCTGCGCGAGGCGGCGGCGAGGTTCGATGCGAGCGCGCAGGTGCTGACCGGCACCGCCTTCACCGATACCGGCGTGGCGGCGCTGGCCGATCTTGCCGAGTTCCGCATCCTCCACTTCGCCACCCACGGCCTCGTCACCGCGCCTCAGCCCGGCTGCCCGCCGCGCCCGGCGCTGCTGACCAGTTTCGCCGAAGGCGCGGCCTCGGACGGGCTCTTGAGCTTCGCCGAGATCTTCGACCTCAGGATTGATGCCGACCTGGTGATCCTGTCGGCCTGCGACACCGCCGGCAGCGCCACCATCGGCGCGGCGCGCGAGGCGGGGGTGAGGAGCGGCGGCGAGTTCGCACTCGACGGGCTGGTGCGCGCTTTCGTGGGCGCGGGCGGGCGGACAGTGCTTGCGAGCCACTGGCCAGTGCCCGACGATTTCGACGCGACCGGGCGGCTGGTCGGCGGGTTGTTCGCCGAGGACGGGCGCAGCACAGCCGAGGCGCTGCGCAGCTCGCAGCTCGCGCTGATGGACGATGCCCAGACCTCGCACCCGTTCTACTGGTCGGCCTTCGCGGTCGTCGGCGACGGCGCGGCGCGGCTCGCGCGCTGAGAGCGGCCGGGACGCGAGGGCAATGGACAAGACCGTGCAAGCCCGCCAGGACGCGCGCTCCGGCCTGCTCGCGCGCGGTTGGCGCAATGTCCGCGCGGCGGGCGGCGTGCAGCTCGGCCTGACCCTCATGCTCATGTGCCTCGGCGTGCTCATCGCCCGCTACGGATGGGTCTTGCCCGGCGGTTCGGTGCCCACCCCGCTCATTGGCGAGGCCGAACGCGCGCTCTATGACCTCAGGGCCTATTATGCTGCCGATCTGGTCGAGGAAGACAAGCGGGTCGTGCTGGTGGTCTATACCGACCAGACCCTGATCGCCGCGCGCAAGCGCTCGCCGCTCGACCGCGGCCTTCTGGCCAAGACGCTGCGCACGCTCGACACCTTCGAGCCCAAGGCGATCGGGATCGACATCCTGTTCGACCAGCCGCAGGACGAGGACGAGGAGCTGATCGCCGCGCTGCGCGCGATGAAGACCCCGGTCGCGGTCGCCTATGCCGCCAAGGCGACCAACCCGGACGACATCGAATACGAACAGCAGCAATATCTCGAAGCCTTCATGGCGCGGCTGGCGGGCAGCAACGGGCGTCCGGCAAGCATCCGGCTCGACAACACCTTCGGCGCGACCCGGCTGTGGCCCGACATCCGCGCGGGCCTTCCGCCGCTGCTCGGGCGGGTTATGCTGGAAGAGGCGGGGGAGCCGGCCGTCGCCGCCTTTGCAGGGTACCAGGGCGCGATCGACTACCGGCGGCCCAAGTTCCAGGATTCGGTGCTGTTCCCCCCGGCCCAGATCGACCTTTTTGTCGACCCCGACCCGGAGATCCTGCCCTTTCTCAAGGAGCAGTATGCAGGCAAGTACATCCTGATCGGCGGCGATATTGTCGATTATGACCGGGTCGAGACGACCTTCACCTCGATCAACGGCGAGGTGCCTGCCGGGATCGCGGTGCATGCCGAGATCATTTCGCAGATGCTCGACGGCCGGGTTCTCCGGCCGATCGGGGAATGGGTGCTGTGGTCGATGGCGGTGCTGGTGGTCATCATCGCGGCTCTGACCGCGCTGCTCGAATGGACCGCGCGCCGGCTGGCGCTGTTCGGCGTGGCGCAGCTGGTCTTCTTTCAGGGCCTGCCGGTGCTGCTCCAGGTACGCAATGTCGATACCTACGGCTTGCCGGCGGTCGGCTGGTTGATCGGGTGGATTCTCGTCTTCACCGCGGTGACGGTGGCCGCCCGCACGGCAGGCGCGGTGCAGCGCAATTTCGCCACCGGCGCGCTCGGCAAGTACATCCCGCGCGACATCGCCCAGGCGATCATCGACAAGCCCGAACTGCTCAGCCTCGGGGGCGAGAAGCGCGAAATTTTCGTGCTGTTCAGCGATCTCGAGGGCTTCACCAAGATGAGCCACGCGATCCCGCCGGAAATGGTGGCGAAGCTGCTCAACCGCTACCTCGACATGCTCAGCCAGGTGGTGCTCGACCATGGCGGGGTGATCGACAAGTTCGTGGGCGATGCCGTGGTCGCCTTCTGGGGTGCGCCGATCAGCCGGCCCGACGATGGCAACCGCGCCGCGCGTGCGGGCTATGCGATGTGGCAGGCGGGCGAGGCCTTCCGCGCCGAGGTCGCGGCGATGGACCCGGATCTGCCCAGGATCGGCAAGACCCGCGTGGGCCTCCACTTCGGCGAGGCGGTGATCGGCAATTTCGGCGGGGCGACCCGCATCCAGTACACCGCGCTGGGCGATTCGATGAACACCGCCGCGCGCCTCGAGGCCGCCAACAAGGCGCTCGATTCGAGCGTTATGGCGAGCCGCGAATTCGCCGAGGCCTCGGGGCTCGACTGGTGGCGGCAGATGGGCCGGGTGCGGCTGCGCGGCCGGGCGCGGCCGGTCGACCTGTTTGAACCATCGCCCGATTTCCCGGCGGAAGACCGCGCGAGCCTCGCCGAGGCGAGCGCGCTCGCGGCAACCGATCCGGCCGCAGCGCGCGCGCTCGCCGAAGCAGTCGCGGCTCGCCATCCGGAGGATTCAGCGCTAGGCAATCTTGCACGGCGCATGGCAGCGATCGATGAGGGAGGAACCTATGTTCTCGATTAGCTTGAAGCGGCGCCTTCGCGCGCTGGCACTGGCAGGAGCGGCACTGGCCCTGCCGACGGCGGCGATGGCGGGGGTGGTGGTCAAGTCCACCGGGCCCTCGGCGACCCGCTATCCGGTCGGCGCCAAGGTCGACGACAATGCCACCATCACGCTGAAGGCGGGCGATGTCATCACCGTGCTGACCGCCAATGGCACGCGCGTCATCAAGGGCGCGGGCACCTTCCGCATCGGCGACCGCCCGCAGGTCGCCGCCGACCGTTTCGCCTCATTGACCCGCAAGCGCGCCGCCACCCGCGTGCGCACCGGGGCAGTGCGCGGCGAGCCCGAGGGCAATCCGACCAATCCCAGCCTGTGGTATGTCGATGTCACCCGCTCGGGCACGGTGTGCCTCTATGATCTTGCCACGGTGCGCCTGTGGCGGCCCGGCGCGCCCGACACCATCACCTACCGCATGTTCAACCGCGAGAATGGCGCATCGGTCGATGTCACCTTCGACGAGACAGTGACCGTTGCGGCGCTCGATCCGGCGCGCCTGCCGATCGTCGAGGGCGCGCCCTACACCATCACCGGGCCCGACAACGCGACCAGCGCGCAGGTCACCTTCGTGCTGCTCGAGGGCGATTTCGAGGCGCCCGACACGCTCGGCGAGGCCCTGATCGCCAAGGGCTGCACGGTGCAGCTCGACCTGCTCGCCACCGGGCTCGAGGCCGATGCCGAGGCGAGCGGGGGCTGAACGCGCAGGCACGGCCGGTCGCCTGCAGCCTGCCGATTGCCTGTTGCATCGCAGGCGCAAGCTTGGGAGAAGGGCGACGGGGTCGGCCTGACGGGGGAATCGGGACGCGGTGCGCAACCGGGCTTTGCATCGATGCGGCAATCGTGGCGCGGGGCGCGTGTCGATAGCCGTGCCGGGGGCCGGCCGGGCCGGGTGACGGGCATCTCGGGGGGGATGGGATGAGACGAATTCTGGCGGATCTGATCGCTGGTGGAGCGGCACGGGGGACCTCGCGGCGCGTGCTGGCGCGCCTTGCCGCAGTGCTGGCGCTGATCGCCGTCTATCCGGTCTCGACCGCGCTCGGCGGCGGCACCTTCGAGGGCGTGGCGACCTGCGCCGGATCGACCTGCCACGGCCGTGCCGAGGGCAACGGCGCGGTTGTCCGTCAGGACGAGATCGCGACCTGGCAGGAACCCTCCTCACCCTCGGGCGCACACAGCCGCGCCTATGCCGTGCTCGGCGGACGGCGCGGGCAGCAGATCGCCGCGAGCCTCGGGCTCGGCAATGCGCAGTCCGCGCCTGCCTGCCTTGGCTGCCATGCCACCAACGCGCCCGCAGGCCAGCGCGGGGCGAAGTTCACGCTCACCGACGGGGTCGGCTGCGAGAGCTGCCACGGCGCCTCGGGCGGCACCTGGCTCGCCGAGCACTACGCGCTCCCCGCCACCCACGCCTCGAATGTCGCGGCAGGCCTCACCCCGCTCGACAATCCCAAGGCGCGCGCGGGGGTTTGCCTCGACTGCCATTACGGCTCGAGCAAGCCCGGCCAGTTCGTCACCCACGCGATGATGGCCGCTGGTCACCCGCGCGTCTCCTTCGAGCTCGACCTGTTCAGCGCGCTCCAGCAGCACCACCAGGTCGACGGCGACTACGTGACGCGGAAGGGTCCGCCCAGTTCGGTGCGCTTCTGGGCGGTCGGGCAGGCCGAAGCCGTGCGCCGCTCGACCAGCCTCTTCGCCCAGCCCAGGTTCGGCTACGAGGGCGCCTTCCCGCAGTTCTACTTCCTCGATTGCCACTCGTGCCACCGCACGATCACCGACGGCCCGCAGAGGAAGCTCACCTTCGAGACCAATCCCGGCCGTCCGATCCCCTTCGGCAACCCGCCCTTCAACGACGAGAACATGATCATGCTCTCTGCAGTGGCGGGGGCGCTGGTGCCGGGCGAGGCGGCGAAGTTCCAGGCTGCCGCGCGCGACTTCCACAAGGCGTTCGGCGCGGGCCCCGCCGAAGCGCGCACCGCTGCGCAGGCCCTGGCAGCGCGCGCCGGGGCGCTGTCGGATGCGCTTGCGGGCCGCTCCTACAGCGATGCCGACACCTTCAGGATCATCGCGACGATATCCGGCGAGGCGACGAGCCCACGCTTCACCGACTATGCCGGATCGGTGCAGGCGGTGATGGCGGTCGACACGCTGCTCAATGCGCTGGTGCGCGAGGGCCGGGTGACGCAGGGCGCGGCGGCGGGCATTCGCGGTGACATTTCGCGCGCCTACAAGGCGGTCGAGGAGCCCAATGCCTACCGCCCGGCCGATTTCCGCGCCGCATTGAAGGCGGCGGCTGGCGCGATCGGACGGCTGAAATAGCGATGCGGGGGGGGATCACCACCTTCTGGCTGACCGCGAGCGCGCTGGTGCTTGCCTCGTGCGGCGGCGACGGCCCGCCCACCAATGGCGGCGCGACCGGCGGCGGCCCTGCCCCCACGCCCACCCCGCCGCCTGCCGGGCAGGTGTTCAGCGTCCCCGCGCCCGAGAGCCTGTCGAGCGGCGAGGTCGGCACGATCATCGCCCAGGCCGCCGCCGAGGCGCGCGCGCGGGGCGTGGCGGCGACCATCGCGGTGACCGACCGGGTGGGCAATGTCCTCGGCGTCTTCGCCATGCCCGGGGCTGCCGCGACCGCGCAGATTCCGCCCGCGCGCGACGGCACCAGCCGCGACGCGCAGGGCCTCACCATCCCGTCGGCGGGCGCCGCGATCGCCAAGGCGATCACCGGCGCCTATCTGTCGAGCGGCGGCAACGCCTTCTCGAGCCGCACCGCAAGCTTCATCGTGCAGGAGCACTTCCCGCCTGCGCCGACCACCGTGGGGCTGGAGAGCGGCCCGCTGTTCGGGGTGCAGTTCAGCCAGCTCCCCTGCTCCGACCTCGCGGCGCGGGCGAGCGACGGGCTGATCGGCCCCAAGCGCTCGCCGCTCGGGCTGGCGGCGGACCCCGGCGGCTTTCCGCTCTACCAGAATGGCGTTGTCGTCGGCGGGATCGGGGTGATCGCCGACGGCACCTACGGCTTCGACCCCAATGTGCTCGACCGCGATACCGACCTCGACGAGGCGATCGCGCTCGCGGGCACGGTGGGCTTCGAGGCCCCGGTCGGCATCCGCGCCGACCGCATCACCGCCGACGGCACTTCCTTACGCTACACCGATGTCGAATACCCGCAGATCGGCAATGTCGCGGGGGCGAGCTTCGCGAGCACGGCGGGCGCGCTGGTGCCGGTGAACGGATATTATAGCGGCGCAGGTCTGCTGGCGGGCGCGACCTACGGCACCGAGGCGTCGGGCGTGCGCGCCTCGACCGTGGCGGAGTTCGCCAATCGTGATGCCTTCGTGCTCACGAACGGGGCAGGCGCGAACCGCTATCCGGTGCGCGGCGGCACCGATGCGGGTGATGTGGCCGCGCCGCTCACCGCCGCCGAGGCGCGGGTGATCCTCGAGGAAGCCTTCGCGGTCATGAGCCGCGCGCGGGCGCAGATCCGCCAACCTTTGGACAGCCGCGCGCAGGTGACGATCAGCCTCGTCGACACGCGCGGGGCCGTGCTGGGCCTCGTGCGCTCGCCCGATGCGCCGATCTTCGGGATCGACGTGAGCTTGCAGAAGGCGCGCACTGCCAATTTCTTCTCCGGCCCCTTCGCCGCTGCCGAGCTTTCCACGGCGCCGGGGGAGGTGCCGCAATTCGTCACGCGGGCACGGACGTTCCTCGGCGATCCTACCGCGCTGACCGGCAACTTCGCCTTCTCCGACCGTGCCAACGGCAACCTCTCGCGGCCCTATTTCCCCGATGGCGAGGTGGGCCAGCCCAACGGGCCCTTCTCGCGCCCGATCCAGCAGTTCAGCCCCTTCTCGACCGGGCTGCACTCGGCGCTGATAGTGGGCAACCTCGCGCAGCACCTCGGCTTCGTGACCGGCGCGAGCGCGCAGGACACGCCGCGCGCCTGCACGGGTCTGCCCAACACCGCAGGCGGCACGCCGCGGCTCGCGAACGGCATTCAGATCTTCCCCGGCTCGGTCCCGGTCTATCGCGGCAATGTGCTGGTGGGCGGCATCGGCGTTTCGGGCGACGGGATCGACCAGGACGACATGATCAGCTTCCTCGGCCTCCACAACGGCGCCGCGCGCGCCGGAGGGGGCCTCGGCAATGCGCCTGCGGCGATCCGCTCCGACCGGATCGTGGTGCAGGTCGGCAACCGCCAGGTGCGGCTGCGCTACGTCAATTGCCCCTTCGCGCCGTTCATCGGCAGCAGCGAACAGAACGTGTGTCAGGGGCTGTAGCAGATGACGGCGCTGCTCCCCGCCCTGTTGCTGCTCCAGGCCGCCCCGCCCGAAGAGGCGACGCCCCCGGTTGTGCCGCCCGGCGAGGCTCCCGCCGCGCAGGACTGGGAGCAGGATGTCCCCCCCGTCGACCCCGGCATCATCGAGGGCCGCGAGCGCCCGGGCTACACCGCGCCGCTCCCTGAGAAGATCGAGCAGAACAACGAGGGCGCGGTGCGCGCGCCGCCCCCGCAGGCCTTCCCGGCCGAGCAGGTGCCGATCCCCGATCGCTGGAGGCTGATCCAGAGCCTCGGCCTCGTGAAGGAGAACCTGCTCGATCCCTACAACCAGAACACGTTGAAGGGCGACCGGCCGATCGACCGGGCGAAAGTGCCGTGGCTGCCGATCAAGGAGGACGACTGGTTCTTCGTTGCCAACCTCATCAGCGACACCGTTTACGAGCCGCGCACCTTCCCCATTCCCGTCGGCGTCCAGACCACCGAGGACCCGGACCGCAACGACGTCTTCGGCGATGATTTCAGCCAGGTCTTCAGCCAGACCTTCATCGCCGGCTTTGCGCTGCTCAAGGGCTCGACCAACTTCAAGCCGCCGACCATCGAATACCGCCTGACGCTGGCCTACAACGTCAATTATGTCGACGTGCCGGAACGCCGCGTGCTGTTCGTCGAACCCTCGCGCCCCTCGCACCGCTTGGACGATTTCCTCGGGGTGCAGGAAGCCTTCGTCGATTACCACTTCAGCCAGTTCGACACTGACAGGTTCGATTTCATCTCGATCCGCGCCGGAATACAGCCGTTCCAGTCGGACTTCCGCGGGTTCCTGTTCAACGACCAGCAATTGGGCGTGCGCCTGTTCGGATCGCGCGACAACAACCGCTTCCAGTTCAACTTGGGCGCCTTCTGGCGGCTGGAGAAGGACACCAACTCCGGCCTCAACGATGTGACGCAGAGCCCGCGCGACGATTTCGTGTTCGTCGCGAACGCCTACCGGCAGGATTTCCTCATTCCCGCCCTGACCAGCCAGATAACCGTCGTCTACAACCGCAACCGCGAGGCCGACGACATCGAGATCGACGACAACGGCTTCCCGGTGCGCCCGGCGCTGCTCGGCACGCTGCGGGGGCGCGAATACGACGCCTTCTACCTCGGCTACAATCTCGATGGCCGCATCGGGCGGGTGAACCTGACGGGGAGCTTCTACTGGGCGCTGGGCGAGGACCGCAATTCCTTCCTCACCGACCGCCCGGCGGACATCAACGCCCAGTTTGCCGCACTGGAAGCGAGCTACGACAAGGACTGGATGCGCTTCCGCCTCTCGGCCGCCTATGCCAGCGGGGACAGCGATCCCTATGACGACACCGAAGGCGGGTTCGACGCGATCTTCGAGAACCCTGTGTTCGCAGGTGCGGACACCTCCTACTGGATCCGCCAGACCATCCCCTTCGCGGGCGGCGGGCGCGTCATCAGCGTCAACGGGAGGAATGGCCTGCTCAATTCGCTGCGCTCCTCGAAGGAGCAGGGGCAGAGCAATTTCAACAACCCGGGCCTGATCCTTGCCGGGGTTGGCGCGGATTTCGATCTGACGCCGGAATTCCGCCTCACCGCCAATGCCAACCACCTGTGGTTCGAGAACACCTCGGTGCTCGAGGTGCTGAGGAACGAAGGCTCGATCCCGAAGGAGATCGGCTTCGACCTCTCGGCCTCGGCGATCTGGCGGCCGCATGCCAACCAGAACCTCGTCTTCCGCCTGTCCGCCGCCACGCTGATTGCGGGTGACGGTTTCCAGGACCTGTTCACTTCCCGCGGGGGCGGAAAGGAATTCGTCTCGATCCTCGCCAACGTGGTGCTGACCTACTGATGCGCGCGCTCACCCAGCCTTTCGCCCGCCACCTTGCGCTGATTGCCGCGGCGCTGGTGCTGGCCGTGTCCCTGTTTGCCGGCAGCCCGATGGCCTCCGACAAGGAGAAGCCGGTCAAGCGCGACTACTCGCTCGTCATCGCGCCGCCCGCGCCGCAGCGGCAATCGGTGGCCGAGATGGACGCCAAGTCCGAAGGCTGCCTTACCTGCCACGTCAAGACCGACGCGCCGACGATGCACGTCTCGCCCGCCGTGCGGCTCGGTTGCACCGATTGCCATGGCGGCAATGAGGCCGTGCGCGGCAATTCCGAACTGCCGCACGACCACCCCGATTACGTCGCCGCGCGCGATGCGGCGCATGTGCTGCCGAAATATCCCAAGTCCTGGCACTTCCCCTCCTCGGCGAACCCCCAGCGCTCCTACGCGCTGCTCAACCAGGAATCGCCGGAGTTCGTGAAGTTCATCAACCCCTCGGACTACCGCGTCGCGCGCGATGCCTGCGGGGCGTGCCACATCCAGGCGATCGAGAGCGCCGAGCGATCGATCATGGCGACCGGCGCGATGCTGTGGGGCGGGGCGAGCTATAACAACGGGATCCTGCCCTTCAAGAACTACCTCCTCGGCGAGGCCTACACGCGCGAGGGCGATCCGGCGAAGATCACCACGCCCGGCGCAGGGCCGGGGGGCAAGCTCTCCGAGGACCAGATCGCGCGCGGCGTGCTTGCCGAGATGTATCCGCTGCCCACGTGGCACGTGATCCCGCCGGGCGACGTGTTCCGCGTGTTCGAGCGCGGGGGGCGCACGATCAACTCGCAGTTCCCGGAGATCGGCCTGCCCAACCCGACCGGCTCGATCCAGCGTCTGGAAGAGCCCGGCCGGCCCGACCTCAAGCAATCGAACCGCGGGCCGGGCACGGGGCTTCGGGTCGCGATCCCGGCGCTCAACATCCACAAGACGCGCCTCAACGATCCCTTCACCTGGTTCATGGGCACCAACGACCAGCCGGGCGACTACCGCCATTCGGGCTGCGCCTCGTGCCACGTTGTCTACGCCAATGATCGCGAGCCGCGCCATTCGCTCGTCTATGCGCAATACGGGCGCGACGGGCAGAGCATCACCGCCGACCCCACCATTGCCGAGAAGATCGCCCACGCGGCGGGCTATGAAGAGAAGAAAGGCGGCCACGGCGCGGTCAAGCAGCCGGGGCATGACGATCACGCCGATGACGGGGCGCTGCGCACTGCGAGCGGAGCGGTCAAGGAAAGCGGCCACCCGCTCCAGCACGTCTTCACCCGCGCGATCCCGACCAGCCAGTGCATGAACTGCCACATGCACCAGCCCAACATCTTCCTGAATTCCTTCCTCGGCTACACCATGTGGGACTACGAGTCCGACGCGCCCTTCATGTGGCCAGCTAGCCAAAAATACCCGACCGCCGCCGAAGTCCGTGCGGTCACCGACCGCAACCCCGAGGGCGCCGCGCCCAAGGGCAACTGGGCAGACCTCGATTTCCTGCGCAACGTTTATGACTTGAACCCGCAATTGAAGGACACCCAGTTCGCCGACTATCACGGCCACGGCTGGAACTTCCGCGCGATCTTCAAGCGCGACCGCGAGGGCAATCTGCTCGATGCCGAGGGCAATATCGTCGACCCCGACGATCCCGAGAAGTGGCGGCGCGAGGGCGAGGGCAAGTTCGTGCCTGCGGGCATCAACCCGGGCAAGGCGGTCCACCTGATGGACATCCATGCCGAAAAGGGCATGCAATGCGCCGATTGCCACTTCGAGCAGGACAGCCACGGCAACGGCCTCATCTACGGCGAGGTGGCGAATGCGATCGAGATCACCTGCAAGGACTGTCACGGCACCGCGGACGCCTACCCGACCCTGCGCACCAGCGGCCCGGCCGCGCCCCCCGAGGGCCACAACCTCGCCCTGCTGCGCAACCCCGATGGCAAGCGGCGGTTCGAATGGCTGGAGGGGCCGGATGGCAGGCAACGTCTGATCCAGCGTTCGATCGTCGACCCCAGCCTTGAGTGGGAGATGAGCCTCGTCAAGGACTCGGTCGATCCCGCCACCCCGGTGTTCAACGCCAAGGCCGCGCGTGCCAAGCTCGTCAGCCGTTACGGAGCGGAGACCGGCAATTTCGAATTCGGCACCGGCATCTCCGAGCCCGACCGCGCGCACCGTGAGCCGGAGATGGCCTGCTTTACCTGCCACCTGTCATGGACCACGAGCTGCGGCGGGTGCCACCTCCCGATCGAGGCCAACTGGAAGACCCCCGTCCACCGCTACGAAGGCGGCGAGACGCGCAACTTCGCGACCTACAACCCGCAGGTCGCGCGCGACGAGATGTTCCAGCTCGGCAAGCACATGACCACCAAGGGCAACCAGGTCGCCCCGGTCCGCTCGTCCTCGGCGCTGGTGCTGTCCTCGACCAATATCAACCGCGAACGGATCTACGTGCAGCAGCCGCCGATCTCGGCCATCGGCTTCTCCAGCCAGGCCTTCGCGCCGCACTTCCCGCACACCGTGCGCCTGACCGAGACCAAGACCTGCACCGATTGCCACCTCTCCGCCAAGGAGGACAACAACGCGATCATGGCGCAGCTCTTCCTGCTCGGCACCAACTACGTCAACTTCGTCGGCCTCAACGCGTGGAGCGGTCTGGAAGGCGGGTTCCAGGCGACGCGGGTGACCGAATATGACGAGCCGCAGGCGGTGATCGGCTCCTACCTCCAGCGCTATGCCTATCCCGATTACTGGAAGCTCCATGTCGAACAGAACGGACGCGAGCTGAAGAACTGGACGCGCGGCAAGGCCTTCGACGAGAAACTCAGCGGCGAGACCCACCCGTTCGAGGAATTCGTCAACGTCCACGAAGGCACGCCCGGCCGGGTCGGCTGCCTCCAGCTGCGCGGCGAATACATGTTCGTGGCCGAAGGCAAGGGCGGGTTCGTCGCCTATGACGTCGCCAGCATCGCCAACAAGGGCACCTCGGAGCGGATCCTCAAGGGGCCGTTCTCCGCGCTGGGCCACGACACGCAGGTCAAGACCACCAATGCGACCTGCATGGCGCTCGCCACCAACCAGCCGATCGCGCCGACCCGCAACACCGAGGCGATGCGCGCGGCCAATCAGGAACAGGCGTTCAAGCCGATCTACAACTATGCCGCCGTCACCGACGCGGTCGAGGGCCTGATCCTCGTCAACGTCAACACGCTGGCGGACGGCGAATTCCGCAACAACAAGCTCAAGCGCAAGGTCTATTCCGACGGTTCCACCGCCTGGAACCCGGGCGGCGTGCTCGACGGCGCGCGGCACATCGTGCTGGCGGGCGAGATCGCCTATATCACGGCGGCCAAGGGCCTGGTCGTGGTCGACCTCAGCGATCCCGACACGCCCAAGCTTGCCGCGGTGCGGACCTTGCGTGATGCGCGGGCGAGCGCGGTGCAGTTCCGCTACCTGTGGGTGACCGATGCGGAAGGCGTGAAGCTGTTCGACATCACCTCGCTGCGCAACCCCGTCGCGGTGCCCGAGGCGACCGTGCCGCTCGCCGACGCGCGGCGGATGTATATCGCGCGCACCTATGCCTATGTCGCAGCGAAGCAGGAGGGGCTGGTGATCCTCAACGTCACCAACCCGCGCGCACCCAAGGTCTACCAGAAGGTGACGCTGGGCGGCGCGCTCAACGATGCCGAGGACGTGATCGTCGGCACCACCAATGCCTCGCTGTTCGCTTACGTCGCGGACGGGAGGAACGGAATCAAGGTGCTGCAGCTCACCAGCCCCGAAAGCCAGCGCGGCTTCTACGGCTTCAGCCCCGCGCCGATGCCCGAACTGATCGCCTGGGCGAAGACGCCGACGCCCGCCATCGCCATGTCCAAGGGCCTCGACCGCGACCGTGCGGTGGACGAGACCGGCGGGCAGATGGCGGTGTTCGGCCGCCTCGGCTCGCGCCCCTTCACCCGCGAGGAGATGGAGCGGATGTTCATGACCCGCAGCGGCGTGCCGTGGAAGGTGAGCGACGAGGTCGACATGAAGCGCTGGGTCGGGCTGGCGCCGGTGGGCGCGCAAAGGGCGGCGGCGCGGAAATAGACGCAACCCTCGTCATGCTGAACTCGTTTCAGCATCCATTGCTCAGCAAGCGCGGTGCTCACCAAAGAGGCCAGATTGTCGTCGCCTGACGAACCGTGGCTGCAGATGTTCGGATAGCGGTTCAAGCGGCCCGAAGGATCCTGAAACAAGTTCAGGATGACGATTTAAGACCTACTCCCTCTCCGCGAACATGCCCTCGATCATCGGCTGGAGACCTGCGTGGAAGCGCGCCAGCACCTGCCAGTCGCCCACGCGCTCGTAGTGCGAGACGAGACCCTCGCCATCCCAGCGGTGGATCGCATAGGTCGGCGGCTCGGTGGTGATGAGCTCGCGGTCGTCGGGCACGTTCTGGTCGATCGGGTTGAGATCCATCGCCACCAGCGGAGCGACCGAGGGGGTCACCCCCAGCGGGATACCGGCAAAGCGCGTGGAGATCGGGCGGTGGAGATGCCCGCAATGGATCGCGAGCACCTGCGTCTGCCCCTCCAGCACGTCCCGCAGCCGCACGATCCAGCCTTCATCGGGGGCAGGATCCATCCAGTCGATCCCCGCGACCACCGGCGGGTGGTGCATGAAGATCAGCGTCGGCGTATCGGACGCCTCGGCCAGCTGCGCGGCGAGCCAGCTGGCGCGGGCCGCGCAGAAGGCCCCGCCGTGGCGGCCCTCCTCGAGCGTGTCGAGGCAGATGATCCTGAGGCCGAGTCCCGCATCGACGACATAATGCAGGAACCCGCCCTCTGCCGGCTCGACCTCGGGAAAGGCGCCGAGCAGCCCCTCGCGGCTGTCGTGGTTGCCGACCATGGGCAGGATCGGGATCGGGCAGTCGCGCAGGATCTCGATGGTCTTGGCGAAGCTCTCGGCATCGCCATGATCGGTGATGTCGCCGGAAAGCACCAGGAAATCAGGGCGGTTGGGCCCCTCGACCACCCGCTTCAGCGTGGCGCGGAAGCGGGTGAGGTTCAGCTCCTCGGGCTTTTCATCGGGGGCGAAGCCGACATGGATGTCGGTCATCTGCGCGATCAGCACCGCACGGCCAGTCGAAGAAGCGCCCCCGCCCATTGCTATGGTCTAGCTTGTGCGAGTTTTGCTGCAACCTTAGATTTGTCAGGCGGCGGGGGCTTGTAGTGCGGCGCGGGGCCCTTGGGGGACCATTGCCCGGCCGGCACGTGATAGGCGTGGCACATCGCGCAGTCGCTCGGCACGATCTTGGCGCTCTTCACGGCGGTCGCCCCGAGATGGCAGTCGCGGCAGCTCTTGAGGTCGGGCATCAGCAGGTCGCTTGCCGCCTTCGAGGTTTCGGCCGCGTGGCAATCGGAGCACTTCTGCTTGGCGTGGGCGGCGTGGCTGAAATAGCCGCTGGTGAGGAAGCGTTCGGGGAAGTTGACCGGCATCAGGTCGGCCTGCCCCGTCGGGCCGGTGGTGGGCAGGTGGCACTCGGTGCACACGCCCCCGGTGGAGAGCGCGTTCGAAATGCCGATATAGGCGCGCACCGGACGGCCGAAGTCCGCGCGATAGGGCGAGGCGCTGCCGAGCTGCCCCGGACGCTGGCGACCGGGCGCAATCGCCGGGCGCGGGCCTGAGGTAATCCGGGCGAGATCCTCGGCGAGGTTCTTCACGCTGCCGTGGCGCAGCTTCCCGAACCCGCCGCCCGGCGTTCGGCCCGAGACGAGGCTGTGGCACGCCTCGCACGCCTGCTCCATCTCGACCGGCTTGAAGGTGACCTTGTCGTCCGTGGGCGCGTGGCAGTCCTTGCATTCGAGGGGTGCGCGATATTGCGCGAGGCTCACCGCCATGCGCGCCGCGCCGCCGCGCGGGTTCATGTGGACGTCGTGCGGGAAGACGAGGCCCGATTGCTCGACCGGCTTCGATCCCGCCGCCGCCCGGACAGGGTTGGCCGCGCCGAAGCTCGCGAAATAGAGCGGGCGGAACTGCGGGTGGGTCTTGCCGAAATCATGCGCGTTGGCGAGCGCCGTGTCGGTCAGGCGCGTGTTCAGGTCCTTGTGGCAATCGCCGCAGAAGGCCTCGCTCCCCGCCTGCGTGCGCACCGGGCCCTCGTGCTCGGAGTGGCAGGCGACGCAGCCGAGCGGGCCTTCCTTGCCGAAGCCCTGCGCGATCTGCCATTGCAGCGCATCGCCTTGCGAGAGCGGCGCCATCCCCTTGGCAAGCCGCGGCTTTTGCGCGTGATCGCCGATGTCCTCGTGGCACGAGAGGCAGGTCTCGTCCTGCACGCTCTCGAAGGCGGCGACGTGGCAGCTCTCGCAATTGTCGGCGAGGGTCTCGTGCTTGAGCGACAGCTCGCCGCTGGTCCAGGCGCTGTCCATCAGCACCGCGCCCGGGGTCTTGCCGGTGGGATCGGGCTTGGCCGGGGTGCGCAGCAGATGGCTCGCGACGGGCAGGGCGAGCAGCAGGAGGATGATCGCGCTGGCAAAAACCCAGCTCATTGCGCGCTTGGACGGCAGTTTGGAGGCGAGCGCGAAGCCGCGCAGCGCGTCGATCTTGCCCTCGTCGGCCACGACCTGGCGGATGGTGATGGCGATGGTGCCATCGCCCTCGCGCGTCACCGCGAGGCGCGCCGCGCCGAGCGCCACCTCGCCGCCGGTGCGCGGGTCGATCACGCCTTGGGTGACCACCCGCCCGTCGAGCCCGAAACCCAGTGTGCCGATCGCCGCCACCGCCAGTGTGCCATCGGGCGCAAGGTCAATGGCGACATGGTGCTGCTCCACCGCGAGGTCGGGCAGGTGGATGTCGTTCTCGGCCGCGCGGCCGACGGTCAGGCGGGTCTGGTCGAGCGTCCGGTCGCGGACGATCTCGCGCCCGGCGGCGGTGAAGTCGATGGTGCGGATCAGGAAGGCCATCGCAGCCCCCTCACCAGTAGTAGAACACGCTGATCACATGCGCGGTGAGCGCGGCGATCAGGGCGATGGTGAGAGGGATGTGGATGAACAGCCAGATCTCCAGCATCGCGCGGATGCGCAGCGCGCCGCGGATCTGGGCGAGCTGTTCGCGGCGTTTCTCGAGCAGCGCGGTGACGCGCGCCTCCGCCTCCGAGCCGGTGCCCATGCCGCGCAGCGCGCGCGCGGTCTTGCAGCCGGGGTAGCTCCCCGTCAGCCGCGCCAGAGCGCCGCCATAGAACACGTCCTGGCCGAGGGCTGCGATCACGAGATCGGCCTCGGCGCGCGCAAGCGGCTGCGCGGCGCTCTCCAGCTGCCGGTCGAGGGCGGTCAGCGCTTCGAGCATCTGCGCGCGCGTCATCTCCTTGCGGTTGGCCGAAAGGCTGGCGGGCAGGGTGGCGTAGACGATCACCCCGTAGATCCCGGTCGCGATCACCAGCAGCATCAGCACATAGGCGAGCGTGTGGACGTTCCACCCGATCTGGAAGCCGGTGTGGAGCGTCCCCACCACGATCAGCGCAAGGCCGAGATAGACGTGGGCGGAGGTCCACGCCTTGAGGCTCCACGCGCCGGGATTGATGCGCCGTTTCCGCACTCCGAGCAGCGCGAGCCACAGGATCAGCCCGAAACCGATGGTGCCGAGCGTGTAGCCGTACCACGTGCCCCCGTTGGGACGCGGGTCGTGGTCGATCATCAGATAGCCCGCGATGCTCGCGCCGCTGAGGGCGAGCGCGATCCACAGCCAGCGGAAGCCCTTGTGCTTGAGGAAGCTGACATGGTCGCTGTCGCGCCGCCGCTCGTCCTGACTGAAGCGGCCCGTGCCGCCCGTCTTTGCCCCCGCCCTGCTTGCCATCACTCGACGTCCTCGGTGAGCTTGGCGAAGGTCAGGAACTTGTCGGGGGAAACGCGGATCGCCGCGCCGGTGGGGCAGGCGCGCACGCAGGCCGGGCCGCCGTCGATCCCGGAGCACATGTCGCACTTGATCGCCTGCTTGGCCTTCTGCCCGCCCTCCTTCTCGGCCGCCTTCTTGCGCCACGAGTAGGAGGCCTCGCCCGGGCCGGGGCCCTTGCCGAACAGCATCCATTGCAGGAGGCTCGGCTTCTTGGGGGGCTTGGCGTCCATGCGGATCACGCCGTAGGGGCAATTGCGCTGGCAATTGCCGCAGCCGATGCAGGTGTCGTCGATGAAGACCTCGCCATCCGGCCCGCGCTTTATCGCGTTGGGCGGGCAATCGGCCATGCAATGCGGATGCTCGCAGTGGCGGCATGAGGTCGGCACGTGGAGGTGCGCGTAGGTCTTGCCCGCCTCGCGGTCGAGCCGCGAGAGGCCGTCGTGGCTGTCGGCGCAGGCCTTCTCGCAATTGTCGCAGCCGATGCACAGCTTCTCGTCGATCAGCAGCACGTCGGTCGCCTCGCCGATGCCGTTGTCGACCAGGAACTGCGCGGTCTGCGAATAGAGATCGACCGCGCCCGCAAATTCGTCCTTGCGGCTTTCGATGAAGGCATTGGTGGCCCGCCGGCCGGCCATGTCCTTCAAGGCCCGCTCGCGCAGCGCGGGGCGCTTGTCCAGCAATGCGAGGAAGCCCTCGCCCGGCAGGCGGATCACCTCGGACTTGATCGCCGCCTTGACCGTCGCCGTGCGCGCCGAGCCGTCGATCACCGCCATCTCGCCGAAATAGCTCCCGGCGGGGAGGTAGGAGAGAAACACCGGCTTCTCGCCGACCTGCTTCTCGACGATCATCGACCCGCGGCGGATGATGAAGATGTCCTTGTCGTCCGCGCCTTCCGTGACGACCACTTCGCCCGCGCGCTTCTCCTCGACCCGCGCAGCCTCGACCAGCGGGGCGACATCCTCGCGCGTCAGGCCCGAACCGAACATCTGGAGCAGCTGCCGCTCGATCGAGATGCGCTGGATCGCGGCCTTGGCAGACGGCACCTGCGATTGCAGCTTGAGCGCTGCAAGGCGCGAGATCTCGACCACGATGGTGTCCTCGGCCGCGCGGATCGTCGCGCCGCGGCGGCGGCCCGAGATCAGCCCGACCTCGCCGAAGATCGATCCGGCCTCGATCGGGATGGTGATCGAGGGATCGGCCGGATTGACCTCCACCGCCACCGAACCGCTGGCGATACCGAACAGCGATGATCCGGGCGCGTTGCGCTCGAAGATCACCTCGCCCGGAGCGTAGAACTTGGCCTCGCTGTCGAGCATGAACTCGCGCATCTGCAGCGGGTTCATGCCACCCAGGATCGAGACATTGGCGCGCAGGAATTCGAGCCATTCCTCGGTCGAGCGCTTGCCGGGAAGGCCAGCGAACTTGGCGGCGATGATCGGCTCGTCCGCAGGCTTCAGATCGGTGTTGCCGTTGATGAACTCGATGACGTCGTGGCCCTGGTTCATGCAGTGCTTGATCAGCGGATAGCCGGCGAGCGCGCCGATCACGAAGATCCCGGGCGCGGTGCTCTCGAACACCGGCGACAGCTTCGGGAAGGCGCCGCGGTCCTCGCTGGTGAACTCGATCCCGCAGTCCTCGACGAAGGCGCGCGGCGGGGCCGAGCCGATGCGCGCGATGATCCGGTCGCAGGGGATGCGGATTTCCCCGTCGCGGGTGGTGAGCGTGATCCAGCCGGGCTCGATCGCCTTGGTCTCGCTCTCGGTGCGCACCGTGAGCTTGCCTGCCTCGTGATCGGCCATCAGCGCGCTGACGTTCGCCGCCTTGGCGGTCGGGAACTCGGTGCCGCGGTTGAGGATCGAGACGGTGTTCCTCTGCGCCGGGTCTTCGGCGAGGCCGCGCGCGTTCTCGATCCCTGCGTCCCCGGTGCCGACGATGACGATATGCTCGTCGACATATTCGGTGGGATCGTCGAGCTGGTACTGCACGTGCGGCAGGTCCGCACCCGGACAGCGCATCAGGTTGGGGTTGCCCTGCGTGCCGATGGCGAGCACGACGTTCTCGGCCATCACCACCTCGCCGCTGGTCAGCTCGATCGCATAGGGCGGGGCGTGGCGCTGGAGTTCGCGCACGCTCTTCGTCCCATCGCGCGCGCGGGTGACGATCTGCTGGACCGAACCGGGAATGGCCTCCCCCGTGCCGCGGATCGCCTTGGCTTCGGCGTGATACTTCACGTTGACCTTGTGGCCCGCGATCTGTTCGTCCCAGATGCCCAGGATCGCCTCGCGCTTGCCCGCGTCGAAATCGATGTCGGAGCGCAGCACCAGATTGCTGGGCGTCGCCATGACGTGCTTGCCCTTCTGGTACTTGTAGATCGTGTCCGAGAGGTGGTCGGTCTTCTCGAGCAGGACATGGCTCAGCCCCAGCGCAGCTGCACGCGCGGCCGCGCTGAGGCCCGCCGGGCCCGAACCGATGATCGCGACTTTGAAAATCCCGCTCACCTATCCTCCCCCTCGCGGATAGATCGCCCCCTGCACTGCACCATACCCAAAACCGCCCCCGATGCCAGAGCGAATTGCCCCTGCATTGCGCCAGTGCTAGCGATGCGCACATGGGACAGGGCAAAACGCTGCCTGAGGGCGGATCATCGAAGGCGGGCTGGGTCTTGCTGGGGGCAGCGCTGCTGCTGGCGGCAGGCTCGATCGGATTCAACATCTATCAGGGCGCGGGCGGACCCGCCGAGCCTGCGGCGGCGACGGGCGGCGAAGGCTCGATCGAGGCGCTGCGCGCCGCGGCCGAGGCCTCGACCGACGATGCCGGCCCGTGGGGCGACCTTGCCTTCGCCTATTTCAACCAGGGCCAATACGAGGAAGCCGCCGCCGCCTATCGCCGCGCGGTCGCCATCGCGCCGGGCGAGGCGGTGCTGTGGTCGGCGCTCGGCGAGACGCTGGTTCTGGCGAGCAAGCGCGACCCGATCCCGGCCGAAGCCTTGCAGGCGTTCCAGAAGGCGGTGTCGCTCGACCCCGAGGACCCGCGCGGGCGCTATTTCCTCGCCGCGAAGAAGGACCTCGACAAGGATCACGAGGGTGCGATTGCCGCATGGCTCGATCTGCTCGCCGATTCGCCGCAGGGCGCGCCGTGGGAAGCCGATCTGGTGCGCACCATCGAGCAGGTCGGGCAGATCAACAAGATCGACGTCGCCGCGCGCATCGCCAAGGCGCAAGCGGAGCGGAAGCCCGCGCTGATCGCACCTGGATCGGGCGCGGTGGCGGGCGATCAGGCCTCCTCGTCGCTGCGCGGGCCGACGGCAGCGGACGTCGCGGCGGCTGGCGCGATGAAGCCGAGCGAGCAGCGCCAGATGGCCGAAGGCATGGTCGAACAGCTCGAGGCGCGGCTGGCAAAGGAGCCCAGGAACCTTGATGGCTGGGTGATGCTGATCCGCAGCCGCATGACGCTGGGCGAGCCGGCCAAGGCCAGGGCCGCGCTCGACGCGGCGGTCAAGGCCAACCCGGCCAACGCGGCGCAACTGCGCGAGGCGGCGGCGCAGCTGGGGGTCAGGTAACCGGCTGGCGCAGCGGCCCGCGCGCGGGATCATGGGCCTCGATCCGGCGGAACACGGCGGTGGTGATGGCGATCGCCAGCGCCGTCAGGGCTAGCCCTGCGACCACGTCGACCCAATAGTGCCAGCGGGTCGCGACGGCCTCGAACACGATGAACACGAACAGCGGCAAATAGGCGATGCCGAGCCAGCGCGCGTGTTTCCAGGCATAGCACAGGAACACCGCCGATGAGGCGACATGCAGCGAGGGCATGGCGGCGACCGCGGCGAACAGGAACGCGCTGCCCTCGCTCGCGATCCATGCCCGCTCCCCGGCGGCGAGCGCGAGGTAGCCGCCGTGCATGTGCTGCTGGCGCGCCGTCTCCAGCGCATTGGCGCCCGGCTCGTAGAGGAACGGGCCGACCGCCGGCATGATGCAATAGGCCAGCGCGCCCAGCACATGCACCAGCATCGCGGCGAAGATGACTTTGCGGAAAATGATGAAGGCTTGCATCGAATGGACGATGATGCTGCCGGCGAACATCGCCAGGAAGGCGAACAGGTAGAGATGCTCGCCCGCCGGCATCACTGTTTCGGCAAGGTGGTGCACCCCGAACGCCAGATCGACCAGCGGCCGGACCACCTGGTCGGTCTGCCAGTAGAGCCCGTCCCACAGGCGCGGGTTGATGAGGCTCATCCACAGCTTGATGTTGAAATGGGTGATCAGGATGACGGCATAGGCGAAGGCGGCCGCGGCATAGTAGACCAGCCGCATCGTCTGCTTCGCCAGCACCAGGATCGCGCCCAGCAGGGCGATCAGCGACAGCGGGACGCCGTAGCTCATCCCCGTGAAGGCCAGCGACTGGCCCGAGGGGAGCGAGATCGCGAGGTCGAGCGATGCCGCGATCACGCCCCCTGCCGCCGCGAAGCACAGGGCCAGGATCAGCTCCGGAAAGGGGACGAAGAAAATCAGCTTCGCGCGGCGCGACACTGTGAGCGATTGTGTGTCTTCAACCGCAATCGGCTTCATCAGGTTCATGCGCGGGGAAATGTCTTTTCGTAAGATGCGGCAGGGCAGGATTTGCAGAAAAACAGCGCGTCCGCCCCTTGGTTACGATTTCATGGCGGAAAAATGACAAACTGCCAAAGAAAACCAACCTGCCTTAACGAAAACGAGGCCCGGCATGCCGGACCTCGCATCGTTTCACGCGATTCCCGCTCCCGCCGGGGGAGCGGTGCGGGCAGGGCTCAGACCACCCCGAAGGCCAGCATCGCGTCGGCGACCTTCTTGAAGCCCGCGATATTCGCGCCCTTCACGTAGTCGATATAGCCGCCGCCCTGATCGCCGTAGCGGATGCAGGAATTGTGGATGCCGGACATGATGTCCTTGAGCATCTGCTGCAATTCCTCCTCCTTCCACGAGCGGCGTTCGGAGTTCTGGCTCATCTCGAGGCCCGAGACCGCGACCCCGCCCGCGTTGCTCGCCTTGCCCGGCGCGTAGAGGATCCTGGCGTGCTTGAAGGTGTGCACCCCGTCGAGATCGGTCGGCATGTTGGCGCCCTCGGAAACCGCGCGGCAGCCGTTGGCGACGAGCATCTTCGCGTCCTCGCCGAGCAGCTCGTTCTGCGTGGCGCAGGGGAGCGCAACATCGCAGGGCACGCCCCACGGGGTCTTGCCCGCATGGAAGGTCGCCTTCGGGAAGGCCTCGACATATTCCTCGATCCGGCCGCGGCGGTGGGTCTTGTGGGTCTTGACCCAGTCGATCTTCTCCTGATCGATCCCGTCGGGATCATGGATGAACCCGCCCGAATCCGACAGGGTCAGCACCTTGCCGCCAAGCTGGACGATCTTCTCGGCCGCGTGCGTCGCGACATTGCCCGAGCCCGAGATCACCGCGGTCTTGCCCTCGAGGTTCTCGCCCTTGGTCGCCAGCATGTTCTCGAGGAAATAGACCGCGCCATAGCCGGTCGCCTCGGTGCGGATCAGCGAGCCGCCCCATTCGAGGCCCTTCCCGGTCAGCACCCCGGTGAAGTTGTTGGTGATGCGCTTGTACTGGCCGAACATGAAGCCGATCTCGCGCCCGCCCACGCCGATATCGCCCGCCGGCACGTCGATGTCGGCACCGATGTGGCGGTAGAGTTCGGTCATGAAGGACTGGCAGAAGCGCATGATCTCGCGCACGCTCTTGCCCTTGGGGTTGAAGTTCGAGCCGCCCTTGCCGCCGCCCATCGGCAGGCCGGTGAGCGCGTTCTTGAAGGTCTGTTCGAAGGCGAGGAACTTCAGCACCGATTCGGTCACGCTCGGGTGGAAGCGGATGCCGCCCTTGTAGGGGCCGATCGCGTTGTTGTTCTGCACGCGCCAGCCGCGCTGGACGCGGATGTTGCCGGCGTCGTCCTCCCAGCAGACGCGGAAGGACACCACGCGGTCGGGCTCGGCGATGCGGCGGAGGATCTGCTGGGAGTGATACTCCTCCTTGTCCTCCATGAATTCGAAGATGTCCTCGGCCACTTCCTGGACCGCCTGGACGAATTCCGGCTGATGCGGATTGCGTTTCTTGACGCCCTCCATGAAGCCGTTGAGGTCGACGTGATCGGTAACTGCCATGATGTTTTTTCCCCCTGCTCGTGACTATATGCGCCCCTGATGCGCCTCGCTTGTCGATTTGCGGCAGAACCATCTTCCCAAATAGTGGCACTTCCATGGCAGGGAGGGACAGGCGGGCAGGGGGTGATCAGATCGCCGAGGAAAATGCGCGCGGGGCGGCGGCGCGGTAGGCGTCGAACAGCGCGGCGATGACGCGGGCATAGGGCAGGCCCTGGGGAGGAATCGCCAGATGCCGGCCGCGCAGCTGTGCGAGGCCCGCGTCGATGAAGGGGGCGAGGCGCTCCGAGACTTCGGCAAGAAGATCCTCGGGCAGCTCCGCCTCGCCCGCGCACAGCAGCGCCTCGATCACCGTTCCGCGGCGCTGGTCTTCCGCAGTGCGGGCAATGCCGTGGCTGGCGGACAGGTGCCCGGTCTCGCTCAGCTGGCGATAGGTGGCGGTGTGCTTCTCGTTCTGCGCGAGGAGCCCGGGAAAGCCGCTGATCGCGCTCGCGCCGAGGCCGATCAGCACTTCGGAAGGATCGTCGGTGAAGCCCTGGAAGTTGCGCCGCAGCCTGCCGGCTTGCGCCGCGCGCGCCATCGGATCATGGGGCAGCGCGAAGTGATCGAAGCCGATCGCCTGATAGCCGCCCGCCGTCAGCAACCGGTGCGCCTCGCTCGCCATGGTGAAGCGCGCCGCAGCGCCGGGCAGGTCACCTGCGCGGATCATCGTCTGGCGCGGCACGAGATGCGGCACATGGGCATAGCCGAACACCGCAATCCGGTCCGCGCCCAGCTTGCGGGTCAGCTCGAGACTGTCTTCCAGATCGGCCTCGCTCTGGTGGGGCAGGCCGTACATCAGATCGAAGTTCAGCGACGTGACGCCGCCCTTGCGCAGCCAGTCGGTGCTGCGGCAGATCATGGTCAGCGATTGCTCGCGCCCGATCGCCTTCTGGCAATGCGCGGCGAAGGTCTGCACCCCCATGCTCGCCCGGCTGATGCCGGTGCGCCTGAGCACAGTGCTCCATTCGGCGGTGAGGCTGCGCGGATCGAGCTCGATCGACCATTCGGGGGCGGACAGCGGCAGGTGGGCGTGGAGCGCATCGACAAGGCCGAGGAAATCGCCGGTCAGGATCGCATTGGGGCTGCCCCCGCCGAAGGCGATGCGCCGCACCCGGGCGTCCCGCGGGAGCAGGCTGCCGACGGTCGCGATCTCCTGATGGAGCGCGGCAAGGTAGGCCTCGACCCGCGCGCGCTTGCCCGAGGCGGCGGTGTTGCAGCCGCAATAGAAGCAGATCGCCTCGCAGAAGGGGATGTGGAGATAGAGCGAGATGTCCCCGCTCGCCTCCGCGATGGCGCGCTCGATGGTGCCGGGCGCGAGCGGGCCGAAGTCCGCGGCGGTCGGGTAGCTGGTGTAGCGCGGCACAGGGGTCGCGAGCAGCTCTGGGTGATAGGTCCACATGCGACGTCTAAAGCGCTCCCGCCGCACCCCGTCTTTGCGCGAGATCAAATTCCCCGTTTCGGATGTTTTGATTGATCTTTTTCCCGGCAGGTGCCCGCGTGGCAGCCCTTGGGGTGGCAGTCGCGATCCCGCGCGGGGCGTTCGTCCTCGAGCGGGATGGTGATCGTGCCGCCGTTGCACAGGTGCATGGTGAGGGTCTGGCCGGGCGGGGCAGGCAGGGGGCCGATCATCACCGGGGCAAGTGCGGCCAGCGCGAGGGGGAGCAGGTTCACGAGGCTTCCTCCTCATCGATGAGGATGCGGTGGGCGGCCCCGTCCATGTCGTCATACTGGCCGGCGCGCATCGACCACAGGAAGGCGGCGAGGCCGAGGAGGCCCATGCCGAGCGCGATGGGGATGAGGATCGCAAGCCCGGTCATTGCGACGCTCCGGGGGCTGCTCCCGCCAGCCGCAGCGAATTGGCGATCACCACCAGCGAGGACACCGACATGGCGATCGCCGCGACCAGCGGCGTCACCTGCCCGGTCAGCGCCAGCGGCACAGCGAACGCGTTGTAGGCGATCGAAAAGCCGAAATTCTGGCGCACCACCGCCATGGTCCGGCGCGCGACCCGCACCGCGAGCGCGACGGGCATCAGCGGCTCGCCGATGAACACCGCATCAGCGGCCTGCTGGCTGGCGTCCGACGCGGTCCCGGGCGCGATCGAGGCGTGGGCGGCGGCGAGCGCGGGGCCGTCGTTCAATCCGTCGCCGACCATCAGCGGGCGGTGCCCGGCAGCCTTCAGCGCCTCGAGCGCGGCGAGCTTCCCGCGCGGATCGGCCTCGGATTGCGCAGGGATGCCGAGCGCGGCGGCGATGGCGGCGACGGGCGCGGCGCGGTCGCCCGAGAGGATCCGTGCGGGCAGGCCCTCGGCCGCGAGCGCGGCGAGCGCGGCGGCGGCATCGGGGCGCAGGGGATCGGCAAAGGGAATGACCTGACGGGTCTCGCCGATCCTGAGGGTGGTGGCGAGCAGGGCCCCATCATCTTTGGCGGCTACGCCTTCGGGATTCGCGCCCTCGGGCTTTTCCAGTGCGACCCTCAGCCCTTGCCAGCGCCCTTCGAGCCCGGCGCCGCTCGCTTCGGCGATGCCGGTGACGACGGCGGGGGTCACGCCCGCGCGCAGCAGTGCGGCGGCAAGCCCGCGGCTCAGCGGATGGCGGCTGGTCTGGGCGAGCGCGAGGGCGATGCTGCGGGCCTCGGCGTCGAGCCCGGCGATGTCGGCGCGCGGGGTGCCGAGCGTGAGCGTGCCGGTCTTGTCGAGTACGGCGAGGTCGCATTCGGCGAGGCGCTCCAAGGCGCTGCCGTCCTTCACCAGCAGGCCCCGCCGCATCAGCGCGCCGCTCGCCACGACCTGCGCGGCGGGAACCGCAAGTCCCATCGCGCAGGGGCAGGTGATGATGAGGACGGCGATTGCGATGGTGAGCGATGCGTGCCATCCGGCGCCCGCGATCATCCACCCCGCGAAGGCAAGCAGCGCCAGCGCGTGCACCACCGGCGCATAGAGCCGCGAGGCACGGTCGGCGATGCGGACATAGGCGGAGCGCGATTGCCCCGCCTCGTCCATCGCCCGCGCGATCTCGGCGAGCGCGGTATCCTCGGCCACGTGGGTGAGGCGCACCTTGAGGGCGGCGCCCATGTTGATCGCGCCCGCGTGCACCACCGATCCCGGCGCGACCGCTTCGGGCGCGCTCTCGCCGGTGAGCATGGCGTTGTCGAGCGCGCTGGTGCCCTCCACCACCTCGCCGTCCGCCGCGAGCGCCTCGCCGGCGGCGACCAGCACCAGCATGCCGGGCAGGAGGTCTTTCGCCGCCACCCTCCGGGTTGTGCCATCGGGAGCAATGACGCTGGCGCTCCTGCCCATCCGCCCGAGCAGCGCCCCGATCCCCGCGCGGGTGCGGGTGCGCATCTCGGCATCGAGCGCGCGGCCTGCCAGCAGGAAGAACAGCAGCATCACGGCGCTGTCGAAGAAGGCATGCGCGCCGCCGGTGATGGTCTCGTAAAGCGACATGCAGGTCGCGAGGATCACGCCGATGGAGATCGGCACGTCCATGTTGGTGCGCCGGTGCTTCAGCGCCATCCATGCGCTCGCGAAGAAGGGGCGGCCCGAATAGGCGACCACGGGGAGGGCAATGGCGGCGGAGAGCCAGTGGAACAGGTCTCTGGTGGCCCCGTCCGCGCCCGACCACACGCTGACCGAGAGCAGCATGATGTTCATCATCCCGAACCCGGCGACCCCGAGCGCGCGGGTCAATCGCTTGCGTTCGGCATCGTCGCTGCCGAGCGGATTGTCGGCAACCGGCTGGGATTCGAACCCGAGCGCGAGCAGCGCAGAGGTGAGCGCGCCCTCATCCAGTGCCGGATCATGGCTGATCGCCACGCGCTTGGCCGAAAGGTTCGCGCGCGCCGCCGCGATGCCGGGCACCTTCGCCAGCTCACGCTCGATCTTGCCGATGCACCCGGCGCATTTCATGCCGGGCACGGTCAGCCTTGTGGTGACGAGCGGGGTTTCGGAGGCGAGGTTGAGGACGGGCGCGTTCACCGGAGCTCGGCCTCCCCGGCCCATGCCTCGCCGCCCGCCCGGATCGCGAGGCGCAGCTGCCAGCGGCCGGGAGCGAGGGGCTCGGTGGAAACCCAGCGGCCCTGCCCTTCAGGGGCAAAGGTCAGCGGCTGGTCCTCGCGCGCACCGAGCGGACGTTCGGCGGTGGCGGTCATCCGCGCCCCCGCGGGCACGCCGAGCGCTTCGACCACCACCCGGCCATCGTCGCGGCGATGCGGCACCGCCTGCCAGCCCAGCGCCTTCGAGGCTGCCGCCTGCTTGAGCCAGCCGTTGTAGTTCTGGCTGGCGACGTAGGAATTGTCGACCACCGTGCCGTGGAAGCTCCCCACCGCGACGCTCGCCATCACGAGGTTGACCGCGATGACGACGGCGAACCCGGCGACGAAGATCGCGGCCATGCGGCGTCCGGTGAAAGTCCCGTGCTTGCTCGCCATCATTCGCTCCCCGGCATGGCAAAGGTGGTTTCCGCAGTGTCGGTCTCGCGCTGCTCGTCGAGCGCGGTGAGGCGGAAGGCGAAGGCGCTCGCGCTCGCGCCGCTCGGCAGCAGCACATAGGCGCGCAGCACCCTGGTTTCGTTGGCGCGGACGGTGACGGTCTGCGCGGGCGCCGCATTCTCGAGGCTGATGCTGTCGGTCCACATCACGGCTCCGGCAGGCAGACCCTGAAGCGCCACTTCCATATCGCGCGGGCGGGCCTCCATGTTGCGCAGGCGCAGCGTGTAGGCGTTCCTGACCGAGCCGTCCTTCAGCAGCATGAAGGGCGGATTGCGGTCGGGCGCGACGGTCAGGTCGGTGTGGCTGCGGGTGCCGAGCGCGAAGAGCAGCCCCGCGCCGATCCCCGCCCAGACAGTGAAGTAGATGAACACGCGCGGCCGCAGCAGCGCCTTCCATGCCGGGCGGGCGGGTGCGCCCGCGCGTTCGGCGTCGCATTGCTCGAGGGTTGCATAGTCGATCAGGCCCCGCGGACGCCCGGTCTCCTTCATCACCCGGTCGCAGGCGTCGATGCACAGCCCGCAGGTGATGCAGCCAATCTGCTGGCCCTCGCGGATGTCGACCCCGGTGGGGCACACCGCGACGCACAGCTGGCAATCGATGCAGTCGCCATACGCGCCCGGGTTCTTCGCCGCCTTCTTGAGGCTGCCGCGCTGTTCGCCGCGCCAGTCCTTGTAGGTGACGATCAGGCTCTTCTCGTCGAGCATCGCGGTCTGGATGCGCGGCCAGGGGCACATGTAGATGCACACCTGCTCGCGCATGAAGCCGCCCAGCCAGAAGGTCGTGCCGGTGAGCACCGCGACCGTGGCATAGGCGATGGGGTCGGCGGTGCCGTGCCAGAAATCCCAGGTGAGGGTGGGCGCATCGGCGAAATACATGATCCACGCGCCGCCGGTCCAGAAGGCAATCGCGAGATAGACCGCCCACTTGGCGAGGCGGCGGGTGGTCTTGGCCACGCCCCACGGCGCCTTGTCGAGCCGCGCGCGGGCGTTGCGGTCACCGTCGAAGAAGCGGTCGATGTGCTGGAACAGGTCGGTCCACACCGTCTGGGGGCAGGCATAGCCGCACCATGCGCGGCCCACGGCGCTGGTCACCAGGAACAGGCCGATGCCCGCCATGATCAGCAGCCCGGCGACGAAGTAGAATTCGTGCGGCCAGATCTCGATATCGAACATGTAGAAGCGGCGGTTGGCCAGATCGACCAGCACCGCCTGATCGGGGGCGTAGGGCCCGCGGTCCCACCTGATCCACGGGGTCGCGTAGTAGATCGTGAGGGTGATCACCATGATCGCCCACTTGAAACGCCGGAAGGGGCCGTCGATCCGCTTGTTGTGGACCGTGCGACCGGCCTCGTAGAGCGCGCTCCCCATGAAACCGGCGCTTTCCGCGGGAGCGGGCGCGGGAGCCTTGGCCCCCTCGGCCGCGAGCGCCCCCGCCCAGTCGCGCTTGGGCGGTTGCGCTTGGGGCGCGGGGCGATCGGGTGCGTCGGCTTGCGCCATTTCGGTTGTCCTACTTGGCCGCGACTTGCGCGGCTTCGGGTTGAGCGGCGGCGGGGGCAGGGGCCTGGCCGCCGCCGCGGGCGTGGACGTAGGCGGCGAGCATCTTGATCGTCACCGGATCGAGCCGCCCCTGCCAGGCCGGCATCACGCCGTGGCGGGGGGCGAGGATCTGCTTGCCGATCGCCGACGCGCTGCCGCCATAGAGCCAGATCGCGTCGTTGAGCGCCGGGCCCCCGACCGCGGGCAGCCCTTCTCCGCCCGCCCCGTGGCAGGCCGCGCAATTGTCGGCGAACATCTGCGCGCCGGCGGCATTGGGCCTGGCCTTGCCGGAGAGCGAGAGCACATGGGCGGTGAGCGCGCCGACCTGCGCAGGCTCGAGGCTGCCCTCGAAGGCGGGCATGAAATTGCTCCGCGTCTCGGCCGCCGCATCCCAGCGGATGCCGTGGGTGAGGGTGTATTCGATCTCGGTCAGCGTCCCGCCCCAGATCCAGTCATCGTCATTGAGGTTGGGATAGCCCGGCGATCCCGCCGCGCCCGCGCCGTGGCACTGGACGCAATTGACCTTGAACGCCGCCGCCCCGCCCGCGACCGCGGCCTGCATCAGCGCCGGATCGTCGGCAAGCGCCTCGATCGGGGTCGCGGCGATCTTCGCCACCACCCCGGCGCGCGCGGCATCGGCGGCGCGCATCTCGGCGGCCAGATCGCCCCGGCTCGACCAGCCGAGCGTGCCTGCCGTCGCCCGGTCGATCAGCGGCCAGGCGGGGTAGAGCACCACATAAACGACGGCGAACAGGATCGTCGCGTAGAAGGTGTAGAGCCACCAGCGCGGCAGCGGCGTGTTGAGCTCCTCGATCCCGTCCCATTCGTGGCCGACGAATTCGGTGCCGGTGGGCTCGTCGATGCGCTTCTTAGTCATGGTTGTCATCCCTGAAGATCGAGTGCTTGGCATCGGCCACGTAGCGCTTGGCGCCGGGGCGGAAGTGCCACAGGCACAGGGTCAGATAGAGCGCGCAGATCGCGGCAAGGCCGTAGCTGTCGGCGAAGTGGCGCAAGGCGGTGTAGAGGGTCATCGGCCCTTGTCCCCCTTGGTGAGCTGCTCCTGCGCGGCGGCAGAGTTCACGTCGACCAGCGTGCCGAGCATCTGGAGATAGGCGACCAGCGCGTCCATTTCGGTCACCCGCTTGGGGTCGCCGTCGAAATCGCGGATCTGCGCCTTGGGGTAGCGCGCGGCGAGATCGCCCGCGTCCGCCTCGGGATTGGCCTGCGCCTCGAGATCGGTCGCGGCGGCAGCGATGTCCTTGTCCGAATAGGGCACGCCTACGGCCCGCAGCGCGGCGAGGCCCGCGGCCGGATCGGCCACCTTCAGCTCGGTTTCGGCGAGGAAGCCGTAGCTCGGCATGATGCTCTCGGGCACCACCTCGCGCGGGGCCTTGAGGTGCTGGACATGCCAGGCATCCGAATAGCGCCCGCCGACCCGCGCGAGGTCCGGCCCGGTGCGCTTGCTGCCCCACTGGAAGGGGTGATCATACATCGATTCCGCCGCGAGGCTGTAGTGGCCGTAGCGTTCGACCTCGTCCCTGAAGGGCCGGATCATCTGGCTGTGGCAGACGTAGCAGCCCTCGCGGACATAGATGTCGCGCCCGGCCTGTTCGAGCGGGGTGTAGGGGCGCATGCCCTCGACCTTCTCGATCGTGTTGTCGATCCAGAACAGGGGCGCGATCTCGACGATCCCGCCGATCGCCACCACGCCCAGCGTGAGCGCGGCGAGCAGGGTGACGTTGCGTTCGAGCTTCTTGTGGCCCTCGAAGGCGCCGGTACTTGCGGTGTTGCTCATGGTGTCAGGCTCCCTGTCTGACGATCATTCGGCCGGTTCGGCATATGCGGGGACGGGCAGGGGCCGGTCGGCGGCCTCGTCGTGCGCGGTCTCGCCCATCGGGGCTTCCTCGCGCAGGCGTCCGGCGATGGTCATGGCGATATTGAAGGCCATGATCGCAGCGCCAGCGAGGTACATGAGGCCCCCCGCCATGCGCAGGACATACATCGGGTGGAGCGCCTCGACCGTGTCGACGAAGCTGTTCACGAGGTAGCCGTCCGCGCCGTATTCACGCCACATCAGCCCCTGGGTGATCCCCGCCACCCACATCGAGGAGGCGTAGAAGACGATCCCCAGCGTCGCGAGCCAGAAGTGCCAGTTGATCATCCGCAGCGAGTAGAGCCGCTCGCGGTTCCACAGGCGCGGGGTGAGGTAGTAGACGCAGGCAAAGGTGATCATCCCGTTCCACCCCAGCGCGCCGGAGTGGACGTGGCCGATGGTCCAGTCGGTGTAGTGCGACAGCGAGTTCACCGCCTTGATCGAGAGCATCGGCCCTTCGAAGGTGCTCATCCCGTAGAAGGCGAGCGCGAGGACCATCATGCGGATGATCGGATCGGTGCGGACCTTGTCCCACGCTCCATTCAGCGTCATCAGCCCGTTGATCATGCCCCCCCACGAAGGCATCCACAGCATCACCGAGAACACCATGCCCAGCGTCTGCGCCCAGTCGGGCAGCGCGGTGTAGTGGAGGTGGTGGGGGCCGGCCCAGATGTAGAGGAAGATCAGCGACCAGAAGTGGATGATCGACAGGCGGTAGGAATAGACCGGCCGCCCGGCCTGCTTGGGGACGAAGTAGTACATCATCGCCAGGAACCCGGCGGTGAGGAAGAAGCCGACCGCGTTGTGGCCGTACCACCACTGGGTCAGTGCATCCTGCACGCCGGCGAAGGCGCTGTAGCTCTTGGCGCCGAGCAGGCTGACCGGCAGCGCGAGGTTGTTGACCAGGTGCAGCATCGCCACGGTGATGATGAAGGCGAGGTAGAACCAGTTCGCCACGTAGATGTGCGGCTCGCGGCGGTTGAGGATCGTGGCGACGAAGACCGCGAGATAGGCGACCCACACGATGGTCAGCCACAGGTCGACATACCATTCGGGCTCGGCATATTCCTTGCCCTGGCTGATGCCGAGCAGGTAGCCGGTCGCGGCGAGCACGATGAACAGCTGGTAGCCCCAGAACACGAACCGCGCGAGGCCGGGCAGCGCCAGCGTTGTGCGGCAGGTGCGCTGGACGACGTAGAAGCTGGTGGCGAGCAGTGCATTGCCGCCGAAGGCGAAGATCACCGCGCTGGTGTGCAGCGGGCGCAGGCGTCCGAAGTTCAGCCAGGGTTCGATGTTGAGCTCGGGAAAGGCCATCTGCGCGGCGATGAACACGCCCGCCAGCAGCCCCGCGATGCCCCAGAACATCGTCGCGATCACGCCCCAGCGAACCGGGTCGTCATCATAGCGGCCCGCGCCCGGGGGCATTCGGAAAATGCTCTGGGCGCGTGCCAGCGGGTCATAGCTGGTCGCCGTGGCGACGATCAGGATCAATGCCACAAGGCCGATGACACCTGCGTGGATCGCGAAACCGCTATCGGGGGTGAGCGCAATGGCGGCGATACTGGCCATGAGGACAAGCGCCCACACGCCCAGCCGCTTAACGACTGTTTCCATGTTGATTTATCCCTTCCGTCGGCCGGTCGTCTAACCGGCCCCCGTGCCTCGTGTGTTTGACCGAAATCAAAAATGGTTCAGTTTTTGCCGTCGCCCTCCGGTGCGGGGCGGCGCCCCGCGATCCGCGCGAGCGCGCCGACATCGGTGATCGCGACCTTCGAGCGGCCCTCGGTTGCGACCAGCCCCGCCTCGCGCAGCTCGGTGAGCTGGCGGCTGACGGTCTCGATCGTGAGGCCGAGCGAATCGCCGATGTCCCGGCGGCTCATCGGCAGCGCGAAGGCGCAGGTGCCGGTGGAGCAATCGGCCAGCCGCTCGGCCATCGAGACGAGAAAATCGGCGATGCGGGCGGCGGCCGACTTGTGCCCCATCTGCATCATCCGCGTGCGCGAGCGATGGAGCGCCTGGAGCGAGCGGGTCAGCACAGATCGCAGCACCGCCGGATCGCCCTGCGCCTGATCGAGGAAGCGGTCCGAGGGAAAGATCACCAGATCGCACGGGGTCAGCGCCACGAGGCGGAAATCGCCGTCCCTCTGGCGCAGCACCGAAACCAGATCGCCCGCGAAGTGAAAGGCGAGCACCTGCCCGCCCGGAACCCCCGCCGGTGTCCCGGCACCCGTCGGCGCGGGCCCGCGCGCGACCAGCTTGGCCGCGCCGCTCGCGAGCCATACCAGCCGGTCGGTCTCGGGATCGGGCGCAAGCTCCTGCCCGCGCGCCAGCTGCGCCGCCTCACCGAGCGCGCAGAGCGCATCGGCCACGCGGCCCTCGCCCGTCCCGTCCGGCAATGCGGCGCGGAACGCGGCGAGCCCGATCGCGGGCGTCGGCGCGGATTGGGGCGGGGGGCTCAAGGTCGCCATGATGGATGCCGTATTGGGCGCTGGCGGGGCAATGGTCTTTGATTCCGATCAATGAGGCGCGCGCGATCATCGGGCTATCCGGCCGCCACAGGCAGCAACCATCCTGGGCCGCGGAGGGCGGCCACTGCTGTCCGAGGACAAGGAAAATGAAGCGACTTCTGATGCTTGGCGGTGCCGCGCTGGTGCTGGCGGGGACTCCCGCAATGGCGCAGGGCGACGAAAGCGACCGCGCCGGGGACATCCAGTTCAAGGTGCTCGGCACGCTGGTGGCGCCCGACGGTGCGATCACCGACATCAACGTCAACCTGCCCGGCCTGCCGGCGAATCTCGACACCGAGGCGAACGACAACGTCACGCCGACCGTGGCGATCGAATGGTTCGTGACCGACAATATCTCGATCGAGACCATTGCCGGGATCACCCAGCACGATGTCGACACGGTCGCCGGGCTACCGGCCGGGGCCGAGCTAGTCTCGGACGCCAAGCTGATCCCCGCAACCCTGACGGCGAAGTACCACTTCGACCTCGGGGGCGTGAAGCCCTACGTGGGCGCGGGGCCGGCGCTGTTCCTGTGGGTGGCCGATGATCCGGGCGCGGCGACCCTGCCGCTGGGCGTGACCGAGACCAACCTCTCGAACGAACTGGGCCTCGCGCTGCAGGCGGGCATCGACGTGCCGATCGGCGACAAGGGCTTCGGCCTCAGCCTCGATGTGAAGCGCTACTTCATCGACACCACCGCACGCTGGTTCGTCGGCGACACGCTGGCGATCGAGACCGAGCACAAGCTCGATCCGTGGCTGATCAGCGCGGGCGTGGCCTACCGCTTCTGAGCCCTGACGGGTCGCGGCAGGAGCCCCGCCGGCCGGAATGCGGCTGGCGGGGCTTTGCCTTGGGCTGTTGCCGGGCGGCGCGCGGCTATAGCCCGGTAATGGGCATGTGATGCGCGGGTGGTGAGGGCGCTGCAATGCCGGATTGGCAATGTTTCACGTGAAACATTGCCAATCCGGTTAGTCCGTATCCGGCTCAGAAATTGTACTGCGTCGAAAGCTGCACCCGCTGCAGATCGCCGCTGCGCCCGTCCTCGAGCGTGCGGGTCGCATACATCACCTCCACCCCGACATTGAGCGGGCCGACCGGATTCCAGATCAGGTTGGCAAAGGCGTTCCAGCTCTCGTCGGTCACCTGATCGGTGGTGAGCCGCACGGGATTGTCGGCCTTGAAGTAGGAGCCCCCGAGGCTCGAGCGCCACCGGTCGCTCCAGACGTGGCGGTAGGTGGCAAAGCCCGACCAGGTGAAGATCGGGTCGAGCGTCCCGTCGGGCTTGATCGCGGCATCGTTGACGATGTTGAGGCCGATATAGCGCCCGAGCCCGTCGCCCGCGGTCGCCATGAACCGGAAATCGTCCTTCGCGCCCACCTTCAATTTGCCAGAAAGGCTGAGGCCATAGGCCCAGGCTGCATCGTCCACGCCCATCAGGTCGTCGGTCGAAACGTGCAACTGGCGCACGATCCCGGCGGCGGTGAAGGTGCCCCAGTCGCCGCTCCAGTTGTAGCGGGCGATGATGTCGGGAACCTGGTCGTCGCCCGGCGTCACCATCGTCCCGTTCTGCGCGGTGACCACGGTCTCGGGCTGCTCGACCGCGATCTGCAAGCCCCCCTTGGTGTAGCGGATCAGCGGCTGGCGATCGAAAACCGTGCCCGGCGTCACCCCGATGAAATCGAGCGAATCCGGCAGCGCGGTCACGTTCTGGAAGGTCGACCAACCCTGCCCGAAGGTCCAGTTGTCGTAGTTGATCAGCGCGTGGCGGATGCGCGGGGTGAAGCTGTTGGTGACCCGTTCATTGCCGCCGTCGGTGACGTTGAAATCGAGCTCGATCAGGCCGCTGAGCTTGTGATCCGTGCCGACATCGGTTTCGGTCTTGAACAGGAAGCGGGTCTGGCGCGCGGAGAAATCGGTGTCGAACCCGCTCGCCCGCCCGCCGACGGGGATTGCGGAGGGGAACAGGAAATCGCGCAGGATCGAATTGCCGGCGAGCTGCCCGCCGCTGGTGCGCTGGCTGATCGCGTCGAGCTTCACATAGCCGCCATAGGTGACGCGGGTCTTGCCGACCTTGAAGCCTTCGCCTTGCGGGATCGCGAAGTCGATGAGCTTGTCGGACATCTCGGCCTGGCGGGTGGCCAGCGTGCGGGTGGTCGCCTCGGTGGCCTCGACCTCGCTGCGCATCGCCTGCTGCTCGGCCCGGATCGCCCCGGTCTCGGCGCGAACCGCCGCGAGCGCCTCGGCTTGCTCGGCCTTGGCGCCGGCCTCGGCATCGAGCCGCTGGATCAGCCCCTCGACCATCCGTTCGAGCCGGTCGAGCCGTTCCTCGACGCTCTGCGCCTGCGCGAGCGCGGGCCCCGCGACGAGCATGCTCGCCCCCAGCAGCGCCGCCCGGAAGGCCCGGGCCACTCCCGATTTCACCATGAGACTCTCCCATCCTCTCTTATGCCCGCCAGAATGCGGCGAACGGGCGGGGCGGGACAGTTAGCGGATGGTCGTAAGACCTTTGTCTGATGGGGCGGGGCGTGTAGCCTGATGTAAAAGCAGGCCGAGAATTAGGGAGAGTCGAGATGATCCACGCTGTCGAGCGGCCCCAGGCTCACACGCCCACGCATTGCACGCCTGCGCAGTACGACGCGATGTATCGCGCCTCGGTGGAGACGCCCGATGCCTTCTGGCTGGAGCAGGCGCGGCGGCTCGATTGGGTCAAGGCGCCCACCATCGGCGGGGG
>NZ_LSJS01000138.1 GCF_001557325.1 Erythrobacter donghaensis
AGCTCGATGTGGCAAAGCTGCTCGAGAAATTCGACATTGCCTCTACCGTTGAACTGAGTTCGGATACGATCATCAAGGCGCTCAGCGAAAGCCGGATCATCCCGATCAAGCGGCCGTTCGAGGCGACCATCAAATGTTCGCGTGTGGCAGGCGAGCAGCGCTACGAAATCGTCGGAGCGCCTGTCGATCAGCTCCCTTGGCTGAAGAGCATCGGATGCTTCACCGAAATTATCTCGTTTCGTACACGGGTTTTCATTCCGACAGCGACCGCTTCATCGGTTATCAGCGACCTGCTTCGCGTGTGAGTGCGTATTTTTGCAAGCTGCTGCTCCAATGACCGAGGTGTAGCCTCAGGGGTTACACCGCTGTTGACTCTTTGTGTAACTTGTGGGATTACACCTCCATGGAAATCGGAAGCATCCGCCACAAGGCGCTTCGCAGATTTGCTGAGACCGGGAAGCCAGCAGGGCTGATGGAGGCTGACCGGCTCCGTCGCATGCTGGCGTTCATTGCCTCGGTAGAGAGCCTGGACGAGCTGGCGGTGCCGCCGAATTTCGGGTTTCATCCCCTAACTGGCGACAGGGAGGGATACTTTGCCATGACGGTAACCCGAAACTGGCGGCTGACATTCACAATGATCGACGAACTCACCGTCGCTGATCTCGACCTGGAGGACTATCACTGATGGCTATCAAGCTCCATGACAGCTTCGCGATCCACCCGGGCCCTTGGTTGCTCGAAGAGATCGTGAAGCCTTACAACATGAATGTGTCGAGCACCGCAGATCATCTCAAGGTTACTCGGCCTGCGTTGAGCCGCTTGCTGAATGGCAGGGCTGCGCTGACCCCGGAGATGGCGATCCGGTTCGAGAAGGCATTTGGTGTTTCTGCCGCCACCATGCTGCGGATGCAGTCCGCCTATGATCTTGCGCAAGCCAAAGGCGGATCGGAGACGATTTCTATCGAGCGCGTGCGCGAGCCAGCATAGCAGGCTCAACTGGGTCGCCGGTGACCGCAGTAATGCCGAAACTCCATCCATTGGATGTCCAGCCCGCTTAAGAATGCGCCGACAGGCCAAGAGGTTATGATCTCGGACAGGGTCAGGCCAATTCTGTCCCGTTAAATTGCAGGGTCCCGATCCGTCGGCGCGATCAATGGCCAAATCACATTCATTTCCCGTTCTTTCCTCTAGGCCAATCAAGGCCATGGAGAAAGATGATGACCTATTCTCACTTCGACCCTGCCATGCAGAACCGCGTTGTGTGGAATGCCGGCAAAACCGTCGGCACAAAGCGGCCACTGACCCAGAAACAGATTTGGGCGATCCGCTTCTTCCTTGATCGCGAGGAGCGGCTCCGCGACCGCGCGCTGTTCGACCTGGCGATCGACAGCAAGCTGCGGGGCTGCGATCTCGTGAAGCTCAAGATCGGCGACCTCGTCGCCGGATCCGAAGTTCGCGACCGCGCAATGATCATTCAGCGGAAGACCGGACGGCCGGTGCAATTTGAAATCACTGCTGACGCCCGCTCGAGCCTCGCAACATGGCTGCTGCGACGTGGCGGCACCATCGATGATTTCGTGTTCCCAAGCAGGATCCATTCCGGTCAACCGATGAGCACGCGGCAGTATGCCCGGCTCGTCGATGAATGGGTCACCGCTGTCGGATTGCGGCGTGAAGACTACGGCACGCATTCCATGCGGCGCACCAAGGCGGCCATGATCTATCGGACAACGGGAAATCTGCGTGCGGTCCAGATCCTTCTGGGACATTCCAAGATCGAGAACACTGTCCGCTATCTCGGTGTCGACGTGGAGGACGCGCTAGTCCTCGCTGAGCGTATCGAAATCTGACCATCATGGCGGCCGTCGGGCAAGCTCCGATGGCCGCTTTCGGTGAAAAGCTGAGATCGCTGAACCGGCAACAAGTCGGTGGAATTCGGAATGGCAGCTTTGCATCCGCCAAATCCTGGGGAAGCGTATCGGAAACCGGGGGCAAGGATTTGCGGCCCTGTAGGCCTGCCTCGGTTGCATCGGGGCAGGCCGCAAGATCGCCAAAGGCGGCAAGGCAATCCTCTACCGCACTAAAGGCTTGCCATCACTCCATGCTGCATTGCACACAAGCGCCATGCGGATTGCGATTGTCGATGAAAGCGCCCCCCGGGCCTCGATTATCGAGGAAGGGCTGTCCGCGCTCGAGGGATGCGAGATCTTCACCCTCACCTCGCGCACCGGGCTGGTCGCACGCATCGCTGAGATCGCACCCGATGTCATCTTCATGGATCTCGGGAACCCCTCTCGCGATGTGCTTGAGGAATACTTCGCCGTCAGCCGTGCGCTCGATCATCCGATCGCCATGTTCGTCGATCGCAGCGATGACGACCAGATTGCCGCTTCGATCGACGCAGGCGTATCGACCTATGTGGTGGACGGGCTGTCGGCCCACCGGATCGCGCCCCTGCTCAAGATGACGATCCAGCGGTTTCATGCCTTCGCGCGGCTTCAGCATGAATTGGCCGAAGCGCAAGGCAAGCTCGCCGAGCGCGATACGATCGACAAGGCGAAGCGCATCCTGATGAAAACCAGGAACATCGGTGAGCCGGCGGCCTATGCCGAACTGCGCAAGAAGGCGATGTCGACCAACCGGCGCATCATCGACATCGCTGAAGCCGTCGTGACCGCGCATGAGCTGATGGGAGACGGGCAATGACCGAGCGGCTGACAATCGGGTTTCTGCCGCTGATCGATGCGTGCCTACCGATCCTGGCGCAGGAACATGGCTTTGCCGCAGAAGAGGGCCTTGAGCTGAGCTTCGTGCGCGATGTTTCGTGGGCGACGGTGTTGGACCGGCTGCTCTACGGGCACAGCGATGCGGCGCACATGCTGGCTCCTTTGGCGATCGCCACGACGCTGGGCCGCGGCCGGCCGGCGCAAAGCATTGCCGCGCCGTTTGTGCTGGGGCTCAATGGCAATGCCATTACGGTCTCGAACCGGCTTGCGCAGGAACTTGGGTGCGATGGCACGCTGTCCGATCCCACCGAACTTGGTGGGCGGCTGAGGGCGCTTGCGGCCCGGCGGCGCGATGCGGGGGAGCGGCTGCGCTTCGGGGTCGTCCATCGCTATTCCAGCCACAATTACATGCTGCGGTATTGGCTGGCCGGATGCGGCATCCGGCCCGATGTCGATATCGAGATCGTCACCGTCGCCCCGCCCTTCAGCGCCGACGCGCTGGCGGCGGGCGAGATCGATGGGTCGTGCGTGGGCGAGCCGTGGAATTCGATCGCAGTGGACAAGGGCGTGGGGCAAATCGTGCTCGCCACGGCGCAAATCTGGCGGCGCGGGGTGGAGAAGGTGCTGGCGCTGCGGACCGAGCGGCTGGAGGAAATCCGCCCGTCGGTCGAAGGGCTGATCCGCGCCATGCACCGGGCGGGCGAGCATTTTGTCGATCCGGCCAACTGGGAAACCAATGCCGCGATCCTCGCCCGGCCAGAATATTGCGATGCCTCCGCCACGCTGCTGCTTCGCGCGATCTCCGATCGGCTTGTGCTTAAGCAGGGCGAGGCGGCGCGGCACTATCCCGATTTCATGTTCCAGCACCGGGAAGCAGCGAATTTCCCATGGGTCAGCCAATCGGAATGGCTCTACAGCCAGCTGGTGCGCTGGGACGGGCTGGAATATGATGCCGGGCAGGCGAACGCCGCCGCGCGGGTGTTCCGCCCGGATGTTTATCGCAGCGCTCTGCGCGACATGCCGGGACAATTGCCGACGTCGAGCTCGAAGGTCGAAGGGAGCCTGTCGCAGGCGCTCGAAGCCCACACCCACGCGGGCACGATGCTTATGGAAAACAACACCTTTTTCGACGGCATCAGTTTCGATCCCGACCGCCTCCCGGAATATATTGCATCGCAAAAATGATGCTGCGGCGCAAAAGGGGGTTTGCGATTTCCATCAACTTGGGTTATTCGATTCGTACGCGAGACACGGCTCCGACGTAGGAATCGTACTCTCCCTCGCGTGATGCGAAAAATTTGTGGCAACGACGCCGCCCGTTTTGTCCCTGTCCGGGGATGCGACGAGGCGGCTTTTTTGCGTTCGATTTCGGGGCGAAAGGACCAATGACAATGACACCCACCCGGCACATCAAGGGGCACTTCTCATTCGACCGGCGCGGGCTGATCGCTGCGGTCCTAGCCAGTGTGGCGCTCGCCGGATGCGGGGCATCGGCGGATGGTTCGGGCGAGAATGTCGTGGCCGCAACGGTCGATGGCGCAATCGAGAAGCCCAACCTCAAGCTCGGCTTCATCAAGCTCACCGACATGGCGCCGCTCGCCATCGCCAAGGAGAAAGGCTTCTTTGCCGAGGAAGGCCTCAACGTCACGCTTGAGCCGCAGGCGAACTGGAAGGTGCTGCTCGATGGGGTGATCGCGGGACAGTTGGACGGGGCGCACATGCTCGCCGGGCAGCCGATTGCCGCGACCATTGGTTACGGGACCAAGGCCGATCTGATCGCGCCGCTCAGCCTCGATCTCAACGGCAATGCCATCACGGTGTCGAACAAGGTCTGGGGCATGATCGAACCGGGCCTGCCCAAGGATGCGGGCGGCAAGCCCACCCACCCGATCCCGGCCAGCGTGCTCAAGCCGGTCGTCGCCAAGTTTAAGGCCGAGGGCAAGCCCTTCAACATGGGCATGGTCTTCCCGGTCAGCACCCACAATTACGAAATCCGCTACTGGCTCGCCGCCGGGGGCCTCAACCCCGGCTACTACACCGAAGGTGATGTGCAGGGCGTGGTCGGGGCGGACGTCAAGCTGTCGGTCACCCCGCCGCCGCAGATGCCAGCAACCCTCGAAGCGGGCACGATCGAGGGTTACAGCGTGGGCGAGCCGTGGAACCAGGCGGCGGTCGCCAAGAAGATCGGCGTGCCGATTATCACCGATAACGAAATCTGGAACAACAACCCGGAGAAGGTGCTGGGTCTGCGCAAGGACTTTGCCGAAAAGAACCCCGCGACCACTGCTGCGCTGTTGCGCGCGATCATCAAGGCGCAAGCTTGGCTTGATGCTGACGGGGGCAAGAACCGCAAGGAAGCGGTCGAAATCCTCAGCCGCCCGAACTACGTGGGCGCCGATGCAGCGGTGATCGCGGCATCGATGACCGGGGTATTCACCTTCGCGCCGGGCGATACCCGCGAAGCCAAGGGCTTCAACATCTTCTTCGACAAGTATGCGGGCTACCCGTTCTATTCGGACGCGGTCTGGTATCTCACTCAGATGCGCCGCTGGGGGCAGATCGCCAGCGACAAGGACGACCAGTGGTATTTCGATACCGCCAAGGCGGTCTATCGCCCTGACCTTTACCTTGCCGCTGCCAAGAAACTGGTGGCCGATGGCAAGATCCCTGCGGACAGCGTCCCCGAAACCAACGGCTTTCGCGGCGAACAGGGCGGCTTCATTGATGGCGTCACCTTCGATGGCTCCAAGCCCAATGCCTATCTCGCCAAGTTCCCGATCGGCCTGAAGCAGGGCCAGAAGGTCACCGCAGCCGGTGTCACCGGCGGCTGATTTTGCCCGACATCCTTCCCTCTCGAGGATCCCCATCATGGCCACCGCATATGCACAACCCCTGTCCGATGCCTCAGAACCCGCGGACAAGACCGGCGCGGCATCAATGACCGCTCCGACCGATGACGAAGCTGCCGGAATGCCTGCGGAAAAGGCACCCGCTGGCAACCCGCTTGCGGCCAAGGTCAAGGAGCAGGCACTTGCCCTGCTGTGGCCGGTGATCGGGATTCTGGCGTTCCTCGGCGCATGGGCGCTGCTCGCTCCGCAGGTCGATACCTCGCTCGGCACGCTTCCCGGGCCGTTCGAGGTCGCCAAGGCAGGCGCGGGCCTCTACGGCGAATATGCCGCAGCCAACGATGCCGAAGCGGCCTTCTATGCCCAGCAGGAAGCCAGCAATGCCGCAGCAAGAGCATCGGGCAATGTCGCGGCGATCAGCGATTTCGAATATTCGGGATCGCCGACCTTCCTCGACCAGATCCTGACCTCGCTGAAGACCGTTGCCCTTGGCTTTGCGCTGGCAACGCTGCTGGCGGTGCCGATCGGGTTGATGGCGGGGCTGAGCAAGCGGTTCAACGCGGCGATCAACCCGCTGGTGCAGATCATGAAACCGGTCAGCCCGCTCGCCTGGCTGCCGATTGTCACGATGGTGATTTCGGCGATGATCACCAGCGCCGATCCGCTGCTGCCCAAGGCGTTTGTGATCTCGGCGCTGGTGGTGATGCTGTGTTCGCTGTGGCCGACACTGATCAACACGGCGGTCGGCACCAGTTCGATCGACAAGGACCTGCTCAATGTCGGCAAGGTGCTGCGGCTGGGCTGGTTCGACAAGCTGACCAAGCTCGTTCTGCCGGCATCGCTGCCCTATATCTTCACCGGTATGCGCCTGTCGCTGGGCGTGGGCTGGATGGTGCTGATCGCGGCGGAAATGCTCGCGCAGAACCCGGGCCTTGGCAAGTTCGTGTGGGACGAGTTCCAGAACGGTTCTTCGCAGAGCCTCGCGCGGATCATGTTCGCGGTGATCGTGATCGGGCTGATCGGCTTCCTGCTCGACCGGGTGATGATGGCGCTGCAAGGCCTCGTCTCCAAGAACCGCACGGTCTGAGGAGGCGGGCATGAGCGACACTCCATTCCTTTCCCTGCGCGGCCTTACCAAGTCCTATGTCGGCAAGACCGGCGGCGTCACCGAGGTGCTGGGCGGCATCGACCTTGATGTGGCCGAGGGCGAGTTCGTGGCGATCCTCGGCTTTTCCGGGGCAGGCAAAACCACGCTGATCAGCGCGCTCGCCGGGCTGGTGGAGCCGGACGGCGGCACCATGACCTTGCGGGGCAAGCCGATTGACGGGCCTGACCGGGAACGGGGCCTCGTCTTCCAGTCCTATTCGCTGTTCCCTTGGCTTACGGTCGAAGGCAACGTGACACTCGCGGTCGATGCGGTCCACAAGACCCGCAGCAAGGCCGAACGCCGCGCGCTGGTGCGCCAGAAGGTCGAGCTGGTCGGGCTCGGCCACGCAATGGACCGCAAGCCCGCGCAGCTTTCGGGCGGGATGCGTCAACGGGTCGCGGTGGCGCGCGCACTGGCGATGGAGCCCGAAATCCTGCTGCTGGACGAGCCGCTCTCGGCGCTCGACGCGCTCACCCGCGCAAAACTGCAGGACGAGATCGAGCGTATTCGCAAGGAGGAGGGCCGCACCATCCTGCTTGTCACCAATGATGTGGACGAGGCCTTGTTGCTGGCAGACAGGGTGGCGGTGCTGACTCCGGCACCGGCCGCGCGGATCGGTCAGATCTGGCAAGTCGATGTGGCGCGCCCGCGCGACCGCGAAGGGGTCAACGCCGATGCCACCTACCAGCGGCTGCGCAAGGAGATCGTCGACTATCTCGGCGCGCTGAATGAGCAGAGCGGCAGCGTGGGCGAAAGCACGGTTGCCCTGCCCAATGTCACCCCGCTCGACCTTGCGCCCCCGCCGCAGGCCTATCGCGATGCGGCCCGCAGTGCGGTCGACAAGCGCTATCTGGAGTTTTTCCGGCTCGACAAGGTCTACCCCACCCCCAAGGGCCCGCTGAAGGTGGTCGAGGATTTCAACCTGCTGATGGACCGGGGCGAGTTCATCTCGCTGATCGGCCATTCGGGCTGCGGCAAATCGACTGTGCTGTCGATGGCGGCAGGCCTCAATGCGATCAGCGGCGGCGGGATCGTGCTCGACAACCGCGAGATCACCGCCGCAGGGCCCGACAAGGCGGTGGTGTTCCAGGCCCCCAGCCTGATGCCCTGGCTGACCGCGCGCGAGAATGTCGCGCTGGGGGTGGAGCGGGTTTACCCCCACGCCGCCAAGGCCGAGCGGGCCGACATCATCGATTACTATCTCGACCGGGTCGGCCTTGGCGATGCCACGGACAAGATGGCCGCCGAAATGTCGAACGGGATGCGCCAGCGGGTTGGCATCGCGCGCGCCTTCGCGCTTTCACCGCGGCTGCTGCTGCTTGATGAGCCCTTCGGGATGCTCGACAGCCTTACGCGCTGGGATTTGCAGGACGTGCTGGTCGAAACCTGGAACCGCACCAAGGTGACCGCGATCATGGTGACCCATGACGTGGACGAGGCGATTCTGCTGGCTGACCGGGTGGTGATGATGACCAACGGGCCGCGCGCCACGATCGGCAAGATCCTGACGGTCGACCTGCCTCGCCCGCGCAATCGCAAGGAGCTGCTCGAACACCCGCAGTTCTACCAATACCGGCAGGAGGTGCTGCATTTCCTTGCCGAATATGACCACGGCCCGGCGACCAAAGCTGCCTGACCGGGCCCACCGCTTCCACGTGGTGAGTTGCGGCAATGGCGCCGCGCTCTGTCAGCCACGCCTCTCCGGCGGCCCGCATGGGTCACCACTGTTCGGGCAACGATGCTCGGCTTCCCGTTAGCACGATGCGACCGCTCAACGGCGGCGCAAAGGGGGTCTTGATGCGTTCGAAATTTCTCGCCTGTGCCGCTGTCCTTGCCGTCACTTCCACGCCCGCGCTGGCCGGGCCACTTGCCCCGCAGAAGATCGGCGAGGATGTTACTCTGGACCCGATTGTCGATGCGCGGCTGCGGCTGGAAACCAATGACCAGTCGAACTTCCCGGACACCGCCACCTCGATCACGGTCCACACCCGCCTGGGGGCGGAGCTGAAGGCAAAAGGCTTCTCGCTGATTGCCGAGGGCGAGTTCACCCGCGCACTGGAGGATGATTTCAACGACACCATCCCCGGCAACGGGGTGGAGCCCTTCCCCGTCATCGCCGATCCCGACACGACCGAGCTCAACCGGCTCAGCATCGGCTATGCCGCCAAGGATTTCTCCGCCACCGTGGGCCGCCAGCGGATCATCCACGAGAACGCGCGCTTCATCGGCAACGTCATCTGGCGGCAGAACGAGCAGACCTTCGATGCAGTGCGCGCGATCGGCAAGCTCGGCCCGGTCGAGATCGACCAGACCTATGCCATCAGCCAGCGCACGATCTTCGGATCGAAGAGCCCGAACCAGGAATTCGAAGGCGATTTCCTGTTAACCAAGGTCGCCGCCGTGTTCGATCCGGTGCGCATCGTCGCCTTCCGCTACGAGTATGATTACGACACCCGCCTTGCCTTTTCGAGCCAGACCTATGGCGCGACCGTCACCGCGACGATCCCGGCCGGCAAGGCCAAGATCGGCCTGAAGGGCGGCTACGCCAACGAGCGCGATACCGGGCGTAACCCGGTCAATTTCAGCGCGGATTACTTCCTCGCCGAAGGCAGCGTGGCCTACGCGGGCTTCACCTTGCGCGCCCAGTATGAAGAGCTGGGCAGCGATGGCGGGCGCGCCGCGTTCCAGACCCCGCTCGCCACGGCCCACGCCTTCCAAGGCTATGCCGACCTGTTCCTCATCACCCCGGCGGGTGGCGTGCGCGACAGCAACGTCCGCCTTTCGAAGAAGTTCGCGATCAAGGGCTTGCCCAGCGGCTTGACCGTAGAGGCGACCTATCACGAATTCGACAGCGACTTCGGCGGGCTGGATTACGGCACCGAAGTCGACGGTGTGGTGAGCTTCAAGATCGGCGATGTCGGCCTGCTGGCGAAATACGGCAACTACCAGACCCAAGGCTTCGGCCCCGACACCACCCGCTTCACCCTCCAGGCCGAAGTCAGCTTCTGAGCCCGGCGCTCTGCCCCGCATCAACGGAGAACCCAAGTGAACCTGCAAACCAGCATCCCGGCACCCCGCCACGCTGACGCCAAGGAACGGCTTGTCGTGATCGGCAACGGCATGGCCGGGTGCCGCGCGGTGGAGGAAATCCTCGCGCTCGAACCGGACCGCTGGGCGATCACGATCTTCGGGGCAGAGCCAAGGGTCAATTACAATCGCATCATGCTCTCCCCCGTGCTGGCGGGAGAGAAGAGCTTCGATGAGATCGTGATCAACACCGCCGAATGGTATGCCGACAATGGCATCACTCTCGTCAGCGGCGATCCGGTGGTGCATATTGATCGCGCCGCACAGCAGGTGGTCTCGCGCGGCGGGCGGATCGAAAGCTATGATCGGCTGCTGATCGCCACGGGGTCTGATCCGTTTGTGATCCCGGTGCCGGGCAAGGATCTGCCCGGCGTCGTCACCTTCCGCGATCTTGACGATGTCGAGACGATGCTCGCCGCGGCCGAGACCAGCAGCAGGGCGGTGGTGATCGGCGGCGGATTGCTCGGGCTCGAAGCGGCGCACGGTCTCAGCTTGCGCGGCATGGCAGTGACGGTCGTTCACCTGATGCCCACCCTGATGGAACGCCAGCTCGACGAGGCGGCGGGCTATCTCCTCAAGTCCGAGCTGGAAGGCCGGGGGATGACGATCCTGACCGGTGCGGACACCGCCGAAATCATCGAACAGGACGGGCGCGTGGGCGGCGTCCGATTGAAGGACGGCACCGAAATCCCCGCCGATCTGGTGGTCATGGCGGTCGGCATCCGGCCCAACGGCACTCTCGCCAAGGCCAGCGGGCTGGCGGTCGAGCGCGGGATCATCGTCGATGACGACATGGTCACCAGCGATCCGGCGATCCTTGCCGTGGGCGAATGCGTGCAGCATCGCGGGGCGTGCTACGGCCTTGTCGCGCCGATCTGGGAGATGTGCCGCGCGCTCGCCGCAGGGCTGGCCGCCAGCCCCAAGGGCTATGAAGGCTCGGTCACCTCGACCAAGCTCAAGGTCTCGGGCGTCGATGTCTTCTCCGCCGGCGACTTCAGCGGTGGCGAGGGATGCGAGGACATTGTCCTGCGCGATGCAGCGCGTGGGATTTACAAGCGCGTGGTGGTGAAGGACGACCGCGTCGTCGGCGCGGTGCTGTATGGCGATACGCAGGACGGCAACTGGTATTTCGATCTGCTCCGGCAGCAGCAGGACGTCTCCGACATCCGCGAGGCGCTGATCTTCGGGCAGGCCTTCGCCGCCGGGGGCGCGCTCGCGGACCCTAACGCCGCCGTTGCAGCACTTTCGGACGACGCAGAAATCTGCGGCTGCAACGGCGTGTCCAAGGGCAAGGTGGTCGCCTGCATCACCGGCGGCGCGGCGAGCCTCGATGCGGTGCGCGCCGGGTGCAAGGCGTCAGCCAGCTGCGGATCGTGCACGGACCTCGTCGAACGCCTGCTCGCGCTGACGCTGGGCGACGGGGTCGAGGAAAGCGCCAAGACGCTGTGCGGCTGCACCAGCTTCGGCCACGATGACGTGCGCCCCGCGATCGTGGAGCGCGGATTCCGGTCGATCCCGCAGGTCATGCAGGAACTCCACTGGTCGACCCCGGATGGCTGCTCCAAGTGCCGCCCAGCGCTCAATTACTACCTGCTGTGCGCGTGGCCCGGCGAATATGTCGACGATCAGAAAAGCCGCTTCGTCAACGAGCGGATGCACGCCAACATCCAGAAGGATGGCACCTATTCGGTCGTCCCGCGCATGTGGGGCGGGATCACCAATCCGCGCGAGCTGCGCGCGATTGCCGACGTGGTCGAGAAATACGACGCGCGCATGGTCAAGGTCACGGGCGGCCAGCGGCTCGACATTTTCGGGATCAAAAAGGAAGATCTGCCCGCCGTCTGGGCTGACCTGAACGCCGCCGGGATGGTCTCGGGCCACGCCTATGGCAAGAGCCTGCGCACGGTGAAGACCTGCGTCGGCAGCGAATGGTGCCGGTTCGGCACGCAGGATTCGACCGGGCTCGGGGTCAAGCTCGAACAGATGAGCTGGGGCAGCTGGATGCCGCACAAGTTCAAGATGGCAGTGAGCGGCTGCCCGAGGAATTGCGCCGAGGCGACGATCAAGGATTTCGGCGTGGTCTGCGTCGACAGCGGCTATGAACTCCACATCGGCGGCAATGGCGGGATCAAGGTGCGCGCCACCGATCTGCTCACCCGGGTCGCGACGGAGGAAGAAGCGCTCGAACACTGTGCCGCCTTCGTCCAGCTTTACCGCGAGGATGCCTGGTATCTGGAACGCACCGCGCCGTGGTTGGAGCGCAAGGGTCTCGAATGGATCAAGGCGCAGCTTTACGATGATCCGGGGGCAGTGAAGGCGCTCGCTGCGCGGTTCCACTATTCGCAGCAGTTCATGCAGGACGACCCCTGGGCGCAGCGCGCGGCTGGCGACAGGGCGGACCTGCACAGCCATGTCGGGCGGATCACCGCCGGGCCGCCCGCTGACGGCATCCTTAAGGCGATGGAGCCGGCGAAATGAGCGCGGACTGGGTGAGCGTGTGCGCGGTTGGTGCGATTGAGCCGGGCATGGCGGGAACCGTGCCGGTCGAGGGCGCGGAGGAAATCGCGATCTTCCACACCATCGGCGGGGCGTTCTATGCGCTGGTCAACAAGTGCCCGCACAAGGGCGGCCCGCTGTCGCAAGGCATCGTCCACGGCGACAGCGTCTCGTGCCCGCTGCACAACTGGCGCATTTCGCTGCAATCGGGCGAGGCATTGGGCGGGGACAAAGGCTGCACGCCGACCATCCCGCTCAAGGTCGAAGACGGGATGATCTGGCTCGACCGGGCGGCGATCATGGCGCGGGCCGGGGCCTGAGGGGCAAGGCGGTGGCTCCGATCAAGACCACCTGTGCCTATTGCGGCGTCGGCTGCGGGATCGCGGCCGAGGTGACCGGCCCGCGCGCCGTTACCATCCGGGGCGATACCGACCACCCCGCCAATCGCGGTGCTCTATGTTCCAAGGGCACGCATCTGGGCGAGACAGTCGCGCTGGAGGGGCGGCTGCTCCACCCAATGATCGGCAACCAGCGCGTCAGCTGGGACCATGCCACTGCCGAAGTCGCAGCGCGCCTCAAGGCCTGCATTGCCGAACATGGGCCGGACAGCGTTGCCTTCTATGTCTCGGGCCAGCTTTTGACCGAGGATTACTACGTCGCCAACAAGCTGATGAAGGGCTTCATCGGTTCGGGGAATATCGACACCAATTCGCGCCTTTGCATGGCGAGCGCGGTGGCCGCGCACAGCCGCGCCTTCGGCGAGGATGTGGTGCCCTGCACCTATGACGATCTCGATGCTGCCGATCTGATCCTGCTGGTGGGCTCCAACACCGCATGGTGCCACCCGGTCATCTGGCAGCGGATCGAGCGCGCGCGTGAGGCGCATGGCACCCGGTTGGTGGTGATCGACCCGCGCCGCACCGAAACCGCCGAGCGCGCCGATCTCCACATCCCGATCGCCCCCGATGGCGATGTCGCGCTGTTCGATGCGCTGCTCGCCAGCCTTGCGGTTGATCGCGCTGGCGTGGAGGCGCGCTGCGAGGTGCCCGATGGCTTCTGGGACAACCGCTCGGCCGAGCACGGGATCGACCCGCAGCTGATTGCCGATCTGCTGGCGATGGTCGCTGCCTCTGATCGCATGATCACCCTGTTCAGCCAGGGCGCGAACCAATCGCGCAGCGGGACTGACAAGGGCAATGCGATCATCAACCTCCACCTTGCCACCGGGCACATCAACCGGCCCGGCGCGGGGCCGTTCAGCATCACCGGCCAGCCCAATGCCATGGGCGGGCGCGAGGTCGGGGGGCTGGCCAATATGCTCGCCTGCCATCTGGGCTTTTCGGATGAGGAGCGCGCGGCGGTCAGCGCTTTCTGGCAGACTGACCGGCTCGCCAAGGGGCCCGGCCTCAAGGCGGTTGATCTGTTCGAGGCCGTGCACCGGGGCGAGGTCAAATTCATCTGGATCATGGCCACCAACCCGGCGGTGTCCATGCCCGATGCGGGCCGGGTTCGCGAGGCGCTTGCCGGTTGCGAGACGGTGGTGGTCTCCGATGTGCTGGAGGATACCGACACCGCGCGCTTCGCGCATATCCGCCTGCCCGCGCTGGGCTGGGGGGAGAAGGATGGCACCGTCACCAATTCGGAACGCGTGATCAGCCGCCAGCGCGCATTGTTCGAAGCGCCGGGTGAAGCGCGCGCCGACTGGCGGATCATCGCCGATGTCGCCGCTGCGATGGGCCACGGCGCGGCCTTCGATTACCCGAACGCAGCCAGCGTGTTCCGCGAATATGCCGCCATGACCGCCCTCGCCGCCGCGCGCGGGCGCAAGCTTGATCTGAGCGCGCAGGCCGATCTCTCTGACGCCGCCTATGAGGCCATGCAGCCCTTGCGCTGGGGCGGCGCGCATCCCCTGGCCGATGGCTACCCGACGCCCACCGGCAAGCCCCGGCTGATCGCCCTCACCCCGCCCGCGCCGCGCGTGCCTGATGCCGCCTTTCCTCTCCGCCTCAACACCGGGCGGTATCGCGATCAGTGGCACACCATGACCCGCACCGGACTCAGCGCGAAGCTCGCCCATCACCGGCGTGAGCCGCTGGTCGAAATCAACCCTGCCGATGCCGCCGCTGCCGGGATTGCCGAGGGCGATCTGTGCAAGGTCACGACCCCGGCGGGCACCAGCCTCTACCGTGCCACGTTGAGCGCAGGGCAGGGGCGCGGCGGGCTGTTTGTGCCGATGCACTGGACCGACCTGACCGCCGCACCGCACACCGGACGCACCGGCAGGCTCGCCAGCGCCGACACTGATCCGCTCTCGGGCCAGCCCGGCTTCAAGGATACACCGGCTCGCATCGCGCGCGCTGACCTCGCCTGGCGCGGCTTCCTGGTGGAGCGCGCGCCGCTTGCCACCCCCGATTGCGACTACTGGGTGCGCTCGCGGGTGGAGCATGGCTGGCTCTATGAACTCGGCGGCATCGAAGAGGCTGACCCTGATGCCCTCCTCCCCCAAGGCACCCGCAGCGAAGTGGCCTACGCCGCCAAGGGCATGCGGCGCTTTGCCGTGTGCGATGATGCCGGGATGCTCACCGCCGCGCTGTTCATCACCCGCAAGGGAGCGCTGCCGCCGCGCGAATGGATCGCCGCCCAGCTCGGCGCGCCGGTGGCAGACCCTGTTGCCATGCTTGCCGGTCGCCCGCGTGAGGCGGGGCCGGATCGCGGCGCCATCATCTGCGTGTGTCACGATGTCGGTGAAGGCGAAATCACCGCCGCCATGGCGGGCGGCGCTGCGACCGTCGCTTGCATCGGCAATGCCACTCGTGCGGGCACCAATTGCGGATCATGCCGCCCGCACATCGCGCGGATGATCGCGGACGCGCAGCTTGATCTGAAGGAGGCCGCAGAATGACGATGCACGCCGATTTTCCGGCAGGATCGGTCTGGCTGGTGGGTGCAGGGCCGGGCGATCCAGAGCTTTTGACCCGCAAGGCCGAACGTCTGATCAGGGCCGCTGACATCGTCTTCCACGATGCCTTGGTGAGCGAGGCGGTGCTGGCACTGGTGCCGCCCGATGTCGAACGCATCAGCGTCGGCAAGCGGGCGGGCAGGCATTCGGCCCCGCAGCCGCTGATCTGCGCTTCTGTCGTGAAGGCCGCCCTGTCAGGTCAGCGAGTCGTCCGGTTGAAGGGGGGCGATCCGTCAATCTTCGGCCGCGCGACCGAGGAGATCGAAGCCTGCCGCGATGCCGGCGTCACAGTTCAGGTTTGTGCCGGTGTCACCACCGCCAGTGCAGCGGCCGCTTCGCTGGTAGCCTCGCTAACCTTGCGCGGGCTCGCCCGGCGGCTGGTGTTCGTCACTGCCCACACCCAGCGCGGCGCGGTGCCCGATCTCGATTGGCAGGCGCTCGCCGATCCCGAAGCGACACTGGCGGTCTATATGGGCAAGGATGCCGCCCCGCATATCGCCAGGGGCTTGCGCGATGCGGGCCTTGCCGCCGACACACCCGTCATCCTGATCGAGAACGTCAGCCTGCCTCATGAGCGACAGTTTGCCACCGACCTCGCCATGTTGCCACTGGCGGCCCGCACCGTTCTCGGCGATGGCCCGGCGATGATCCTGATCGGCAAGGCCATGCAAGCCGTGCACCCGGTCGCCCAAGGCAAGGAATCTGGTTCTACGCTGGCCGCCAAGGTACAGGACATGTTGCAAGTGCATGGGTCGGTGGGTGGGCAGGATCTCTGAAGTCGGTGTCTGCATTCTTGCCGGAGGAGCCTCGCGCAGGTTCGGGGCCAACAAGGCTTTCGCCGATCTGCACGGCAAGCCGTTGCTGGAACATGTCATCGACCGGATCCGCGCTCAGACGACCGGGCCGATGATCATCAACGCCAACGATCTTGATCAGTACGCGCGATTTGGTCTGAAGGTCATCGCCGACGATCAATGGCCCGAAGCAGGTCCGCTCGCCGGAGTGTATGCGGCGATGTCTTGGGCGAGAGATGTCGGGCTTGATCAGGTCGTCACGGTGGCCGTCGATCAGCCGCATCTGCCAATGGACTTCGTCGCCACTCTTTTGCGAACCGGCGCCCCGGCCATTGCCGCGTCCCTTGGGCGGCCGCACCCTGTCAACGCCTTGTGGCCCGCCAATGATCTTGGCGCGCTTCATGACTATTTGGCCTCGGGAAAACGTTCGGTGTTCGGTTGGGCCGAAAGCTGCCAAGCACGGGTCGCAGAATTTCAGGCATCGCCGGATGCGATTGACCCATTTCTGAATGTGAACACCCCCGATGACCTTCGCGCTGCCGAGCAGGCTTCTGTCGCGCACAGAACCGCAATCGGACCGCCATAAGCTGAGACATGCCCCAACATCCGAGCGCTTTAGTGACCGATATGGGGTCGCTTTGAGAATTTCCGCTCTTGGCAACCGGGCGGGCCATAGCTGCCGGGCAGGTATCAGGATCCCGCGGCGGCGCCGCTCTTGGCCGGTCGTGGGTGGTTTTGCGACTGGCAAGTTTTGGTGGGCTGACCTAAGAAAAGCTGCCATATTCACCCAGGAATGGCGCGACCTCATAGGACGTGCCCGCGAACAGCTCACTCTTCTTGGCTTCGTCAAAAAGCTCCACCGAGCCCCTGCGGGTCTTGGCCTTGCTGGGTGACGATCGATTGGCGGGCAGGAGTGCCTCTCCTCAAAAGTCCCATCCTCCCACGCGCTCCCCGCTATGCGTTAAGGATCCTGAGGTTCGCTTCGCCCACCGACAGCCTGCTTGCCAGCGACGTTTTCGTTAGGAAGTCCAATTCAGGCCTCAACTGCCGATGTAAAGGCGCTTGAGATTGCAGGCAGGCGGGGCGTTCAATACCAGATCGTTCGCGCTAATTGCTCTTTCCCCACCACCGATCTCGATCGCGCTGCCGATTTCGATGCGACGATCGCCGATGACCAAGCTGTTTTCGGAGGCGCTTATAGATGCAGACTGCAGAAAGACCGGAAGCAGCACCTCGGCGGAGGTGCGAAACAGAAGGCACCCGTCAGCCACCTCGAACCGTCCGCCAAACAACGCCGCGGGCGGCGGGCCTCCAGTACCTACCCGGCGCGCGATGAAAATGTTTGTCGTGCTGGTCGAGTTGGGTTCCGGTGCGGAAGCGACAGTGGTCTCTGTCACCGCCTCGCTTGTTGGCGTGGGCGCGCAAGCGGCCGACGCCCCTGACATGGCAAGCACGCCCATCTTCAATAGGAGATTGGCCCTCATTGCCCAACTTCCACGGTCAGCAGTTGCTGATCATCGATATAGTCAATCGGCATGTGAATCAGTTTACAGTCGGAAATGTTGTAGGGGCTGACGCCCTCCATGGTCTGAAGGCAGGGCTTCTCATCGCCGCTGGGATAAGAGGCCGGTGTGGGATCGTAGATTGTCGCTCCTCCAATAATGCCCGATGCCTTCACAGTCCCGGTTGAAGTGGGCTGCGTAAACACCGCGCCGCCTGAGTCTCCTGCCGTTGCGTAAATATAAGCCGCAGACTTCCCGGTCTCGATGAAACCCTTGGCACCGTTCCAAGTGTAATACCCATGCGTGATTTCGCCGCAGGTCAGACCCGTGGAATGCCCGGATTTGCACATGACCTGACCAACCGTCTGATCGTAATATCCCCAAGTGCCGACGACCTTGAAATACCCATTCGCAGCATAGCCCGCGATCACGTTCTTGGCACCATCCTTGGTGAAATCGTCAGTGGCCGTAAAACCCTTGAAAGCGATCTTGCCCGTGCCGTTTTCGTAAAACACCCATGGTCCGGTCGCCAATCCATCGGTGCGGTGGAACTGGTAATCATATTTGGTGTTCGGCGCGTTCCATTCGGCCTGCGGCGCGGTAAGCGAAACCCAATGGTCTGCCGTGGTTTTCGTAAAGAAAATCCGCGGGGTGTTGGGACAATGACCGGCGGTGAGAATGCCTTGTCGGTTAAGATTGTCACGCGCGTTGAAAGCGAAACTGCAGCGGTACGCCGCAGGGTCGGCAGTGCTGTCGGAGAACCACCACCCGGCGTAGATACCTTCGCCTGCCTGATAGCCGGTAGCCTGCATTTTCTTAGGCACATTGCCTTTGCGCACCACGATGAACGATTGCAAATCTTGCGGCAACGCCGCTCTGATCGCACCGATCCCGGTATCTAGATCGGCCTCGATGACCAGATTGTCCCCGCGATGTTCATAATACGACACATATTCGATGCCCAAGGACGCGATCGCGGCATTGGCCCGGTCGATCAGCTGCTCAAGCTCGGTGACCGAATGACGAACATTCTTGATCTGCACGAAGCGTCGCATCGAGGGAGCGACAGTGTCACGAACGGTTTGGCGCGCCTCGGCATTCTTGAATGCCACAATGATGCGGTAGACCGGTTCGTGTTCGATCCAGACGCCACCGAAATCACTGGGATATTGCTCGGCCAAGGGGCTCTGTTGCAAACTCTGATGCGGTTGCCAAGGTTGGGCCCTTGGGTTGGTAA
>NZ_LSJS01000139.1 GCF_001557325.1 Erythrobacter donghaensis
ACTTGCGCGTCTATGAGGTCGGTGAACCGCGCTCCACGTAGCTTAGGGCCGCATTCATGCATTCGGCACCAGATCCTGAGCGGCCGCAAGGGGGTCGGTTGCTGAAGGTCGGGAATTTTCCAGCAGCCGGGGAAAGCCGCCGTGACGCTTTCGGGATCGAGCATTGGCCCCGCTCATGGCCGGTCGTGGGTGGTTTGTTGCCGCTACGCTTCGGCAGCCAGTAACCGTGCAAGAACCTCGCTCGGCCTCAAATCGTAACCTGTAGCCCGCTCGCCGGACCAGTTAAGGCCGCATCGAAGCCCATCCTTCTCCAGTCCCGGTAACCAACGCTCAATAAAGGCAGCTAAATCAATTGGGGTCGGCTCGAAGCCCACATAGGCTGAGACACTATCCGTGATCTTCTTTGCTCGGCTTTCCGAGGACCAGAATGGCATGGCGATCTCACCGGACGGGTTTGTCGATGTAGGGAACCCGGCCTCGTCGCGGATTCCCCACACCTTACGGGTCGCCAATGCTTCTGAAACAAAGGCGTCGGCGTGTGCTGCTGAGATGCTCATTTCGTTAGATCATCATAGAAGTGGGACGACCGCAATGGGGTCGGTTTCAGCAAGGCAGGATTTTTCCAGAAGCGATGCAGAGCTGCCATACCGCTTTCAGGGTCGCGCATCGGCCCCGCTTATGACCGATGATGGGTGGATAGCGGAATTTCCGTTTCGACCTTGCCGAGACTTGCGCCGCATTCTAAACCATCGGCGACGGGGCGAAGCAACCTCCCGTTCAGGCCGAGAAAAGCCCAAGCGTTGCCTCGTAGCCTTGCCGTTGTTGGCAAGGTCTTTTGTGCGAGGTCATCTTGGCGTCATCGGCTCTCACCCATTCCGTCGCTTTTGTCGATCTGCTGCGGGCGTTCACCCGCATCGGCCTGCTCAGCTTTGGCGGACCTGCGGGGCAGATCGCGCTGATGCACCGGGAATTGGTGGAAGAGCGCAAATGGGTGGCCGAGGAGGATTTCCTCCACGCGCTCAATTTCTGCCACCTGCTCCCCGGCCCCGAAGCGCAGCAGCTCGCCACATGGATCGGGTGGCGGCTGCATGGATGGCGCGGCGGGCTGGCCGCGGGGCTGCTGTTTGTCATTCCGGGCGCGGCCATCATTCTGGCGCTGTCGGTGCTCTATGCCATTGCCGCCAATCTCGCATGGGTCGAGGCGCTGTTTCTGGGCGTAAAGGCAGCAGTGCTTGCGATTGTGGTGCAGGCCTTGTTGCGGATTGCCGGACGTGCGCTCGATACGGGATTGAAGCGTGCGCTGGCGGTGGCCGCGTTTGTCGGACTCTTCCTGTTCGATCTGCCATTTCCGCTGATCGTGCTGGGTTCCGGGGTGATTGGAATGGCGGTCGCAGCGTGGCGCCCTGCCCTGTTGGCGCTGAAACCCACAGCACCCGCTGGCGATTTGCCCGAACGACCATGGCGCAGCACGATCATTTCGGTTGCCCTTTGGGGAGCGGTCTGGGCCGCGCCGATGGTGCTGATTGCGCTGACGCTGGGGCAGGATCACGTGCTGTGGGAAATCGGCGTATTCTTCTCGCAGCTCGCCATCGTCACCTTTGGCGGGGCTTATGCAGTGCTCGCCTACATGGCGCAGGAAGCGGTGCAGGGCTTCGGGTGGCTACGTCCCGGTGAGATGGCCGATGGGCTTGGCCTTGCGGAAACCACGCCGGGGCCGCTGATCTTGGTGACGCAATTCGTCGGTTACCTCGCGGCCTTCCGTGCGCCGGAACCGTTCTCGCCTTTCCTCGCGGGATTGCTGGGGGCGGGGCTGACCACGTGGGTGACGTTCGCGCCGTGCTTCATGTGGATCTTTGCCTTCGCGCCGTGGATCGACCGACTGGGTAACGCTGTGCGGTTGAAGGGCGGGCTCGCAGCAGTGACGGCGGCGGTTGTGGGCGTCATCGCCAACCTCACCGCATGGTTTGCGCTGCATGTGCTGTTTGCTGAGGTGGGCCAGCGCCAATTCGGTCCGCTGCGGTTATACTGGCCGGACCCGGCGAGCTTCGAATGGCGCGCAGGCGTGCTGGCAGCGCTCGCCTGCGCACTGGTGTTCGGGCTGAAATGGTCGGTGCTGCGGGTTCTGATGGCCGCCGCGCTGGGCGGCATGGTTCTGGTTTTGGCAATCTGAGGGACTGTCAGGATTTCCGTGTGTGGCCGGGCATAATGGGCAACAAGGAGTCCCA
>NZ_LSJS01000014.1 GCF_001557325.1 Erythrobacter donghaensis
CGACCGCACCGGTCGATGTTGCATTGGGCGACTGCGACCTCGGGGTATTCGCCGTCAACGGCACATATGCTGAGTGCATTCAGGTCCTGTCCGGCGTGGCCATCGACAAGCGGCGGCCGTGGCTGGCGGCCACCTTCGCCGATGAAGTGTCGACGCAGTTGCGCGGGCTTTTGCTGATGCGTCCTTTCCACGGACAGCTGCATGTTTGCCTGGTCGAGCCGTGCCTTACCCGGGTTGGCAAACCGATGCTCCTGGTAAGCGCCGACCGAATGCAAGCTTTCGAACTGGATGCGGCTGGCCGTCTGGTGGAGCGTGCCGTGCCTTCCGCGGGAAAGCTCAAGAAGGGCATTGAGCGGGCATGGGCCGATCTCACCCGCCGCATGTTGGCGGTGACCACCGAAGCAGGCGAGTTCCGGTTCGGCAGCTGGATCGCTGTTGTCCCGGTTCAGGAAGCACGGCCCCGCTGACGGGCCGTCATCCCCAACCACCGCGAAAGGGCGGCGCTCCTCAGGAACGCTGCCCTTTTCTGTATCTGAAAGAAGACTGCATGCATGATGACGATACCGGCGATGATGATGACGGTGCCCTCCCGGGGTCGGGATCGCGCCACCCTCTGACGCTGTGCTCGCTCATCATTATCCGCAGCCGCCCGGAATACACCCCGCGTTCTGCGATATCGTCCTACGCCCTGTTCACGGTGAACAAGGTCGGCAAACACGAAGCCCGGTTCGACATTGTCCATCGGGTGTGGAGCCGGGACGATACCAGAGCCGCCATCATCGATGGCTTGGCCGAGCTCATCCCGGCCGGTTCAACCCTGCTGGTTCGCCATCCACCACGTGCATTCGAGGCGCTACGCCGAACTGGCGCAGAAGGTGATGTCCGCCCACCCAATGACACGCAGCTGATTTTGCGCCGAGTGCCCGGTCTCCGGCCAATGCCATTCACCGTTCCAAACAGCAGGCTGATCGCAGCCGGACAGCAGCTTGGCCTCGATATGGCGCTGCGATCTTCTACGCCGATCAAACGTCGGCGCCGGGCACCGCTGGAAGCCATGGCCTTGTGGGGACTCTACACCAATGCGTTCTGTCGCCCGGCAGAAGCACGGACGCTGATTGCCGCATTCTATGCCTGGCAAGCGATCGAGCGGGCAAAGCCGCTCCCGTTCTGACGCCAATGCGTAATGGCGTCAGGGAACGAGATCGCCGCACACCATAGGCGCAATAGCCCGGGCAACAGCGGCACAGCCGGAAGAGCAACGAAAGGAAGGGGGAAGGGCGTGGGTTGGGATCAACCCATGAAAGGAAAAAGGAAATGCCCAAGTTCACGTTCATCGACATCGAGTCCCTCTGGGATCCACAGCTCCACGAGGCCTATCTCGCGATCGATCCGAAAGGCGACAGGAATACCGATCGCCATGGCAATATCCGCCACCGTCTCGCCTGCCGGCGCGTTATCGCCGCCGCAGCCTTCGATATCGAAGTGCTGGACAACGGCGCGATTGCGATCGGAGGACTCCGCGCGTGGGATGAGCATCAATATGGTGACGAGCTGGAGGTGGTAAGCAGGCTGTTCGAACATCTCCGCCAGCGCCCGGACACCCACGCCGTGACCTGGAGCGGGCTCGCGGCCGATTTGCCGCTCCTTACTCTTGCCGCGATCGAGCACCGCCTCGTGCTGCCGCCTCAACTCCGGGCGAACATGTTGTATGCTGCCCGGAGCAGTTCATGGCGCCCCCATATCGACCTTGCCTTGCAGATGAAGGGCAATGGGCGCGACTGGTCGCACATGACAGAGGTCGGCCTGAGGTTGGGCCTTCCTGTCGAGTTGTTCGCAGGCAAGGCGGATATCGCCGAACCGCAGAATGGCGAGGAATGGAAGGCGATGCGCCATCGGGTCGGCACCGACTGCATCCTCACCGCCATGATCGCGCTGGCTTACTGGAGAGCCAATGACCTGATCGACATCGATCAGGTCGCCGCCCTCCACAACATCGCCGACTGGTGCCTGCGGAACAAAGTCGTCGCCGAAGCCCATGAAGCGCCGCTGGCCCAGTTTCGGGCAGAAATGTTCACGCGCATGGGCGACGAGTGGCACGAGGCGGCATAGCGGTGCCATTGACGATAAACAGTCTCAGCTAAAATGCTCGTATGCTACCCACCTGACAGCCTCATGGCACCGCAAGCTGGTTGCAGGCGTGCAGGCTGGTGACTATCATGCTGAAGAGCAGTGCCCTCGCGTAACGGCATCGCCATTGGGCTGGGTCGTTGTGCGACCGTTGCAACAACGGGAAGGCAAGTCTGGTGACACTTATTGATGCTGAGGTTTATGGCGCTCGAGGTGATGCTACGCATCTCCCTGAAACTAGCTCGAGCGACCTGCCCTTTCGCCCAATACAGTATCTCGGCAACAAGCTCCGCGCCCTTCCGGAAATATTGGACGCCACTGAAGCTTTAATTGGGTCTCATGGCCGGGTTGCAGACCTGTTTACAGGAACAACAGTGGTAGCGCAGGCGTTCGCGCGACGTGGGTATCAAGTCAGCGCCGTCGATACGCAGAGGTACGCGGTAATCTTTGCGAAAGCTATGTTGGGGATCGGCAAAGGACCTCGCGAGTCATGTAGCTTCGCCACGCTTGCAGCGGCTGGACTAACTGCATCGAACATCAATCTTGGTGATGAATGGACGCCTTATTTAGTCAGCGAAGACGAAGCAATTCGTCGGGGAGATGCGCTGGCATTGGAAGAGATTTACTCTAGCCTACCGCTGATTTGGAGAACACCAAATCATGCCCTTCGCGCTCGCGTCGAGGCCGGGGAGAGACGCTCTGCGCTAGAAGAGTCCATGCTGCTCACCAACATATATGCAGGCTCATACTTTGGGGTCCGGCAAGCACTCGCCTTAGACGAATTGAGGCACAACGTGCAATTGGCTCGCTCGGCAGGCCGTATCACGGATTGGCAGTACTCCGCCTCGCTAACTGCAATCATGTCAGCAGCCTCCGCTGCTGCTCACACGGCAGGCAAGCATTTCGCCCAGCCGCTCAACGCTGGCAGTTCACGAAACGAACGATTTCTAGCCGCTCGCCTTTTGCAGGACCGTCGCATAAATATCGAACGAGGGTTCGCAGAAGCCTGTGAGGCAATCAACAATCACGCGAACCGAATTGATTGCGACCATGAAGCTTGGCGGGGGCCCGCTGAAATATATGCCATAGATGGAAAAAGGGCTGATCTGTATTATTTAGATCCCCCCTACACCGCGCAGCAATACTCGAGATTTTATCATGTTTTAGAGACCATTTGCACCTATGATTATCCGAAACTTTTCGAGAACGGGCATTTGACCACTGGATTGTACCCAACTGAACGTTACAAATCGTCTTTTTCCTCTAAACGAAAGGCGCCTTTGGCATTCCAAGCGATTATAAATGCGGCCAATACAAGTGGCGCGGCCCTGGTGATAAGCTACTCTCAATCCTCTGCTAGTTCGCGTGGCAACGCACGAATGATTTCCCTCGAGCAGTTGCTTGATATCTGTTTCGGCGAATATGGGCGCTCGAACGTCGAGTGCATTCAGCTAAGTCACCGTTATCGTCAATTTAACAGCGCTTCAGCGTCCAACGCCAAGCGTGATGACCCTGAGATTTTGATTACATGCAAACGACGTTGATTCAGCGCTATCTTGGCAATAAGTCGCTCCTGGCCGACACGATCGTCGATCTTGTTAAGGGAATAGCCTCGCCGGGGGACTTGATATTCGATGCATTCTCTGGGTCGCTCGCCGTATCAACGGCCCTGCGCTCCGCCGGTTTCGAAGTTGCTCCAAACGATATCAATCATTTTTCTTGGCTGTTCGCGAAAGCCTACTTTTCAGCTGGCGAGCTACCTGATCCGCCGGGCCTCACACCGATGAGTCCCGCTGTGTCTTGGGCCTACTGGCAAGAGGAACTCGAACGGCTCACCGAAGAAGATGTGAGCGATGTCCCCACTCGCTACAGGCGGACGGACATCTTCGATCACTACTGTGAAGAAGGTCAAAAGAGCGGCTTTGTAAGCAAACGAGGTACATCTGGCCGTCGTAAGTTTTTCTCCGCAGCGAACGCCTGCGCTATTGATCGCGCGCTAAGTAGGATCCGATTCCGATATGAGACGGGGCTGATAACTGAACAAGGACGTTGCATCCTTACTGCCGCTCTCATCAGTGCGGTCGAAAAGGTCAGCAACACTCAAGGGACGTATCACGACTTCCCGAGAGGATTCGTAGACAGCAGAGCCCTTAAGCCGATTTCTTTGCGGATGCCCGACCCGGCAGTCTTCTCGGGGCCACCTAGCCGGTACATCGGCAAGGCTCAAGACTCACTCGAATTCGCAAAATTTCTTCCGCGCCATCGTGTAATTTATCTCGACCCGCCTTATAATTTCCGGCAATATACTTCTTATTACTTTATGCTAAATCTTCTCTCTTGCTATGCGGACATTGCAGATCTAGATGGATATTTTTCTAACATACAGTATGTTAGAGGTCAAAATATGAAGGATGACTTCAAGTCAACGTTCTGTAATCGAGATAAATTTATCCCATCACTTCGAACGCTGATTGAACGCTCTGACGCCGATTACGTGATCCTAAGCTATTTCGATGGCCCAAACCATTGGGGGAACTTCAAGTCGGAGAGTGCAGAAACAGAGGGTAAGAAACTTCTGGAACAATTCTTCCACAGCGACCTGTTCGTTGAGGGCTCCTATAACTTCGTTCCCGTCGAGAGGCGGAACTATCAGAGCTATGGGGGTTATAGCGGAAAACCAATCCAAGAATTCCTTTTCGTAGCGCGTAAGGGTAAGCCTGCAGAGAACGTAGATGATCTCGGGAGTGCGCAGTGGATTGGACAGGGCTCGGCCTTAGGGACCGTGTAATCGAATGGCTCGAAGCTGCATCTGAGGCACGATATGCGCAAGACAGGCGCCTAGATCCCTTCGCCACGTCTATGCGCGATTTCGATGATGCTTCAGCGCACCTAAAAGCGATCCGAAAGGGCAATCCGCCCGCGGTAACGGACGCGCGACAGCGCATAACTGACCTGAAAAATGCGGGTCTCGTGGTGACAGGTGGTGAGGCGCTTACGGACCTCGGCTCGGAGGTTCTTGGCGCTTGGGAGCGATACGGTGTCGACTCTGATGCCAAGACCGATGAACTTGCCCGCCTTCTTCTGATGGCCCTCGAGGCGCGCCGGATTGGCGACAAGGGCTTCGATTCATTCTTCGCATATTGGTCGGACCTAAGGACGCACTTCGATCCCCTCCAACTAATCGATAACTGGGATTCGCTCTATCAAATCAATTACCTCGATTTCGAGAGAGAAGGTTTCTCCCCCGGATTAGCATACCGCGACGAGAGCATCGAAGTCGCTGACATCGAATTCGACCTTGCGGAGTACGCGCGAAACACCGGAGCAAGCGCAGCCGCAATTAGCGGCGGAGAGAGGATCGAAGACGCAATCGGCGGGAAGGTACCACGCGGTCGCCATCGCGCCACGTTCTGCATGGCTTTGGAAATCGTCTTAAGTGACGGTCAGTCCGCACCTGCAATTCTCAATCATTTCGGTTTCCCCAAAAAACCCACTCTATGGTCGCCATTCAACGAGACTCAAAAGGCCAAGATTGAAGCGATTCTCGCTGATTATGGCGCGTCCATAGAGCCGCCTACCCTAGAGATCATCGCTGGTGCGGTAGGGGCTAGCGGGGACGAAGCTCTACCGCCTTTACCGAAGCCTGCGCCGGTTCTCCCAGCCGAGATCGACTTTTCGTCCGTTCTTGTTGACCGTCCGAGACCAAAGGCCGAACCGTCCGGGGGCGGAAAAGGGGGTGGGCCGAAAAAAGTCGATCACAAGCAGAAGGCTCATGCGAATGATGCGGTTGGCAAGCTTGGAGAGGAATTCGCTATTGCCTACGAGAGGTGGCGATTGCGTGAAAAACCCGAATTGGTGAAGAAGCTCAGGCATGTGTCGGAGGAAGACGACACACTCGGATATGACATCGAGTCATTCGAGTTGGATGGCACGCCCCGATATATTGAGGTCAAAGGAACGCTTGGCCCAATGGAAACCAGATTTTTCTTATCCGCATCCGAATTGGCGTGCGCAGATACAAAGGGTGAGCAGTACGTAATTCTTAGAGTTGCTCAATTAGCGAACGCGCCCAAATGTTGTGAGATCCGATATCCGTTTGCTGGAAAGATCACCCTCACTCCAACTACTTATAGCGTAGCATTCGAGGTATCCATCCGGTGAAGGCCGCACCCGTTTCAGTTAGCGGTCACTGGGTTTGATG
>NZ_LSJS01000140.1 GCF_001557325.1 Erythrobacter donghaensis
GGGTTGGGGATGGGGACTCGACGTTGATGGCGAAGAAAAGACTGACCCCCCTCGCCCGCAACCTGCGCAACGCGCCGACCGAAGCCGAGCACCGCCTCTGGCAACACCTGCGCGCCAGCCAACTGGAAGGCGCGAAGTTCACCCGCCAGCACCCCATCAGCAACTTCATCGCCGACTTCGCCTGCCGGAGCCTGCGCCTCGCCATCGAACTCGACGGCGGGCAGCACGCGGACAGCCCCACCGACGCGAACCGCACGCGCATCATCGAAGCCCACGGCTACCGCGTGATCCGCTTCTGGAACAACGAGGTGCTCGGCAACATCGACGGGGTGCTGACGGTGATCGCCGAGGAAATCGCCATCGCAAGGAATGAACGCTGACAAGCCCCCCTTCCCTTGATGGAAGGGGCTGGGGGATGGGTGTACGAC
>NZ_LSJS01000141.1 GCF_001557325.1 Erythrobacter donghaensis
GTGTGGGTGGAGCGTTTCGGCTTGGTTGTCTGCCAGCGTTCCGCTGGTGCATTCCCGCTGGCGATGCGCTGGCGGTGAGCGGTCCCGGGTCAAGCCCGGGATGACGGCCGAGGCAGGCATCTCTCTCCCCATATCGTCCGGCACCCGTGCTCACCATCAACCTGGTGAAGTGAGAACTTAATGCCGACGATCAACCAGCTGGTCCGCAAGGGCCGCGTTCCGCAGAAGGCCAAGAGCAAGGTCCCTGCGATGGAGCAGAACCCGCAGAAGCGCGGTGTCTGCACCCGCGTCTACACGACGACCCCGAAGAAGCCGAACTCGGCGCTGCGCAAGGTGGCCAAGGTGCGCCTGACCAACCAGCGCGAGGTCATCTCCTACATCCCGGGCGAGGGCCACAACCTGCAGGAGCACTCGGTGGTGCTGATCCGCGGCGGGCGTGTGCGCGACCTTCCGGGCGTGCGCTATCACGTCCTTCGCGGCGTGCTCGACACGCAGGGCGTGAAGGACCGCAAGCAGTCGCGCTCGAAGTACGGCGCCAAGCGGCCCAAGTAAGGGTTTAGGCTAGGTCCCGGCTGCGGACCGCTCCCCCTCCCGGACGCCCTACGGGGCAGCATCTGGGTGGCCGGGAGGGGGAGCGGGCCGGAGCCGCAAGCCCCGGCGGATGCCGGGGCGCATTCCGAAGGAATTACAAAGATGTCACGTCGTCGTCGTCCCGAAAAGCGGGTCATCCTGCCCGATCCCCAGTACGGGGATCAGATCCTGTCGAAGTTCATGAACAACCTCATGCTCGACGGTAAGAAGGCTGTTGCCGAAAAGATCGTCTATGGCGCGCTCGCCACGGTCGAAGCCAAGGCCAAGGCCGATCCCATCCAGCTGTTCCACGATGCGCTCAACAACGTGAAGCCGCAGGTCGAAGTGCGCAGCCGCCGCGTCGGTGGTGCCACGTATCAGGTGCCGGTGGAAGTGCGTCCCGAGCGTGCCCAGGCGCTCGCGATCCGCTGGCTGATCACGGCTGCGCGCGGTCGTCCGGAAACCACGATGGCCGCGCGGCTGTCGGGCGAGCTGCTCGATGCGGCCAACAACCGCGGCAACGCGGTGAAGAAGCGCGAGGACACGCACCGCATGGCGGACGCGAACCGCGCCTTCTCGCACTACCGCTGGTAAAACTCGCGGATTGTGGGCAGCCGGAGGATCAGGTCTTCCGGCTGTCACAATCTTCCCTATATGGGGCCCTGACCGCACCCCGGCGGCCCCCTCACAGTCAAGGAACCTGATATGGCCCGCGAGTATCCGCTGGAGCGCTATCGCAATATCGGCATCATGGCGCACATCGATGCCGGCAAGACCACCACGACCGAGCGTATCCTCTACTACACCGGCAAGTCCTACAAGATCGGCGAAGTGCACGATGGTGCCGCGACGATGGACTGGATGGAGCAGGAGCAGGAGCGCGGGATCACGATCACCTCGGCCGCGACCACGACCTTCTGGACCGCCGAGGACAGCTCGATGGACCCGATGAGCGATCCGGACGCGCTGCGCGAGGGCCAGCCCAAGCACCGCATCAACATCATCGACACCCCCGGCCACGTTGATTTCACCATCGAAGTCGAACGCTCGCTGCGCGTGTTGGACGGCGCGGTGGCCGTGTTCGACGGCGTGGCCGGCGTTGAGCCGCAGTCGGAAACCGTGTGGCGCCAGGCCGACAAGTACGGCGTCCCCAGAATGTGCTTCATCAATAAATTGGATCGCACCGGTGCCGACTTCTATTATTGCGTGCAGTCGATCATCGACCGCCTCGGCGCCAAGCCGCTGGTGCTCTATCTCCCGATCGGGGCCGAGAGCCAGCTTCAGGGCGTGGTCGACCTCGTCAACAACCGCGGCATCGTCTGGAAGGACGAAAGCCTCGGCGCGAAGTACGAGTTCATCGAAATTCCCGCTGACCTCGCCGACAAGGCGGCCGAGTACCGCGAGCGCCTGATCGAACTCGTCGTCGAGCAGGACGACGAGATCATGGAGAGCTACCTTGAAGGCAACGAGCCCGATGTTCCGACGATCAAGAAGCTGATCCGTCAGGGCACCATCGCGCGCGCCTTCGTGCCGGTGACCTGCGGCTCGGCGTTCAAGAACAAGGGCGTCCAGCCCCTGCTCGATGCCGTGGTCGACTACATGCCCTCGCCGCTCGACATTCCGCCGATCAAGGGCGTGCTGCCCGACAGCGACCAGGAAGACGAGCGTCCCTCGAGCGACGAGGCGCCCTTCGCCGCGCTCGCGTTCAAGATCATGAACGATCCCTTTGTCGGCTCGCTGACCTTCACCCGCATCTATTCGGGCAAGCTCACCAAGGGCCAGGTCCTGAACTCGGTGAAGGACAAGAAGGAAAAGATCGGCCGCATGCTGCTGATGCACTCGAACAACCGCGAGGACATCGATGAGGCCTTCGCGGGCGACATTGTTGCGCTGGCCGGCATGAAGGACACGACCACCGGGGACACCCTGTGCGATGCGTCCAAGCCGATCATCCTCGAGCGCATGGAATTCCCCGAGCCCGTGATCGAGCTCTCGGTGGAACCCAAGACCAAGGCCGACCAGGAAAAGATGGGCATCGCGCTCAACCGCCTGGCGCAGGAAGACCCCTCGTTCCGCGTGTCGACCGACCACGAAAGCGGTCAGACGATCATCAAGGGTATGGGCGAACTCCACCTCGACATCATCGTCGACCGCATGCGCCGCGAGTTCAAGGTCGAAGCCAACGTCGGCGCGCCGCAGGTGGCCTACCGCGAATACCTCGCCCGCGAGGTCGAAGTCGATTACACCCACAAGAAGCAGTCGGGCGGCTCTGGCCAGTTCGGCCGCGTGAAGGTCACGGTCACCCCGGGTGAGCGCGGCCAGGGCGTGATCTTCGAGGACCAGATCAAGGGCGGGAACATTCCGCGCGAATACATCCCGGCGATCGAAAAGGGCTTCCGCGAGCAGGCCGAGAGCGGCCATCTCGTGGGCTTCCCGATCATCGACTTCTCGATCAAGCTGACCGATGGTGCCTACCACGACGTCGACTCGAGCGCGATCGCGTTCGAAATCGCCGCGCGCGGTGCCATGCGCGAAGTGGCGCAGAAGTCGGGCATCAAGCTGCTCGAACCGATCATGAAGGTTGAAGTCGTCACCCCCGATGACTACCTCGGCGACGTCATCGGCGACCTCAACAGCCGCCGCGGCCAGATCCAGGGCACCGACACGCGCGGCAATGCCCAGGCCGTCGAAGCCTTCGTGCCGCTCGCCAACATGTTCGGCTACGTCAACGAGCTGCGTTCGTTCACCCAGGGGCGTGCGCAGTACACCATGCAGTTCTCGCACTATGACGAGGTTCCGGCCAACGTCGCAGCCGAGGTCAAGGAGAAACTTGCCTAAGCTGCCTCGGCAGTCTAGGGGCGGCGCCTGATTCTGCGGGCGCTGCCTTTCTCCCGCGAACACATCATCACATCCAAGAAGGTACACCAGAGAAATGGCCAAGGAAAAGTTCCAGCGGAATAAGCCGCACTGCAACATCGGCACCATCGGTCACGTCGACCATGGCAAGACCACGCTGACCGCGGCGATCACCAAGGTGATGGCTGAAACCTACGGCGGCAGCGCCGTGGACTTCGCCAACATCGACAAGGCCCCGGAAGAGCGCGAGCGCGGCATCACCATCTCGACCGCGCACGTCGAGTACGAATCGGCTGCCCGTCACTACGCGCACGTCGACTGCCCGGGCCACGCCGACTACGTGAAGAACATGATCACCGGTGCCGCCCAGATGGACGGCGCGATCCTGGTCGTGAACGCCGCCGACGGCCCGATGCCCCAGACCCGCGAGCACATCCTGCTCGCCCGTCAGGTCGGCGTGCCGGCGCTGGTCGTGTACATGAACAAGGTCGACCAGGTCGACGACGAGGAAATCCTCGAGCTCGTCGAACTCGAAGTGCGCGAGCTGCTGAGCTCGTACGACTTCGACGGTGACAACATTCCGATCGTCAAGGGTTCGGCTCTGGCCGCGCTTGAAGGCCGCGATGACAACATCGGCAAGGACTCGGTCATCGCCCTGATCGAAGCCGTCGACCAGTACATCCCGCAGCCCGATCGTCCGGTCGACAAGAGCTTCCTGATGCCGATCGAAGACGTGTTCTCGATCTCGGGCCGCGGCACCGTGGTGACCGGCCGTATCGAAACCGGCATCGTGAACGTCGGCGACGAAGTCGAAATCGTCGGCATCAAGGACACCCGCAAGACCACCGTCACCGGCGTGGAAATGTTCCGCAAGCTGCTCGATCGCGGTGAAGCCGGCGACAACGTCGGTGCCCTGATCCGCGGCGTCGCCCGTGAAGAAGTCGAGCGCGGCCAGGTTCTCGCCAAGCCGGGCACCGTGACCCCGCACACCGAGTTCTCGGCCGAGGTCTACGTGCTGTCGAAGGACGAAGGTGGCCGTCACACGCCGTTCTTCGCCAACTACCGCCCGCAGTTCTACTTCCGCACCACCGACGTGACCGGCGAAGTGATCCTTCCCGAAGGCACCGAAATGGTGATGCCGGGCGACAACGTGACCATCGGCGTCAAGCTGATCGCGCCGATCGCCATGGACGAAGGTCTGCGCTTCGCGATCCGCGAAGGTGGCCGCACCGTGGGTTCGGGCGTCGTCGCCAAGATCACCAAGTAAGGTGTTGCTCCGCTAGGGAGCGAAACTGAACGAAACGAGGCCCGGCGCTCATACGAGCTGCCGGGCCTCTTTTTGTGTAGGGCAGGGCGCCTTTCGGGCCCGAAATTGCAGTCGTTTCACGGTCATGTAATTTTCGGTCCGAGAGCCCTTGCCAGAATCCAACTCGGCCCGTATAGGCGCGCATCCCCGACGGAGATTCGTCTCCTGAAGGCACGAGTTTTGAGGAAGGCCGCCCGCTCACGGGAAACCGAAGCAAGCGGGGCGGTCTTTGTTTTTGGGAAATGCCGGTGCTGCCGGTTGCTCCTTGGCTCTTTCGCATCGGTAGTAGGACATGGAAGCTCAGAATATCCGTATTCGCCTCAAGGCGTTCGACCACCGCGTTCTCGACCAGGCGACTGGCGAGATCGCAGATACGGCACGCCGCACCGGCGCACTTATTCGCGGCCCCATTCCCCTGCCGACGCGTATCGAGAAGTTCACCGTGAACCGCGGCCCGCACGTCGACAAGAAGTCGCGCGAGCAGTTCGAGGTGCGCACCTACAAGCGGCTGCTCGACATCGTGCAGCCCAACGCCCAGACCGTGGACGCGCTGATGAAGCTCGATCTGGCTGCCGGCGTGAACGTCGAGATCAAGCTGGCCTAAGAGGCCGGCCGAAATGCCCCCCGCTTCGGCAGGGGGCCTCTATCGTTGGAGCCCAGATGGCTCCGCCTGACGATAGGGTGGATACCGCCGGAGAACATCTCCGGGCTGCGTCCCCCGTCTCGCTTCCAGCGGCCACCCGGCCAGCGGAGGCACTCAGCCCGGACGGGGCGATGCATGACATTCATGGGCTGAACGGGGCCGCAGGTGCATTCGCGTCTGCGGTCTCACACGCACCTTGCGGATGGTCTGCAGGGTGCCTCTGTTGAGGAGTGAACTGACGATGCGCACCGGCGTTATCGCAAAGAAAGTCGGGATGACCCGCCTCTTCCAGGAGGATGGACGGCACGTGCCCGTGACCGTTCTGTCGCTGGAAGAATGCCAGGTGGTCTCGCACCGCACCGAAGACCGCGATGGCTACTACGCCGTCCAGCTCGGCGCGGGCGAAGCCAAGCACAAGAACGTTGCCAAGCCGCAGCGTGAACAATTCGCCAAGGCCGATGTCGGCCTCAAGAAGCAGGTCGCCGAATTCCGCGTCGACAGCGCCGATGCGCTGGTCCCGGTCGGCGCCACCATCAGCGCCGAGCACTTCGTGGCCGGCCAGATGGTCGACATCACCGGCCACACGCAGGGCAAGGGCTTTGCCGGTGCCATGAAGCGCTGGGGCTTCGGCGGTATGCGCGCCACCCACGGCGTCTCGATCTCGCACCGTGCCCATGGTTCGACCGGTAACCGCCAGGATCCGGGCCGCGTGTTCAAGGGCAAGAAGATGGCCGGCCACATGGGCGACCGTCAGCGCACCCAGCAGAACCTCGAAATCGTCCGCACCGACGCCGAGCGCGGTCTCCTCTTCGTCAAGGGCTCGGTCCCGGGCGCGAAGAACGGCTGGCTGCTCGTCCGCGATGCGGTGAAGCTCAAGGCTCCGGCCGATCTGCCGTTCCCGGGCGCGATCCTCGAGAAGAAGGCCCCCGTGGCCGACGAGACCCCCGTCGCAGTGGAAGCCGTCGAGATCGACGCCGCGGCCACCGAAGAAAACAAGGAAGGCTGAGCCATGAAGATCAAGGTTCAGAACATCGAGGGCAAGGCCTCGGGCGACATCGAACTGTCGGATGACGTGTTCGGCATCGAGCCGCGTGCCGACATCCTGCACCGCGTGGTGACCTGGCAGCTCGAAAACCGCCGCGGCACCGCCCGCCCGACGCGCGAGCGTTCGGACGTGGCCCGCACCGGCAAGAAGTTCGGCAAGCAGAAGGGTGGCGGCACCGCCCGTCACGGCGACCGCGCGGCTCCGATCTTCATCGGCGGCGGCAAGGCGCACGGCGCGCGCAAGCGTGACTTCGAGCAGTCGCTCAACAAGAAGGTCCGTGCGCTCGGTCTCAAGATGGCGCTCTCGACCAAGGCCAAGAGCGGCCTCGTCGTGGTCGACAGCCTCGAGCTGGCCGACGCCAAGACCAAGGCGCTGAAGGGCCACCTCACCAAGGCCGGTCTGACCGGCAAGGTGCTGGTGATCGACGGCGAAGAGGTCGATGCGGGCTTCAAGAAGGCCGCCGGCAACCTGCCGGGCATCAATGTGCTCCCCGCCATCGGTGCCAATGTCTACGACATCCTCAACCACGACACGCTGGTGCTGACCAAGGCCGCTGTCGAAAAGCTGGAGGCGCGCTTCAATGGCTAAGAAGCAGACTGTCGACGCGCGTCACTACGATGTGATCATCGCGCCGCACATCACCGAAAAGTCGACCCTCGCGTCGGAAGCGAACGCCGTGGTCTTCAAGGTCGCCGGCAACGCGACCAAGCCGCAGATCAAGGAAGCGATCGAGGCGATCTACGACAAGAAGGTCGTCGCCGTGAACACCCTGATCCAGAAGGGCAAGACCAAGCGCTGGAAGGGCAAGGCCTATCAGCGCTCCGACGTGAAGAAGGCGATCGTCACCCTCGCCGAGGGTGAAATGATCGACATCACCAGCGGTATCTGAGGCCAAGGGACAGGAAACGAACAATGGCACTCAAGAACTACAAGCCGACCAGTCCTGCCCGCCGCGGTCTGATTCTGGTCGACAAGTCGGCGCTCTACAAGGGCAAGCCGGTCAAGGCGCTGACCGAAGGCAAGCGCAAGACCGGTGGCCGCAACAACAAGGGCCACGTCACCTCGCGCGGGATCGCCGGGGGCCACAAGCAGAAGTACCGCTTCATCGACTTCAAGCGTCGCAAGTGGGACATGCCGGCCACCGTCGAGCGTCTGGAATATGACCCGAACCGCACCGCCTTCATCGCACTGGTGAAGTACGAAGACGGCGAGCAGGCCTACATCCTCGCGCCGCAGCGTCTGGCTGTCGGTGACCAGGTCGTGGCCGGCGAGAAGGTCGACACCAAGCCCGGCAACGCGATGCTGCTGGGCCAGATGCCGGTTGGCACGATCTGCCACAACGTCGAGATGAAGCCGGGCAAGGGCGGCCAGATCGCCCGTTCGGCCGGCACCTATGTGCAGGTCGTCGGCCGTGACCGCGCTTTCGTGATCGTCCGCCTCAACTCGGGCGAGCAGCGTTACCTGCGCGCCGATTGCATGGGCACGGTGGGTGCGGTGTCGAACCCCGACAACGCCAACCAGAACTTTGCCAAGGCCGGCCGCGGCCGCTGGATGGGCAAGCGTCCGCTGACCCGCGGCGTTGCGAAGAACCCGGTCGACCACCCGCACGGTGGTGGTGAAGGCCGGACCTCGGGCGGTCGCCACCCGGTGACCCCGTGGGGCAAGCCGACCAAGGGTGCCCGCACGCGCCACAACAAGCAGACGGACAAGATGATCATCCGTTCGCGTCACGCGAAGAAGAAGAGGTAAGAGACGATGGCACGTTCCGTCTGGAAAGGTCCGTTTGTCGAGCTGAGCCTGCTGAAGAAGGCAGAAGAAGCGCAGGAGACCACGAACGCCAAGCCGATCAAGACCTGGTCGCGGCGTTCGACGATCCTGCCGCAGTTCGTCGGGCTCACCTTCAACGTCTACAACGGGCACAAGTTCATTCCCGTTTCGGTTTCGGAAGAAATGGTCGGCCACAAGCTCGGTGAATTTGCGCCCACGCGCACCTTCCCCGGTCACGCTGCCGACAAGAAGGGCAAGCGCTAATGGGCAAGGCAAAGGCACCCCGCCGCGTGGGCGATAACGAGGCGCTGGCCGTCGGCACCACGATCCGTGGTTCGGCGCAGAAGCTCAACCTCGTCGCGGCCCTGATCCGTGGCAAGAAGGCCGAAGAGGCGATGAACATCCTCGCCTTTTCGAAGCGGGCGATGGCGCGCGATGCGAGCAAGGTGCTCGCCTCGGCGATCGCCAATGCCGAAAACAACCACAACCTCGATGTCGACGCGCTGGTCGTCGCTGAAGCGAGCGTGGGCAAGTCGGTGACGATGAAGCGCTTCCACACCCGTGGCCGCGGAAAGTCGACCCGGATCCTCAAGCCGTTCTCGCGTCTGCGGATCGTCGTTCGCGAAGCAGAGGAGGCCTGAGATGGGTCAGAAGAGCAATCCGATCGGTCTGCGCCTGCAGATCAACCGCACCTGGGACAGCCGCTGGTACGCCGAAGGGCGTGACTATGCGGGCTTGCTCAAGGAAGACATCGCGATCCGCAAGTACATCATGAAGAACCTGCCCCAGGCGGCGGTTTCGAAGGTGGTGATCGAGCGTCCGGCCAAGCTGTGCCGCGTGTCGATCTATGCGGCCCGTCCTGGTGTCATCATCGGCAAGAAGGGCGCGGACATCGAGAAGCTGCGCTCGAAGCTGGCGACCATGACCGCGAGCGACGTGAAGCTGAACATCGTCGAGATCCGCAAGCCGGAAATCGACGCGAAGCTCGTCGCGCAGGGCATCGCCGACCAGCTGGTGCGCCGCGTGGCGTTCCGCCGGGCGATGAAGCGCGCGGTGCAGTCGGCTCTCCGTCTGGGTGCCGAAGGCATCAAGATCGTGTGCGGCGGCCGTCTCGGCGGGGCGGAAATCGCCCGCGTCGAATGGTATCGCGAAGGCCGCGTGCCGCTTCACACCCTGCGTGCGAACATCGATTACGCCGAGACCGAGGCGCTCACCGCCTACGGGATCATCGGGATCAAGGTGTGGATCTTCAAGGGCGAGATCCTTGCCCATGATCCGACCGCGCAGGACCGCCTGATGATGGAAGCCCAGACTTCCGGCGTCCGCCCGGCTCGTTGAGGTAACAGACCATGTTGCAACCGAAAAAGACCAAGTTCCGCAAGCAGTTCAAGGGCCGGATCAAGGGCGATGCCAAGGGCGGCACCACCCTGAACTTCGGGTCCTATGGCCTGAAGGCACTTGAGCCCGAGCGGGTCACCGCCCGCCAGATCGAAGCCGCGCGTCGTGCGATCACCCGTCACATCAAGCGTCAGGGTCGTCTCTGGATCCGCGTGTTCCCCGATGTGCCCGTGTCGAAGAAGCCTGCCGAAGTCCGTCAGGGTAAGGGCAAGGGTTCGGTCGAGTACTGGGCGGCCAAGGTGAAGCCGGGCCGCATCCTGTTCGAGCTCGACGGCGTTGCCGGCCCGCTGGCCGCCGAAGCCTTCGAGCGTGCAGCGATGAAGCTGCCGATCAAGACCAAGGTTGTCGCCCGTCTCGGCGACACCAGCCACCTGGGAGGCGAATAATGGCCGATATCGCGGACCTTCGCACCAAGACCGATGACCAGCTGACCGCCGAGCTCACCGAGCTCAAGCGCGAGCAGTACAATCTGCGGTTCCAGGCTGCGACCAACCAGCTCGAGGCTCCCTCGCGCATCCGTCAGGTGCGCCGGACCATCGCGCAGATCAAGACGCTGCAAAGCGAGCGCGCGGCGAAAGCCGCCGCCGCCAAGGCGTAAGGAGAAAGCACATGCCCAAGCGCATCCTCGTCGGGACTGTGACCTCCGACAAGACCGACAAGACCGTGACCGTGCTGGTCGAACGCAAGGTGAAGCACCCGCTCTACGGGAAGATCATCCGTCGCTCGAAGAAGTATCACGCGCACGACGAGACGAACGAATACACCGTGGGTGACGTGGTGCGGATCGAAGAGACCCGCCCCATGTCCAAGACCAAGACCTGGATCGTCAAGGACCGGGTCGTGGCGGGCGGCGTGCAGGCGGTGGAAGCTGACCTCGACGTCGCGGCTGCGGGCAACTGAATTAGGCGTAATCGGAACTGTCAGGCCCCGGTCGGATCGGGTGTCCTGATAAGCCAGTGAGAAGGAAGACGGATCAATGATCCAGATGCAATCCAATCTCGACGTCGCGGACAACAGCGGCGCCAAGCGCGTCCAGTGCATCAAGGTGCTGGGTGGCTCGAAGCGTCGTACCGCGGGCGTCGGCGATGTGATCGTCGTCTCCATCAAGGAGGCGCAGCCGCGCACCAAGGTCAAGAAGGGCGACGTTCACCGCGCGGTAATCGTGCGCACCCGCAAGGACGTGCGTCGTCCGGATGGTACCGTCATCCGCTTCGACACCAACGCCGCGGTGCTCGTGAACAAGAACGAGGAGCCGATCGGCACCCGTATCTTCGGCCCCGTGGTGCGCGAACTGCGCTCGAAGGGCTTCATGAAGATCATCTCGCTCGCGCCGGAGGTGTTGTGATGGCTGCCGCGAAGATCAAGAAGGGTGACAGCGTCGTCGTGCTGTCGGGCAAGGACAAGGGCCGCACCGGTACGGTCGCCCAGGTTCTCCCGAAGGACGGCAAGGTCGTTGTCGAAGGCGTCAACATCGTCGCCCGTCACCGCAAGCCCAGCCAGTCCAACCCCCAGGGTGGCATCGACCGCTTCGCCGCGCCGATGGCCATCTCGAAGGTTGCGCTCGCTGATCCCAAGACCGGCAAGGCCACCCGCGTCCGTTTCGAAGTGAAGGACGGCAAGAAGGTGCGCGTTGCGGTCAAGAGTGGGGAGACCATCGATGGCTGATTACACCGCCCGGATGAAGGCCAAGTACGATAATGAAATCGTCAAGGCCATGATCGAGAAGTTCGGCTACAAGAACCGCATGGAAGTGCCCAAGCTCGAGAAGATCACGCTCAACATGGGCGTGGGCGAGGCGAGCCAGGACAAGAAGAAGGTTCAGACCGCCGCCGAGGAAATGGCGCTGATCGCCGGCCAGAAGCCGGTCATCACCATCGCCAAGAAGTCGATCGCGCAGTTCAAGCTGCGTGAAGGCATGCCGATCGGCTGCAAGGTGACCCTGCGCCGCGAGCGGATGTACGAATTTCTCGACCGTCTCGTCACCGTCGCCATGCCGCGCATCCGCGACTTCCGCGGGCTGAACGCCAAGTCGTTCGACGGCCGCGGCAACTACGCGATGGGGCTGAAGGAACAGATCGTGTTCCCCGAAATCAGCTACGACAAGATCGAGAAGGTGCGTGGGATGGACATCATCGTCACCACCACCGCCAAGACCGACGAAGAGGCGCGCGAGCTGCTGCGTCTTTTCGGCTTCCCCTTCGCAGGCGAAGCCAAGACCGAACAGAAGGAAGCGGCGTAAGCCGCCTCCCGTTAGTGACACGAAAGCAGAGAGCTTAAGTCCATGGCGAAACTGAGTTCCATCAACAAGAATGAGCGTCGCAAGAAGCTCGTGAAGCAGTACGCTGCGAAGTACGAGAAGCTGAAGGCGATTGCCAACGATGAAAGCCTCGACGAGACCGAGCGCCTGATGGCCCGGCTCAAGATGGCTGAGCTTCCGCGCAACGCGAACCCGACCCGGGTGCGCAACCGTTGCGCCACCACCGGCCGCCCGCGCGGCTATTACCGCAAGTTCGGCATCAACCGCATCGAACTGCGTCAACTTGGCAACCGGGGCATGATCCCGGGTTTGACCAAGTCGAGCTGGTGAGGACTAGACAATGGCAATGACCGATCCTCTGGGTGACATGCTCACCCGCATCCGCAACGGCCAGCGCGCCAAGAAGGACTCCGTCCTGACCCCGGCGAGCAACCTGCGTGCGAGCGTGCTCGAAGTGCTTCAGCGTGAAGGCTACATCCGTGGCTACAGCGAAGACACGTCGGGCAAGCACAAGGCGCTGCGGATCGAACTGAAGTATTTCGAAGGCGAGCCCGCGATCAAGCACGTGGCTCGCGTCTCGAAGCCGGGCCGCCGCGTCTATTCGGGTTCCAAGGAACTGCCGACGATCCGCAATGGCCTGGGCATCACCATCGTCTCGACGCCGCGCGGCGTGCTCTCGGATGCCGAAGCGCGCAGCCACAACGTCGGCGGCGAAGTCCTGGCGGAGGTGTTCTGATGAGCCGCATCGGTAAGAAGCCGGTCGCGATCCCTGGCGGGGTGACCGCCAGCATCGAAAACGGCACGCTCAGCGTGAAGGGCCCCAAGGGCACCCTCACCATGGGGCTGTCCGACCTCATCACCTACTCGCTCGAGGAAGGCGCGATCTCGGTCAAGCCGGCCAACGACAGCAAGCAGGCCCGCGCGTTCTGGGGCATGCAGCGCACGCTGGTGTCGAACCTGGTGGAAGGCGTCAGCGCCGGCTTCACCAAGGTGCTCGTCATCAAGGGCGTCGGCTACCGCGCCAACGCTCAGGGTTCGACCCTGAAGCTGCAGCTCGGCTACAGCCACGACGTCGACCTGCCGGTGCCCGCCGGTCTTGAAGTCAAGACCCCGGACCAGACCACGATCGAGATTTCCGGCACCGACAAGCAGGCCGTCGGCCAGTTTGCCGCCGAAATCCGCCGCTGGCGCAAGCCCGAGCCCTACAAGGGCAAGGGGATCGCCTATCGCGGCGAGTTTATCTTCCGCAAGGAAGGGAAGAAGAGATAAGATGGCAAAGCTTTCCCTTTTCGAACGTCGCCGTCGCCGGGTTCGCACTGCGCTTCGTGCGCGTGCCGGTGGCAAGCCCCGTCTGTCGGTGCACCGCACCGGCCGTCACATCTACGCCCAGATCATCGACGATGCGGCCGGCAAGACCGTCGCTGCCGCATCGACGCTCGGTGCCAAGGCGAGCGGCGCCAATGTCGACGCCGCTGCCGAAGTCGGCAAGGCGATCGCCGAGGCCGCCAAGAAGGCGGGCGTGACCACTGTCGTGTTCGATCGCGGCGGGTTCCTGTTCCATGGCCGCGTCAAGGCGCTGGCCGATGCCGCCCGTGAAGGCGGGCTGGAGTTCTGATCATGGCTGACGAAAACACCATCGAAACCCCGGACGTGGCCGGCGACATCGGCGGCGACGCCGGTGAAGCGCAGGGTCGTCGCGGGCGTGGCCGTGGCGGCAACCGCGAGGGCGGCGAAGGCCGTGGTCGCGGGCGGGGCGGTCGTGACGACCGTCGCGGGCCCAAGCAGGAAGAAGATGACGGCATCATCGAGAAGCTGGTGCACATCAACCGCGTCTCCAAGACCGTGAAGGGCGGCAAGCGCTTCGGCTTTGCGGCGCTGGTCGTGGTCGGCGACGGTCAGGGCCGCGTCGGCTTCGGCCACGGCAAGGCCCGCGAAGTGCCCGAGGCGATCACCAAGGCGACCGCTTCGGCGCGCAAGAAGATGATCCGCGTGCCGCTCAAGGAAGGTCGCACCCTGCACCATGACGGCAATGGCCGTTTCGGCGCGGGCAAGGTCACCCTTCGCACGGCGCCTCCGGGCACCGGCATCATCGCCGGCGGTCCGATGCGCGCCGTGTTCGAGAGCCTCGGCGTTGCCGACGTGGTGACCAAGTCGGTCGGCACCTCGAACCCCTACAACATGATCCGCGCCACCTTTGACGCGCTCGCCGACCAGACTTCGCCGAAGTCGGTCGCACAGCGTCGCGGCAAGAAGGTTGCCGACCTCCTGGGTCGCGGCGGGGCCAGCGCAGTCGAGGCGGAAGCCGAAGCTGCCGCGATCGTGGAGTAACGTCAGATGGCTACCATCAAGATCAAGCAGATCGGCTCGCCGATCCGTCGTCCCGCCAGCCAGCGCCAGATCCTCATCGGTCTGGGGCTGAACAAGATGCACAAGATTGTCGAGCGTCAGGACACCCCCGAGGTGCGCGGCGCGATCGCCAAGATCCCGCATCTGGTGCAGGTGGTGGACTGACCTTCTAGCCCTCTCCCCTTGCGGGAGAGGGTTGGGAGAGGGGATGCGAGCGCACGCTCGCACCTGCCCCTCTCAACTCCGACTAGCGAGCAAGCTCGCAAGTCTCCGTATCTCTCCCGCGAGGGGAGAGAAGGATCATAGCGCGACAAAAGCGAAAGCGAGTGCACACATGAAACTGAATGACATCCGCGACAACGCCGGTGCCCGCAAGGGCCGCGTCCGTGTCGGCCGTGGTATCGGCTCGGGCAAGGGCAAGACCTCGGCACGCGGCCAGAAGGGCCAGAAGGCCCGTTCGGGCGTGGCCATCAAGGGCTTCGAGGGCGGCCAGATGCCGCTCCACATGCGCCTGCCGAAGCGCGGCTTCAACAACCCCTTCGCCAAGGACTACGCCGAAGTGAACATCGGCATGATCCAGAAGTTCATCGACGCGGGCAAGCTCGACGCCTCGGCCCCCATCACCGAGGAAGCGCTGCGCGCGGCCGGTTTGGTGCGCGGCGGCAAGGATGGCGTGCGTCTGCTCGGCAAGGGTGAGATCACCGCCAAGGCGACCTTCGCGGTCACCGGCGCGACCAAGGGTGCGATCGCCGCGGTCGAAAAGGCCGGCGGCAGCGTCGAAGTGGCGCCCGAGCCGACCCCCGAGCACGAGAAGAAGCTCGCCCGGCGCGACGCCAACAAGGCCGCCAAGGCCAAGTAATCGACAAAAGGTGGCGCGCGGGGGTTCGACAAGAGCCCCCGCGCTCCCTATTTACGCTCTCGCGCGCTCCGGCGGCTCTTTCCCCAGGGCAAGACACCGCCACGGCGCCCCCGGATCAAGAGCTAGGATCGACCCGACCCCATGGCATCACGCGCCGACAATATCGCGAGCAACCTCAACCTCGGCAATTTCGCCAAGGCGACCGAGCTCAAGCAGCGCATCTGGTTCACCATCGGCGCGCTGATCGTCTTCCGCTTCCTGAGCTTCGTGCCGCTGCCGGGGATCGATCCAGTCAAGCTCGCCGAGTTCAACAGCCGCGCCTCGGGCACGATCCTCGACCTGTTCAACGCCTTCTCGGGCGGCGCGCTCGAACGCATGAGCCTGATCGCGGTCGGCATCATGCCCTACATCACCGCCTCGATCGTGGTGCAGATGGCCTCGGCGCTGCACCCGGCGCTCGCCGCGCTGAAGAAGGAAGGGGCGAGCGGGCGGCAGAAATTGAACCAGTATACCCGCTACGGCGCGGTGCTGCTGTGCATCATCCAGGGCTATGCGGTGGCGGCGAACGCGGTGGCGCAGGGCTTCGCGGTCGACACCGGCCCGCTGTTCTACGTCTCGACGATCATCAACGTCACCGGCGGGACAATGTTCCTGCTGTGGCTCGGCGAGCAGATCACCAGCCGCGGCATCGGCAACGGCGTGTCGCTGATCATCATGGCGGGCATCGTCGCGGCCTTCCCGCAGTTCATCGGCAGCCTGTTCGAGGGCGGCCGGACCGGTGCGATCTCGGAAATCGTGATCATCGGCTTCGTTGCCATGGTGGTGTTCCTGATCCTCGGCATCGCCTTCATGGAGCGGGCCCAGCGCCGTCTCACCATCCAGTATCCCAAGCGCGCGACCGAGCGCGGGATGATGCAGGCCGAACGGTCCTACCTGCCGCTCAAGATCAACACCGCGGGCGTGATCCCGCCGATCTTCGCGAGCTCGCTGCTGCTGCTGCCGCTGACGATCACGCAGCTCGTCGGCGGCTCGATCGAGCCCGGCACGACGACCTATGACGTGCTGCAGACGATGAACCAGTATCTCCAGCACGGCCAGCCGCTCTACATGACGCTCTATGCGCTGGGCATCATCTTCTTCTGCTTCTTCTACACCGCGGTCGTGTTCAACCCGGAAGAGACCGCGGACAACCTCAAGAAGAACGGCGGCTCGATCCCCGGCATCCGCCCGGGCAAGCGCACCGCGGACTATCTCGAATATGTCCTGACCCGCATCACCGTGATCGGCTCGATCTACCTTACGGTGGTGTGCGTCCTGCCTGAAGCGGTGATCGCGCAGACCGGGATTCCGCTGTTCCTCGGCGGCACCAGCCTGCTGATCGTGGTCAACGTCACGGTGGACACCATCAGCCAGATCCAGTCGCACCTGCTCGCGCTGCAATATGGCGACCTCATCAAGAAGGCCAAACTCAAGGGACGGATGCGCTGATATCCGACGATAGTCGGCTTGACGCGCCCGCATGCTTGGTTGAACCCGTAAGTCTGAACAAACGCGCGCGGCGCTGATCCGCGGCGACAATGGGGGACGGTTCGTGAACATCATTCTTCTTGGCCCTCCCGGCGCCGGCAAGGGAACGCAGAGCGCGGGGCTGGTCGAGCGGCATGGCATGCGCCAGCTCTCCACCGGCGACATGCTGCGCGCCGCGGTCAAGGCCGGTACGCCGGTGGGCATGCGCGCAAAGGAAGTCATGGAGCGCGGCGAGCTGGTCTCGGACGCGATCGTTTCCGATCTTATCGACGCCGAGCTGGCCGCGATGGGCCCCGAAACCGGCGCGATCTTCGACGGCTATCCCCGCACCGCCGCTCAGGCCGATGCGCTCGACGCGATCCTCGCGAAGAACGGCCGCGCGCTCGACCATGTGATCGAGCTCGAGGTGGACGAGGACGCGCTGGTCGAACGCATCACCGGGCGCTTCTCCTGCGGCAATTGCGGCACGCTCTATCACGACACCGCCAACCCCCCGAAGGTGGACGGCGTGTGCGACACCTGCGGCAGCACCGAATTCAAGCGCCGCCCGGATGACAACGAGGAAACCGTGCGCACCCGCATGGCCGAATACCGCGCCAAGACCGCGCCGATCCTGCCGGGCTACGAAGCACGCGGGATAGTAGCACGGGTCGATGGCATGGCGGCGATCGACACGGTCGCAGGGCAGATCGACGCGATCCTCGGACACTGAACGGGGCCGGGCTGGGCGGGGGCTTGTGCCCCGCGCGCTTTTGCCGCAGCCTTGCCGGCATGGTTTCGCGAGGGGAGGGTCTTGCCATGAAGTTTCGGGTCACGGTGCTCACGCTCGGTGCGCTGGCCGCGCTCGCAGGCGCCCCGGCCGGCGCCGAGGTGACGCGCACCACCGAGGTCGGCTTCGTCTCGCGCAACGAGGTGGTGGTGAGCGCCACCCCTAAGGAGGTGTGGCTCGCGCTCATCAGCCCGGCCGACTGGTGGGACAAGGCGCATACCTGGTCGGGCGATTCCGCCAATCTCGCCCTGACCCCGCAGGCGGGCGGGTGTTTCTGTGAGACCATTCCCGAGGTCGACGAGCCGGGGCGTTTCTCGCTCGAGGGCAGCGTCGAGCACATGCGCGTGGTCCAGGCCTATCCCGAGGCCGCGCTGCGGATGGTCGGCAGCCTCGGCCCGCTCCAGAGCGAACCGGTGACCGGCGTGCTGACGATCGCGCTGAGCAAGCACGAGAAGGGCACGCGGATCGTGTGGGAGTACAACGTCGGCGGGTCGATGCGATACGAGGTTCCGGTGATTGCCAAGGCGGTCGACGGGGTGCTGGCGACGCAACTTGCCGCGCTCGCCAAGCCGCTCGGCGTGGTGGCCCTCCCGCCGCCGCCGCCCGCGCCAGCTCCGGCCCCTGCCGAGGCACCGGCTCCTGCGCCAGCCGGTGCTCCCGCGCCTGCGGCCAGCAAGCCTGCTGCGCCCGCAGCATCGGCCGCACCCAAGAAGCCCGCTGCGAGCGCCGTCGCGCCCAAGCCTGCGGCGCCCTCGGCGGCCGCGCCCAAGCCTGCCACTGCGCCTGCAGCAGGGACCGCCAAGCCCGCAGCCCCGGCCGCAGCGCCAAGCCCCGCGCCCAAACCCACCCCCAAGCCTGCCACTGTCGAGGATGCCTTCAGCGATCTCGACGACAAGCCGGGGCGGTGAACGCGGGGCAGGGCCGCTCGCTATCTGGTTGATGCGCTAGGGCGTTTGGCGCATTGTACGGTTTCCAAGCCAGGCGGTTGACGCCCCGCGCGAATCAGCCTATGCGCGCCCCTCATTCGACATGTTCGAAGCAAGTTCGGCAGGCATCGCCCTTGCGCGTGCCGACCGGACTTTTTGCCGTTTGTGATCCTGCCCCCGTGGCGCGATCCTCCGGCAGGCGGACATGAAGGTGAATGAGCGTTGAGATAGGGGTGGCCCCTCAAGGCCGCAAGCCCCTGTGGAGCATGGAGAAATAAGTGGCTCGTATTGCCGGGGTCAATATCCCCACCAACAAGCGCGTGATCATCGCGCTGACCTATATTCACGGGATCGGTCGCACGACCGCCGTCCAGATCGCCGACAAGCTGGGCATTGCGCACACTGCGCGCGTGCAGGATCTCTCGGATGAAGAGATTCTGCGCATCCGCGAAACCATCGATGCCGACTTCACCGTGGAAGGCGACCTGCGTCGCCAGACCGCGATGAACATCAAGCGCCTGATGGACCTGCGTGCTTATCGCGGCCTGCGTCACCGCTCGGGCCTGCCCGTCCGCGGCCAGCGCACCCACACCAACGCCCGCACCCGCAAGGGCAAGGCCAAGCCCATCGCGGGCAAGAAGAAGTAAGCTGGCGGGCCTCAGGGCTTTCCCGCTTTTTCCTTCTTACGAGCTAGAGGAATATAGACAATGGCACGCGAACCAGGCCGTATCCGGCGCCGTGACAAGAAGAACATCACCAGCGGCGTTGCGCATATCAACGCCAGTTTCAACAACACCATGATCACCATCACCGACGCGCAGGGCAATGCCATCTCGTGGTCGTCCGCCGGGATGATGGGCTTCAAGGGGAGCCGCAAGTCGACGCCCTACGCCGCGCAGGTTGCCGCCGACGATGCCGGCAAGAAGGCCGCCGAACACGGCGTGCGCACGCTCGAGGTCGAAGTGAAGGGCCCGGGCTCGGGCCGCGAAAGCGCGCTGCGCGGGCTTGCGGCTGTCGGTTTCAACATTACCTCGATCCGCGACGTCACCCCGATCCCGCACAACGGGGTCCGTCCGTCCAAGCGTCGCCGCGTCTGATCCGCCGGGATGGCGGCGGCAACGCGTGTCGCCGCCACCCGATCGGGTCTGATGCCGCGTCGCTCATGCGCATCCGGCCCGCCCAAGTTTGAACCGCCCACAAGGCGAATTAGGGGATATCCATGTCCGTCAACACCAAGAACTGGCAGGAACTCAAGAAACCCAACTCCCTGGAAATCAAGGACGGCGGCGATCGTCAGCGCAAGGCGACCTTCGTGGCCGAACCGCTCGAGCGGGGCTTCGGCCTGACGCTCGGCAACGCGCTGCGCCGGGTGCTGCTCTCGAGCCTGCAGGGCGCCGCGATCACCTCGATCAAGATCGAGAACGTGCTGCACGAATTCTCGAGCCTCGCGGGCGTGCGTGAGGACGTCACCGACATCGTCCTCAACGTCAAGCAGATCGCGCTCAAGATGGAAGGCGAGGGCCCCAAGCGGCTGCAGCTTTCGGCCACCGGCCCGGGCGCGGTCAAGGCGGGTGACATCGCCGTCACCGGCGACATCGAGGTGATGAACAAGGACCTCGTGATCTGCCAGCTCGATGAAGGCGCGACGCTCAACATGGAGCTCACCGCCGACACGGGCAAGGGCTACAGCCCGGCCGTGCAGAACCGTCCGGCCGATGCGCCGATCGGCCTGATCCCGGTCGACTCGCTCTACTCGCCCGTGCGTCAGGTCAGCTACAAGGTCGAGAACGCCCGCGTCGGGCAGGAGCTCGATTACGACAAGCTCTCGCTGACCGTCGAGACCGATGGCACCGTTACCCCGGAAGACGCCGTGGCCTATGCCGCGCGCATCCTCCAGGACCAGCTGACGCTGTTCGTCCACTTCGAGGACGGCATCCCGCAGCCGGTCGGCCAGATGATCGGTCACGCGGTTCAGCCCGAAGAGAGCGACGCCAACCAGCTCAACCGCTACCTCCTCAAGAAGGTCGACGAGCTGGAACTGTCGGTGCGTTCGGCCAACTGCCTCAAGAACGACAACATCATCTACATCGGCGATCTGGTCCAGAAGACCGAAGCCGAGATGCTGCGCACGCCGAACTTCGGCCGCAAGTCGCTCAATGAGATCAAGGAAGTGCTCTCGAGCATGGGCCTGCGTCTGGGCATGGACATCCCCGGCTGGCCGCCCGAGAACATCGAAGAGATGGCCAAGAAGTTGGAACAGGAACTTCTCGGGTAAGCATTTCGGGAGCCCCTGCGACAGCGGGGGCTCACCATATGGGCGAAGGTGGCAGCCCTGACGGCCACCAGCACTGGGCTACCTGACACGGGCCCTTTTCGAACGGAGTAAAGATTATGCGTCATGGTATTTCGGGCCGCAAGCTGGGCCGCCGCACGGGTCACCGCAACGCCCTGTTCCGCAACATGGCCGCCGCGCTGATCAAGCACGAGCAGATCAAGACCACGCTGCCCAAGGCCAAGGAACTGCGCCCCTATATCGAAAAGCTGATCACGCTCGCCAAGCGTGGCGGCCTGTCGAACCGTCGTCTCGCGATGAGCCGTCTGGGTGACGAGGCGCAGCTCAAGAAGCTCTTCGAAGTGCTCGCCGAGCGTTACGCTGACCGTGAAGGCGGCTACACCCGCGTCCTGCGCGCCGGCGTGCGCCCGGGCGATGCGGTGCAGATGGCGATCATCGAGCTCGTCGACCGTGACGAGAGCGCCCGCGGTCAAGATTCGGGCCCGGTCGCATCGGAAGACGAATACGAAGACGCGTAAGCCGCGGCTTCCACGAGACAAGGCAAGGGCCGGGGCGAAAGCGCTTCCGGCCCTTTCCTTTTGCGCCGCTGCCGATAGGCTGCGCGCCATGATCCGCACCGCCCTTGCAGCCACAGCGCTGTTTCTCGCCGCCGTTCCTACCACTGCCCAGAACCAGCAGGAAGCGCTCGATGCGCGCTACGACCGCGCGCTTGCGGCGGGTTACAAGGCTTTGATGCTGTGCAGCGCGATTGCCAATGCCGAGGCGAACGGCACGACGCGCTCTCCGGAGAGCGTGGCGCGCTGGGAGCTCACCGGCATCCAGTCGCCGCTCGATGCCATCGTGCGCGAGCTCGATCACCGGATTGTCCGCGGCGAGGATGGCGGCCTGCTGAGCGTCGCAGTCGAGTGGTCTGGGGCACTGCCGCCGCGGGTCGCCAGCCATTCCGGCGGGGAGGGGTGCCGCCTCGCCCCGATCGGAACCGTCCTCGAGCTACCCGAAGGTGCGGCGGTCGAGCCCGCAGCCGCTGCGGGCGAGCCGGGCAGCGTGCTTTCGATCCAAAGCCGCTCGGAGGCGTCACCTGCGCTGATTGCGGCGATGTTCGGCGCTTTCGAGAGCCGCTATGGCGAGGGTTCGCGCACCACGGCGGTCGTTGTTTCGAGCCCTGGCAACGGCCTCTCACTCTACCATTCTGAATTCGACACGGACGTGCCGCAGCGGACCTGGTCGGTCGCCAAGAGCATCGCGGCAACGCTGGTGGGCGCGGCGGTCTATCGCGGGGAGGCGGACGTCCAGGCCTCGGCCGGGCTGGGTGTGGACAAGACCGACCCGCGCCGCTCCATCACCATCGATCACCTGCTGCGCATGGCCTCAGGGCGCTATTCCGACACCCCGGGCAACCGCACCGATCCGCTTTACTGGGGTGGGGGAACGGTGGACGAGGTCGCGCTCGACTGGCCGCTGATCGATCGGCCTGGTGCCACTTATCGCTACGCCAACAACGACACGCTCGCCGCCATCGCCGCCATCAGGGCGACGTTCGAGGCCCATCCCCCGGCCGACTTCTTCGCCAGGCTGGGGATGGAGCACACCGTGGCCGAAACCGACGCGCAGGGCGGCTACATCCTCTCCAGCCAGGTCTGGACCACAGCGCATGACCTCGCGAAGTTCGGACAGCTCTACCTCGACGACGGCAAGCTGCCCGATGGCACCCGCATCCTGCCCGAGGGCTGGGTGAAGTATGTCACCACCCCCTCAGGCCCGCAGCCGCCGACGGGCACCTTCGGCTACGGGGCGGGGTTCTGGCTCCTCAACAAGGAGGAAGGCGTGCCGTCCGACACCTTCGCCGCCATCGGCAACCGCGGGCAATATGTGGTGATCGTCCCCTCGCGCAAGGTCGTGATCGTGCGGCGCGGGGAGGATCCGGTGGGGAGCGGGTTCGATATCGCCTCCTTCACCCGCGATGTGCTGGCGGCGCTTCCGGCGGAGTAAGTTCACCTGATACATGCGGTCGCCGCCTGTGTGCGCGTGTCACATTGCGACCAATCGTTCATCTAAAACGCTTTTTAAATTAACAACACCTGTCACGCCAATTCAGGCAAGCCTCACGCCGAATCGCGCAAAACGCTCCTCGACACCCCGCAATCACGCGCGCGGTGCCAGACGAGGAATGCTCCGATGACCACCAAGACCAACCGGCTGGCCTCCGGCACCATGGCCCGGCTCGCTCTCGGCGCGGTGGCTGCCACCGCCCTGACCGCAGCCTCCGTCACCCCCGCCATGGCGCGCGACCACCGCGACCGCGATGGCATCAGCGCGGGCGAGATCATCGCCGGCGCGGTGGTGATCGGCGGGATTGCCGCGCTTGCGGGTGCCTTCGACGGCGACCGCGGCCGTGACCGCTACGACTACCGCGACGGATATCGCGGCGACCGCTACGACTATCGCGGCGGCTACGGCTTCGCGGGCGGCCCGCGTGCGGCGGTCGACCGCTGCGTGCGCGCTGCCGAGAACCAGGCGCGGCGCTTCGGCGGCTACCGCTATGCCGACGTGATCGACGTGCGCGACATCGACCGCACCCGCGACGGCTTCCGTGTCCGCGGCCGGATCGATGTCGGCGGCGGCTGGGGCCGGAATGACCGTGGTAGCTTCACCTGCCGGGTCGACGGAAGGGGCGCGCCCTTCATCGACTTCGACGGCATCCGGCGCCTGCGCTGACCGTCAACCTGATCCCCTCGCGCGCGGTGTTCCTGCCTTTTCGCCGCGCGCATCCTCCCCGCCCCGCCGCCGTCCACCCGGCGCGCGGGGCGGCACTTGTGCGCCTCCGCGCGGTTCAGCCCAGCGCAAGCTCGCCACGGCTAGTCCTGCGGATCATCCGGGCGTTGGTGGGCGCCGGGCCCATGAACAGGAGGAGAGCGCATCATGGCTCTGACATTGCGCGCGGGGCTGCTCGCCGCAGCACTGGCTGGCACCACCCTTCTTACCGCCCCCGCCGCGGCCGCGCCGCTCGCACCCGGTAGCGCGGTATCGACCTATTTCGCCCCCTCGGCTTTCGACCCCGCTGCCGAGACGGCGCAGTGGGGCTGCCGCCGCTATTGCGGCTGGGGTCGGGGCTGGGGCCGCCGGGGCTGGCGCGGTGGCTGGCGCCGCAACCGGATCGATGCGGGCGACGTGCTGATCGGCGCCGCGATCATCGGCGGGGCGCTCGCCATCGCCGATTCCCAGCGCCGTCGCGAACGCGAGCGCGAGGTCGTGGTGATCGAGCGCGACCTGCGCTACCGTGACAGCGATCCCGACCGGGACCGCCGCGATGTGCGCCGGTCGGGCTCCTCGGGCCTCGACAGCGCGGTCGACATGTGTCTCGACCGGATCGAGCGCGACGTCCGGGTCGACAGCGTCGATAATGTCCAGCGCACTGCGAGCGGCTGGGAGGTGACGGGCGCCATCTTCAACGGTGCGCCGTTCCGCTGCCGGATCGGCAATGACGGGCGGATCGACCGGATCGACTATGACGGCGCTTTCGGCGCGGGCGGCTGGGGCGAGCCCCAGACCGCGGCCGAACAGCCCGCCGCGGGGCAGTGGGACGCCCGGGCCTACGCCGCCGCGCGCGCTGGCCTTGGGGGGACGGTGCGCCCCGACATGGCGGTGCAGGAGACCGAGGTGCGCGGCGGCCTGGCGGTGGCCCCGACCGGCGCGCCTGCCGCAGCGCCCGCAGCAGCCGCTGGCGCGCTTCCGGCCTATCCCGGCGGGCCGATCCCCGGCGAGGTCATCCCCGAGACGCTGGAAGAGGCGACCGGCGGCTAGTCCCCGCCGCCGCGCTCGCCGCCATAGCTCGGAAGGCCCCATTCCCAGCGGATTGCCGCGCTCCTTAGCGCGAATCCGCAGGCAAAGGCGAAGCCCCAGGCGAACTCGCCCGGAAGGCCGAGCGGGGCCATCGCCAGCATCCCCGCAACGCTCAGCGCCGAGGTCAATGCGGCGGGGGTGACGTAGAGTTCGGGGCTCATGATGATCGAGGGGCGGCCTGCGACCACGTCGCGGATGATCCCCCCGACGCAGCCGGTGATCACGCCCATCAGCGCGGCGGGAACCGGCGGGATTCCGTAGGCGAGCGCCTTCGCGCTGCCGAGCACGGCATAGGCAGCGAGCCCCGCACCGTCGGCATAGGCGAAGCCCTTGCCCTCCCACCAGCGCACCGGCGTGAACCACGCGATCAGCGCCGTGCCGAGGCAGACGGCGGCGACCCAAGGATCGTCGATCCAGAACACCGGCGCGCGGATCAGCAGATCGCGCACCGTGCCGCCGCCCACGCCCGTCACCAGCGCGAAGAAGGCCATGGTGACGAAGGTCTGCC
>NZ_LSJS01000142.1 GCF_001557325.1 Erythrobacter donghaensis
GAGCAATCGGTTGAAGGTCGCGCGCGGCGACGGTGATCAACGCGATGTCGGTATCAGGATCACGGCCGATGATCCGGGCATCGAGCGTCCGCCCGTCACTCACCTGAACCTGCAGCTTGGTCGCGTTGTCGACGACGTGGGAATTGGTCAGGATCTCGCCCCGGCCTGCATCAATCACGACACCAGATCCGCTGCTGATGATGCCTTCCTGACCGGTTTCGGGGTTTCTGCCGATTGCGAAGATGCGCAC
>NZ_LSJS01000143.1 GCF_001557325.1 Erythrobacter donghaensis
GCCAGCCGCCATGCCGATGCGATCACCGCGGTGCGCCGCGCCCATATCCGCCACGGCGGCGAAGGCGCGCTCTACCTCTTCCTCAAGCGCCGCTGAGCGCTGCTACCACTCGCCGCGCGCCATCGCCGCCTGCCGGGCCGCCTCGCGCGCGCTGTCCATCGGGGGCGGGCTGACCTCGGCCATCGAGGGCAGCGGGCCGCGCTGTTCGTAGGTGGCGATGATCGTGCCGTTCGTTCCGGCGCGCTGTTCCACCAGCGCCAGCAGGCCCGGCTGCGTCCCCTCGCCGAACAGGCGCTTGCCCTTGCCCAGCACCGCCGGGAAGATCATCAGCGTCAGTCGGTCGATCAGCCCGGCCGCGAGCAGCGGCGGATAGAGCGTGCCCGATCCCTGGATCACCAGATCGGGGCCTTCGGTCCGCTTCAATGCCGCGACCTCCTCGACCCCGCGCAGCTGGTGGCTGTTGGCCCAATCGAGCTGCGGGGTGCCGCGCGAGAGGACATATTTGCGGCAGGCGGTGAAGGCCTTGGCCATCGGCCCGCTGCCCTCGTCCTCGGGATCGACATAGGGCCAGTAGCCCGCGAAGATGTCATAGGTGCGCCGCCCGAGCAGCAGGTCGTAACCGCGCCCGAACAGGCGGTCGATCTCCGCGCCCACGGCATCGTCCCAAAGGCCGAACACCCAGCCGCCGGACGAAAAGCCGCCGGTGGTGTCTTCCTCGACCCCGCCCGGCCCTTGAATTACCCCGTCGAGCGAGACGAAGGCGGCCGCATGGATCCTGCGCATTAGCCCTCACCCCGCCGCGCGGCATCGATCGCGGCGACATCGATCTTGCCCATGTTCATCATTGCGCCGAACGCCCGCGCCGCCTCGTCGCCGCCCGCCGCGAGCGCTTCGGTGAGGGTGCGCGGGGTGATCTGCCAGTTGAGGCCCCAGCGGTCCTTGCACCACCCGCAGGCGCTTTCCTGCCCGCCATTGCCGACGATGGCGTCCCAGTAACGGTCGGTCTCGGCCTGATCCTCGGTCATCACCTGAAAGCTGAAGGCCTCGGTGTGCGGGAAGATCGGCCCGCCGTTGAGGCCGATGCAGGGGATGCCGAGCACGGTGAACTGCACCGTCAGCACGTCCCCTGCCTTGCCCGAGGGAAAGTCGGTCGGTGCGCGGTGGACGGAATCGAGGCTGCTGTCCGGGAAGGTCTGCGCGTAGAAGCGCGCGGCGTCTTCGGCGGCGCCGTCATACCACAGGCAAATCGTGTTCTTCGCGGTCATCCCTCGCCCCCCATGTCGACCACCGGGACGAAGCCGCCGAAGATCATGCGCTTGCCGTCGAAGGGCATGGGATTTTTCGTCTGGTCCATGCGCGGATCGTCGAAATCCTCGCTCATCATCCTGGCAAAGGCGGCATCGCGGGTCGCCTTGTCGGGCCATTCGATCCAGCTGAAGACGACGCTTTCGCCCGCCTCGGCGTCGACCGCGCGGCGGAAATCGGTCTGCTTGCCTTCGGGGACGTCATCGCCCCAGCATTCGACCACGCGCAACGCGCCCATTTCGATGAACAGGCTGTCGGCGGCGGCAGCGTGGTCGATGAAGGCCTGCCGGTTTTCCGTCGGCACGGGAATGACAAATCCGTCGATATACATGGTGTTTTCCTCCTCCGCAGGCCGCCTTTGCGACTCGCTCCCTTGCGTCTTGTCTGACGGGAGGTTACTTTCGTCAACCATGAAGTCACCAAAGGTAACTGAAAAAGAGACGGGCCGACCTTCCGGGCCCGCAGTCGGACACGGGCGCTGGTACAATGACGCCTGCGGCACGGCCTTCGGGCTCGAGGTCATCGGCGAGCGCTGGGCGCTGCTGGTGGTGCGCGAGCTGATGCTGGGGGCGCGGCGCTTTTCCGACCTGCGCGCCGCGCTGCCCGGCATTTCGGCCAAGGTGCTGACCGAGCGGCTGCAAGCGCTCGAGGCATCGGGCGTGGTCGCCCGCCGCTCGCTGCCGCCGCCCGGCAAGGCGCAGGTCTACGAGCTGACGCAGTGGGGCCTTGCCGCCGAGCCGCTGATCCAGGAGCTCGGGCGCTGGGCGGCGCAATCGCGCGCCCACGATCCGCGCCTGCCGCTCTCCGCGGTCTCGCTGATGCTGTCCTTGCGCACCATGCTCGACCGCGAGGCCTGCGCCGCCTTCACCGGCCGCATCGGCTTCGCGATTGGCGAGGAGCGCTTCGTGGCCGAGCCCGAGGGCCGCGAGCTGCCGATCCGGCGCGGCGATCCCGGGGGCTGCGATGCGGTGTTCCACGCGCCGTCCGCCGACGTGATCGCAGCCGGGATCTATGCCGGGGTGCCGTGGGAGGAACTCGAGGCGAACGCGGGCCTCGCCATCACCGGTGACCGCGCCTGTGCGCTGCGCTTTGCGCGCCTGTTCGGATTGCCCGCGCCGCTCGCCTGAGGAGCGCAGTGATGCATCCCCCACAACATAGGTGAGGGCACATCCCCCCCACCCTGTCAGGCATGGGCATGTCGAAGCCAAGCGGCGCGCGGCCGGCCAGCGGCCGCGGGCGGGCAAGGCCTCTCTCGGCAAGGAGACAGCGAATGAACCTTATCCTGATCATCATCATCGGAGGCATTCTCGGCTGGCTCGCCAGCATGGTGATGCGCACCGACGCCCAGCAGGGCATCTTCCTCAACATTATCGTCGGCGTGGTCGGCGCACTCGTCGCCGGTTTCCTCCTCAATCCGCTGATCGGTGGCGGGAACATCATGGACGGCGACTTCTCGATCAGCGCGCTGATCGTCTCGTTCCTTGGCGCACTGGTGCTGCTGGCGATCGTCAACCTGTTCCGTCGCGGCTCGGTCCGTTGAGCCCGGGAGCGCAGCGCATGAAGAATCTCAGCACCTTCGCCGCCATCCTCGCCCTGGCCGGGGCTGGCCTCGGCGGTTGCGACAACGCCGCCGAAGAACAGGCCGAGGAACGCGCCGACGCGATCGAGGAGCAGGGCGAAGCCATCGCCGATACGATGGAACAGCGCGCCGACGGGCTCGACCAGACCACCGACGGCGTCGATCCGGCGGCCGAGCAGAACCTCGAGAACAAGGCCGATGCGGTGCGCGAACGCGCCGATGCCAAGGCCGAGATGGTCGAGGAACAGGCCGAAGGCGACACGCCCCCGCAATAAGCCTGTGGCAGACAAGGGTGGCGCGGGGTCCGAGGCACACGCCCTGCGCCACCCCCATGCGGGCCCGCTTCCCTGGGAAGCGGGCCCGCAACTTGTTCGGGCGGGCTTCGCCCGTTCAGGCCTCGGGCAGCGCCTCGCCGTTCGCAATGATCACGCGCATCGCCGCCCGCCCGCGGTTGATCCGGCTCTTGACCGTGCCGAGCTTGCAGTCCGCGACCTCGGCCGCCTCCTCGTAGCTCAGCCCCGCGCCCGCGATCAGCATCAGCATCTCGCGCTGGCCATCGGGCAATTGCTGCAAGGCGCCCTCGAGATCGGCGACATGGATGCGCTCTTCCTGATCGGGGGCCTGCACCAGCAGCCGCTCGGCCGCCTCGGGCTCCCATGCGACCAGCCGGCCCTGCTTCCTCACCGCGTTGTAGAACTGGTTGCGCAGGATCGTGAACAGCCACGGACGGAACTTGCTGCCCGGAAGGAAGGTATGGCGTGACGACCAGGCGCGCACCATCGTCTCCTGCACCAGGTCATCGGCCATCGCGATGTCGCGCTGGCGGCACAGCGAGCGCGCGAAGCTGCGCAGCGCGGGCAGCGATGCGGTCATCTCGGCGGTGAAGCAGGCTGGCGGCTGGTCGGAGGCAGTCTTGCAGGCTGGCTTGGGCATGGCACCTTGTCCTTGTGTCCCTCCCCCCTTGGCATCCTTGTCGGCGACCTCGGCGGGCGGTTCCCTAAACTCGGCAAGGATTTGCGCGGCGGAGCACGGGCGCGGCGCCGGGGGGAGGCGGGGGG
>NZ_LSJS01000144.1 GCF_001557325.1 Erythrobacter donghaensis
GGACGAGCAGGATCGTAGGGGGCCGGGGCGAGGCGGCTGTGGCGCGCGATGCGGCAGCGCCCGCCCTCGAACATCAGGCTGTGCCCGGCGGGCAGGCGCATCACGCCCGCGAACCAGGTGCTCTCGGCATCGAGCACGCGGCCGTAGAGAAAGTCGGCGATCGCCTCTGCCCGCGGGACGGCGGCGGGGTCGGCGAGCATCTGGGCCGACTGGGCGAAGGCAAGCGCGCCTTCGGCAGCGCGGTAGAAGAACGGGCGCACCCCGGCGACATCGCGCGCGCACAGCAGACGGCGCGCGCGGGCGTCCCACAGGGCAAAGGCGAAGGCGCCATCCAGCCGGGCGGGACAATCCTCGCCCCAACGGTGATAGGCCGCCGCGATCACCGCCGCCGCCTCCGCGCGAGCCGGCAGCCCGAGCGTGGCGGCGAGCGCCGCACGGTTGTCGAGCCGGGCGTCGGCGACGACGGTCAGCGCGTCTTCGGTGAAGGGCGCAGGGCCGGCGAGGCGGACGCCCGGCGCGCTCCAACCGCCTGCCGCAGGCGAAGGCCCAAGCGGGCGCAGGTCGGGCGCGACCATGCCGCTGATGGTGCCTCCGGTCATGCGGGCCGCCCCATCAGCGTGCACCGGCGAGCGCGGTGTAATCGGCCAGCCGCGTGCCCTCGGCGCCGAGCACGATCCGGCCGTTGCAGCTCACCCAGGCGTGGGCGGCGAACTGCCCTTTGGCATCGCGCTTCACGCCGACATGGAGCTCGCAAGCATGGCCCGCGCGCGCCAGCAGATATTGCAGCGCCAGCGCTTGGGTGAGGCAAGAGGCGCCCGGCACAGCCCGCGCCAGGCGCGTGATCCGCCGGGCAAGCTGGCGGGCGTAGAAATGCCCGTCGGCGGTCTGCGCCGCCTCGGGCATCGCCGCCCGGATCGCGGCATAGCCCCGCAGACTGAGCGCCAGCCGCATCGCGGCGAGCGCCCCCAGGCACTTGGCATCGCGCCGCAGCGCGCCCATGTGGCGGCCGCTCAGGGCTGGCGGCATTGCACCAGCCCAGCATCGTCGAGCTGCGTGACCAGCCGCGCAAGATCCTCGGCGATCACCTCGCGCGGGGCATCGAAGCAGGCCGCGACCTGCTCGACGAGGCCCTCGAAGGATGCGGGCTCGGCGAGGGCGTCCCACACAAAGGCGCCGACCTCGTTGAGGCTGTAATACACATAGGTCTTGAGGTTGAGCAGTGCCGCGCCCTCGGCGAGCGTGCAGCCGACCACCTCGGGGTCACCAGAGATCAGCAGGGCGGGATCGATCTGCGCCATGCGCGGGGCCTTTCGTGTCGGGCGTGGGGGAGGTGCGGGGTGCCGGTGCGGCGGCAACCGCGGATGCGGGGGGCGGCCCCTGCTTCCGGCAAGGCCGGTAAACAGGACCGCAGCACGGGCACCGCCCCCCACCGGCTGCCGGTCAGGACATGCCGTCTTCCGCCCCGCAGGTGAGATCACCGAAGGGCGTGCCGGCCGGGAAGGTCGCGTCGAGCGCGTCCGGGCAGCCCGAAGCCTGGGTGAGCTTTTCGAAAGTGCCCAGTTCTTCGAGCGTCGGAGTCGAGTAATTCCGTGCGTCCATCAATTTTCTCCTTGGGTAACATTGATCATCCCCCGCATCGGTGATGCAGAGGTCCAAGAAGGAATGCACACCGATCAAATGATACTCATTGGCTGGCCAATAGCCCTCCAAATAAAGCATGTTATTTAAATCGGCCCGCACACCCCTATCGTAAATCCAACGTGGATTTCGACCGTTTCAGCGTGGGGTTTCATGATGGCCGCTGCACTCACCCAAGATATAAACCAGCTCGCCGCGAAATGTCCCAAGGCGGTACGCGAGCGAGACGGGGATACTGCGCGGCTCGCCCGGCTGTGCCGGATTGCGCTGACGGGTAACCGGGGCGAGGGCGATCCGCTCGAGATGGATGATCGGAGCGCCGCGCGAATCGCTTTACTGGCGGTGCGTGCGCGGCTCACCGGGCCCTGCGCGCGCGCCATTGCCGCAGGCGGCCGGGCGATGCCATCGGCGTTCGCCCGCCCGCTCGACGCTGCCCGCGCACGGACGCTGGTGAGCAATGGCCGGGTGATGGCGCTCGCGCGGATCGCCTTTCCGGTGCTGGACCGGGCCGACGTCCCGGCGATGGCTTTCAAGGGCCCGTTCCAGCACCGGCTGCTCCACGGCGATCCGTTCTTCTGCCGCGCGAGCGATCTCGACCTGCTGGTCGCACGGGAGCATTTCGACGCCGCGCTGGCGGCGCTTGCAGCGAAAGGCTTCTCCCGCCGCGAGGACACCTCGGCGTGGTGGACGACGGCGCTCGGCGAGGTGCATCTGGTGCACCCGGAAGGGGGCGTGATCGATCTCCACCATCGGCTCCAGCAGCCCGGCTGCCCGCCGCCGTGCGATCTCGCCGGCTTCCTCGCAGGGGCGCGGCGCGAGGCGCTCGGGGGTGTCCGAATTGCGGTGCCGACCCACGCGCAGGCAGTGCTGGTGAGCGCGCTCAATTTCACCAAGGAGCTCGCCCACCGTCGCCCTTCCGCGCGCTATGCCTATGATGTCGCCGCCGGGCTGATCGCGATGGGCGAGGCGCGGCGGCGGGCGTTCGCGGCGTTGGCGATGCGCCAGCGGCTGACCGGAACGGTGGCACTGGCGGCGGCACTGTGCGAGCGGATCTTCGAGGTTTCGCTGCCGCTCGCGCCGCCGCTCGCCCCTGCGGCGCTGCCCGACTGGGCCGCGCGCGAGGCGCTGTTGGCGATGGTGTTCGACCCCGAGAGCCCCGCAACCCCCTGGCCACGCCGCCGCGCGGTGCTGTGGGCGATGTGCAGCGGCGCGGCCGGGCGCCACAAGGCGGCCGAGTTCACCCGCGAGGCGGCGCGGATGATCGGCAGCGAGGCGCTGCGCCGCGCGGCTCCGGCAAGTGCCTAGCGCCGTGCGCCACGCTCCGGCGCGCCGGCCAATGTGGCGGCGTTGGCGGCGGCACGGGGCGCTCGCCGCGCTCGGCGGCTTGTGGCTGATCGCCTGCGGCGCGGCGGATCGCGGTGCCGCCGGCGGGGCACCAGCGCGCCCGGCGGCGGCGTTCGACTTCGCGAACGGCAGCGCCTTTCCGCCCCGCGCGCGCATCACCATCGGCGATGTCACCGTACCCCCCGGCGCGCGCGAGGCGCATGTGCCGGTGCGGCTCGACCGGCCGACCCCCAACACCGTCCACGCCCGCCTGTTGACCCGCAACGGCAGCTTCCCCGACGGCGCCTATGAAGGCCGCCACTTCGTTCGCACCGAGGCGCTGGCGGTGTTCCGCCCCGGCGACCCGCTGGTGCAGACCATCCGCGTTCCTCTCAAGGGCTTGCCGCAAGGCACCCAGTTCGCCGTGCACTTGCCCGAGGGTGTCGACGGAGCGGGGATCGCCGACGGGACGGGGCTGGTGCGGGCCCGGGCCGGGGCTGCCCCGAGCCGTGCGCAGCCATCCTCGGCCCGCGCACCCCGCCGCTTCGCGCCCCGGGGCGCGCCCGACTATGTCCTTGATCCGGCCGCCGCGCGCTGGAGCGACCGCGGCGGCGCGGGGGCCTTCAGCACGCGCCTACCGCACGGGCGCACCCAGCCGGGCAATGCCGAGACCGGGCTCTATCTCGACCCCGACTGGCACGCCGCCGCCGCGCAGTCGCCGGTCGCAATCCGGGGCGGCGCGCTGGTGCTGACGAGCCAGCAGTTGGCGCAGCCCCTGCGGCATGAGGGCCAGGCCTGGCACCACGGCGCGGCGGTGCTGACCGGTGAGCGGATGCCCGAGACCCACCTTGCCTACGGGCAGATCGAGTGGGAGGCGCAGATGCCCGACCGCCGCGGTGCCTGGCCCGCGCTGTGGCTGCTTTCCCGATCCAGTTGGCCGCCCGAGATCGATGTCTACGAGGGCTTCGGCCAATCGCCCGACTGGGATTTCTCGCGCCACATCAGCGCCAACCTGCACGGCGGGCCGAAGGGCCAGCGGCAGTTCACCGTGCCGCTCCGGATTGACGCGCGGCGCTTCTACGGCCTGTCGGGCTTCGCGAGCGGCTATCACCGCTACGCCGTCGACATCGACCCCCGTCACATCACCTGGTTCATCGACGGAATCGAGGTCTACCAGGCGGTCAATCCCTTTCCCGGCACGGTCTGGTTCCCGTTGATGACCGTGGCGGTCAAGCACGCAGGCCCGGGCCCGTATGCGGGCGGGAGCGGGTCGATGCGGGTGCGCGCCCTGAGGGTGTGGCGCGACGCGCCCCTCGGCTAGCGCGCCGTGAGGACGTGGAGCTGATAGTAGCCGAGCGGCCCCCGCCTGCTTTCGAGCGCCAGTGAGCGCGCCGCGGCCACTTCCGCAGCGACCGCGGGCAAATCGGTGCGCGGCGCGACATGGAACTTCGCCAGCCACGCCCGCAAGGCCCGCCGGAACGGCCCCGGAAGCCCGCCGAGATCGCCGAAATCGACCACGTGGAGCGCGCCTCCCGGCGCCAGCTGTCCCGCCGCATGGGCCAACGCGCCCCGCCAGTCGGGGATCATCGAGAGCGAGTAGGACAGCACGATCCGCTCGAAGGCGGTCTCGCCCAGCAGGCTCTGCGGATCGAAGGCGCAGGCATCGCCTTCGCCCAGCCGCGCCTCTTCGCCCAGCGCCGCGCGCGCGCTCTTGAGCATCTCGGAGGAGATGTCGAGGCCGAACAGCCGCACCCCCGGCCACGCGCGCGCGACCTTGGCGAGGTTGCGCCCGGTGCCGCAGGCGACTTCGAGCACCCGCATCCCCGGCCGCGCTGCGAGCCCAGCGATCAGCGTGTCGCGCCCGAACAGGTAGTATTTGCGGGTGAAGTCATAGATGTGGCGCTGCCCGCGATAGACCTCGTCCATCAGCGCGGCATGGGTGGGGGAGGGCGTCGAGGCCATCACGCCAGCTCGTAGACATGCACGCCGCCATAGATCGACGAGCGATCACGGCGGGTGAGATCGGCGGAGGTCTCCTCGAGATAGCGCCACTTGGAGAGGATCGCATCGTCGAGGCGGCCCGGCAGCAGGCTCGGCTCGGCGGCGGTGCGGAACAGCACCCGTGCGCCGGGGCGGCTGGCGCGGGTGATGCGGCTCCACAGGCCGTCGAGCTGGGCGTTGTTCATCCAGTCCTGCGCATCGAGCAGCACGAAGCGGTCCATGCTGGCCTCCTCGCGGCCGCCGATCCAGTCGACCATGTTGGCGCGGGTCACATCGAGCCGCCCGATCCGATCGCGCATCGCCTCCCAGTTGGCGCGCTGGAGATAGGGGGGCAGGGCTGCGCTTTCCGAACGGTTGTAGCCGCGCCCGAAGGCCTGCCAGGCGAAGTAGTTGTCCTTGACCTCGAAGTCGCAGGCGAGCTTTTCCAGACGCCGCCGCAGCACCTCGGCCATGCGTTCATCGCCCGCGAGGTGTTCGAACTGCGCGGGCGGAATGCCGAGGCCGAACAGCGAGGCGGGCTGGTCGGTGAGCCAGCGGATGAACTTCTTCTCGAACACGGGCGCGAGCTCGCGCTCGAACACCGCGCGCTGTTCCTCGAGCGTCTGGGCCTCGAGCAGCTTGCCGAGATCGATCTTGTAAAGCTTGGCAAAGACGTGCGCCAGGCCGATGAAATTGCCCAGCAATCCCTGCCGGTAGATGCCCTTGGTAAAGTACGAGATGCGCCGCCTCCCGCGGATGTCGCGCTTTTCCCAATAGGCGCGGCTTTCCGCGTCGAGATGGGGCGCGATCATGGTCTTGTAGACCTCGGCATTCTCCTTGTGGTCGGCGTGCGCGAAGAAGCGGTGGAAGCGCTCGTAATTGGGCAGGTGCCGGATCGCGGTGATCTTGAGCCGACCGAGCGCCACATGCGCGCGGTTCAAATCGACTGCGGTCACGCTCTCGGGGTTAGCGGTGAGGTAGGACAGCGCGTTGCAGGATCCGCTCGCGATGCACATCACGCGGCTGTCGGGCTGGATGTCGAGGCCCTCCATGTCGACCACCGGGTCTTCCCAGATCTGCGCATAGACCAGCCCCTTGAAGGCGAGCGCAAACGCCTTGTCGAGCAGCTTGTCGCCGACCTTTGCATCCTTGCGGATCACCGCGTCTTCGATGATCCGCTTTGCCTGAGTAGCCATGGGGGGAGGGGGTCCTTGCCGTTACGTCAAGCGGTTGTCGTATTCGCGATGCGTTTCGTCAATGTGACGGTTTCCACAGACCTGTTAGCCACCGGCGATGGTGGCGGCATAGGCGGCCGGATCTGCATTGCCGCCGGTGAGCATGATGACGGAGTCTTCGTCGACCGGCACCTTGCCCGCCAGCGCCGCCGCCAGCGCCGCCGCGCCGCCGGGCTCGACGACCAGCCGCAATTCGGCGAAGGCGAAGCGCTGGGCCGCGCGCACCTCGTCATCGGTGACGGTGACGCCCGGCTCGGCGCGGCCGCGCAGCAGGCCGAGGTTCAGCGCCTTGGTGACGTTGGGCTGGAGCGCGTCGCAGATCGTCTTGGGCGCGTCCGGCGCGGCGTGGACCAGTTCGCCCTTCGCCATCGCCTGCCCGACCATGTCCCAGCCGACCGGCTCGACCGGATGCACCGCGCTGTCGGGCGCGCCCAGCGCCAGCCCCGCGGTCAGCCCCCCGCCGCCGCAGCAGGCGATAATGCGCGAGGGCGCGCGGCCGAGCTGCGCGGCGATCTCGATCGCGGCGGAGCCTTGCCCCTCGATCACCCACGGATCGCCGAAGGCATGGACAAGGGTGCCGCCGCGCTCTGCAATCAGCTTGGCGGCGACCGCGTCGCGGTCCTCGCCGGGGCGCTGGTAGAGCACCACCTCAGCGCCGAGCGCCTTGGTGTTCGCCAGCTTCACCTTAGGCGCGTCATGCGGCATGACGATGGCGGCCCTGATCCCCAGCCGCCGCGCGCTCCACGCCACCCCTTGCGCATGGTTGCCCGAGGACACCGCCACCACGCCGCCCGCGCGCTCTGTGGGCGACAGGTTCGACAGCCGCCACCACGCGCCCCTGATCTTGAACGAGCCGATCGGTTGCAGCGTTTCGGCCTTCACGAAGGCGCGCACGCCGCCGATGGTGACCGGCAGCAGCGGGGTGGGGGGGAGGATCGACGCCACCGATTCGGCCGCCGCGATTACGCCCTCTCGTGTGGGGGTTCGTTCATTCACGCCCACGCCGACCTCTCCGAGGAGCCACATGGAACACAGTTGAGAGGCATGATTCCTCCCCCGGCGTGCAGCTCTCTTTGCGGCTGACGGCTCGGGTCATGGGGGCGCAGGCTTTGCATGGCCTCCCTATGGCAAATCACGCGCCCGTAGGGAATGCAGATCATTTGTCGGCGGCGATGCGTTGCACCGTTTGTTGCTGCATTGCTTCGATCCGAAAACCGGTTCCCACTTTTCGGAGCAATGCTCTAAGGCCCGCGCAAGATTCGCACCCCAGCACGAAAGGTTCCTTCCATGTCGGCAGCCCAATCCCGCCCCGAACGCAAAACGGTCCTCGTCATCGGTGCCGGCGGCGTCAGCTCGGTCTGCGTCCACAAGATGGCGTTCAACCCCGAGATCTTCCCTGAGATCCACCTTGCCAGCCGCACGAAGGCGAAGTGCGATGCGATCGCCGCCAGCGTCAAGGAGCGCTGCGGGCGGGATATCTCGACTTACGAGATCGACGCGGAGGAAGTGCCCGCCATGGTCAACCTGATCCGCAAGACCGGCGCGGGGCTGGTGGTCAACCTCGCGCTGCCCTATCAGGATCTGCCGATCATGGACGCCTGCCTCGAGGCGGGCGTCGACTATCTCGACACCGCCAACTACGAGCCCAAGGACGAGGCCAAGTTCGAATACAAGTGGCAGTGGGCCTATCAGGAGCGCTACAAGGACGCTGGCCTGATGGCGCTGCTGGGCTCGGGCTTCGATCCGGGCGTGACGAGCGTCTTCACCATGTGGCTCAAGAAGCACAAGCTCAAGACCATCCGCCAGCTCGACATCCTCGATTGCAACGGCGGCGACCATGGCCAGCATTTTGCGACCAACTTCAACCCCGAGATTAACATCCGCGAAGTGACCGCGCCCGCGCGCCACTGGGAGAACGGCGAGTGGGTGGAAACCCCCGCCATGTCCACCAAGGTCGGTTTCGACTTCGAGGCGGTGGGCCCCAAGAACATGTACCTGATGTATCACGAGGAGCTGGAAAGCCTCGCGAAGTTCGTCCCCGAGCTGGAACGCGCGCGGTTCTGGATGACCTTCGGCGACCAGTACATCACCCATCTCACCGTGCTCCAGAACGTCGGCATGACGAGCATCGAGCCGGTGAAGTACCAGGGCCGCGACATCATCCCGCTGCAATTCCTCGCCGCGGTGCTCCCCAAGCCCGAGACGCTGGGCGAGACCACCAAGGGCAACACCAATATCGGCGTGATCGCGACCGGCGAGGCGCTCGACGGCAGCGGAGAGAAGACGTTCTACATCAAGAACATTTGTTCGCACGAGGCGGCCTACGAGGAGACCGGCAACCAGGCGGTGTCCTACACGACGGGCGTGCCTGCGATGATCGGCGCGGCGATGATGGTGCAGGGCCACTGGCAGGGCGAGGGCGTGTTCAACATCGAACAACTCGATCCCGATCCCTTCATGGACATGCTGAACGCGCACGGGCTGCCGTGGACGGTCGAGGAACTGGACGGCCCGGTTTCCTTCTGATGCGCGCACGGGGGGCGAGTGTCGCGGCCGTCGCGCTGGCTTTGGCGGGATGCGACACCGCGCTCCCACCGCGCGAGGAGTTGCCCAGGCTCGCGGTCGACACCGGCTGGCCGACCATCCCGGCGGGCGCCAAGTTCGACGAGGTCAGCGCCGTGGACGTTGACGCGCAAGGCAACGTCTGGGTGCTCCACCGCGCCGGGCGCAAATGGGAGGAACCCTTTCCCAAGGAGCCGATTGCCGAGCCGACTGTCTTCAAGTTCTCCCCCGAGGGCAAGCTCCTCGCTCGGTGGGGCGCGGGGCAGTTCATCATGCCGCATGGCATCTCGATCGACGAGGCTGGCAAGGTCTGGATCACCGACGTCGCCCGCGAGCAGGTGCTGCGCTTCAGCCCCGAGGGCGCGCTCGAACTCACCCTCGGCGAGCAGGGAATCACCAGCCAGGACGCCGCTCATTTCGGCCGCCCGGCCGACGTCGCCTTCCTGCCCAGTCGCGTGCTCGTCGCCGATGGCTATGTGAACACCCGCATTGCCGAGTTCTCGCCCGAGGGCACCTTCATCCGCGACTGGGGTGACTTCAAGGTCGCCCACGCGGTCGCGGTGGATGACAGGCATATCTACGTTGCCGACCGCGAGAATGCCCGCATCATGGTCTATGACCACGCCGGAAAGCGCCTCGCCAGCTGGGCCTCGCCCGCCGGGAACCACACCTACGGCCTCAAACCGCTGGGCGGCGGGCGGCTGCTCGCCGTCGAAGGCCGCGACGGCGCCGACCGCAATGGCGCGGTGCTGCGGGTCTACAGCGCGGAAGGCACCGTCGAGGCGTCCTTCGACATCGGCCTGCCCGGCAAGGACGCGAGCCTCGGGCACGACCTTGCGATCGGGCCAGACGGCCATATCTACGTCACCGACGTGAACGGCGGCCGCGTCGTGCGTTTTTCTCTTCCTTCCCGAACGGACAAATAGCCATGCAGACCAAGGCCGGTGATCCCGGGGCCTTCGCCCGTTTCGACCTGTCGCGCGTCGACAGCCCCGCTTTCGTGGTCGACGCGGCGAGGCTGCGCGCCAATTGCCGCGTGCTGGCAGGCGTGCGCGATGCGGCGGCGGCCGATGGCGGGGACATCAAGGTCTTCGCCGCGCTGAAGGCCTTCAGCATGTGGTCGGCAGCCCCGATCATCGGCGAATATCTCGACGGGGTCTCGACCTCCGGCCTGTGGGAAGCGCGCCTCGCGTCCGAGTTCTACGACGGCGAGATCGCCACATACTCGGCCGCCTTCAAGCCCGAGGAGCTCGAGGAGATCTGCCGCCTGTCCGATCACGTGATCTTCAACTCGCCCTACCAGCACCAGCGCGCACGCTTGATCCTCGAGCAGGCCGCGGCGAGTGGCGCGCCCGTCAGCGTCGGGCTCAGGATCAACCCGCAGGTGCCCACCGGCGAGGTCGCCAAGTATGACCCCAGTGCCCCCGGATCGCGTCTCGGCTTCCCGCTCGACCAGCTCACCGAGGAGCACATGGAGGGCGTCGAGGGCATCCACTTCCACAACCTGTGCGAACAGGATTTCGAGCCGCTGAAAGCCACCTGGGATCGGGTGTTCGACGTGATCGAGCCCTACTTCGACCAATTGAAATGGATCAACATGGGCGGCGGCCACCACATCACCCGCGCCGATTACCAGCGCGAGGAGCTGGTGGAGTTCCTCAAGGACGCCGCCGCCGACACCGGCTGCCAGATCATCCTCGAGCCCGGCGAGGCGGTGGCGCTCGACGCAGGGATTCTCGTCGGCACGCTGCTCGACACCCATTTCAACGAGATGCCGGTGGGGATCACCGATATCTCGGCGACGTGCCACATGCCCGATGTGCTCGAAGCGCCCTATCGGCCGGCGATGCTGGGCGAATTGCAGAACGAGGACATGATCCCGATCCGCCTCGGCGGGCCCTCGTGCCTCGCGGGCGACGTGATCGGCGATTATCGCCTGCCGGTTCCCGCCGAACCGGGCGCGCGCTTTGCCTTCCTCGACCAGGCGCATTATTCGATGGTCAAGACCAACACCTTCAACGGGGTCGCCCTGCCGTCGATCTGGATGTGGGACAGCGAGACCGACGCGCTCGACTGCATCAAACGCTTCGACTACGCCGATTTCCGCGACCGGTTGAGCTGAGCCGTCGCATGGCGAGGGGGGGGATGCGATGATGGGAACCCGGGCATTGGCGGCAGCGCTGGCAATCGCGGGGGCGAGCGTGCCTGCCGCGGCGCAGGGCTATGATGAGAAGCGCGTCGTCGTCTCGATCAATCAGGGCGATCTTGCCGCGATCGTCGGCTCGCTCGGGCACACGATCAGGGAGACCGGCAAGCCCGGCGAGGCCTATCTTGCCGCCGAAAGCGAGGACGGGATCATCTACCTCCTGTTCGGTACCGCCTGCGACGTGAACGGCGTGCCCGGCTGCCAGGGGGTGATGATGCAGGCGCGCTACGACTTGCCGGAGGGCACCACCTTCGAAACCCTCGCCAGGGCCAATGACGAGCTTGCCGCGATCAGCGTGACGGCCGACTTTGCCGAGAAGTCGCTGCTCTTCACCCGCTACCACGTGCTCGATCACGGGGTAACGATGGCCAATATCCGCGCCAATGTGGACGTCTTGCTCGGCCTCGTCGGCGATGCCTACCCGATCGCGGCGGGGGAGGAGCGACCGGCGGGCTAGAGGTCGCCCGAGACCTCCGGCCTGGCCTGCAACACCTGCCCGCGCTCGTTCTGGTTGATCGCCAGCGCGAGGCCCGCCATCGCGCTGAACTGGCGCTGCGCGCGCGCGGCGTTCTCGCGGTCGGCATTCGCGTTCATCCCGCCGCTTTCGAACAGGTCGCCCGTCTCGATCGCGATCACCACCGCGCCGCCGCGGAACAGCGCGCGCAGCTCGCGCGCCTCGAAGGCGTCCTCGAGCCGCAGCAGGTGCTCGACATAGCTCGGATTCACCAGCACCCGCGCCTCGACCTGATCGTCGGAATAGAGCGCGAAGCTCTCCGCAAAGGCCGGGTGCACCTGATCGACGCGGTCGAGCCGGTGGCCCTCGAAGCTGACATGATCGCTCGCACCCCCGAGCCCCATCCACTTGCGGTGCTTGCCCGCGCGTTCGAGCAGGGTGGTCGAATGGAACCGGCGGCCGAAGCCCATGCGGATGATCGGCCCTCTGAACACCGTCACCCAGCGCCGGTTCTTGCCCGATCCGCGCTGTTCCTCGAGCTGGCATTCGTAGAGGTCGAAATCGTGCCCCTCGAGCGTGCCGTGCCAGCGGTCCTCGAAATTCGCGCGGTCGAAGCCGGGCAGCAGGCCGTAGCTGCGCGCCGCCTCGAATTCGGGGCCGGGCTCGACCTCGGGGGCATAGGACAGGCTATAGCTGGCAGCGATCGCGCTGTTGATCCCGGTCTTGATCGCCTGCGTCGCCTCCGCGATCGGGCGGTATCCCCACCACGCCGCGCCCGCGATGCCGGCGAGGGTGAGGAGCCCCGTAAGCTGCGCCGGCACCTGGCTGAACCAGAGGAAGGCGCACACCGGCATGAGGATGACCGCGCCCCACACCCAGCGCGAGGCGGCCCGGCCTTTCGCACCGGCACGCATGTCCGCCTGTCCGGCGAGCCACTCTTCGAGCCCGCCTTTCATCAGGCCATCTATGTCGCTGCGCATTGCCTCTCCCGCGCGATTCCTTAACCAGTGTCAGCACAAAAAGCGGGTGCAGGTAAAGGGGATGCACATGATTTGGATACTTGCAGGCTTCGTGGTGGTGATCGCGGCGGTGGTGATCGGCATCTACAACCGGCTGGTCGGGCTCAGGCAGGCGGTGCGCCAGGGCGTCGCCGATATCGACGCGCAGCTGCGCCAGCGGCATGACCTGATCCCCAATCTGGTCGAGACCGTGAAGGGCTATGCCGCCCACGAATCAGACACCCTCGAGGCGGTGATCGCGGCGCGCAATGCGGCGGCGGTGGGGCCGCCCTCCTCGGGCAGCGAGCAGCAGCTCAAGAGCGCGCTCGGCAATCTGCTTGCGCTCGGTGAAGCCTATCCCGACCTCAAGGCCTCGGCCAACTTCCAGTCGCTCCAGGGCGAGCTCGCCGATGTCGAGGACAAGCTTGCCGCCGCCCGCCGGGCGCTGAACGCCGCGGTCGCGCGGTTCAACGCCGCGCGCGAATCCTTCCCGGCGGTGCTGTTCGCCGGGATGCTCGGATTCGCCGAGGCCGATTTTCATCGGCTCGACGCGAGCGAGCAGGGGACAGTCGACCAGGTGCCCCGGATCGGCTTCTGAATCGGCTCCAAAGCGGCGGAAAGCTGCGCTTTTCCAGTCACATTCCGGTCGCGTTCCGGTCTCTGTCTTCGAAAAGTAACATTTCGCCGGAGCGGGGTGCATTTTTCGTTTGCATTTCCCCCCCCAGGCCCTATCTGCGCGCTTCCGCTGCCCCAAGGGGACTTCCAAACCGCAAGGCAGCTTGTCGTTTTATGGTTCAACAGAGCCGTTTTGGGGGTCCCTTGAGTTGCACATCTATCCTGACGCACGAGCTGTAGTCCGCGACCTCCGTCCGGACGAACCCGTCATCCTCAACCGCCCGCACGCCGCGCGGCGCGCCGCCCGTTTCTTCGTCGAGAAGTTTCCGGGCAAGGTGCTCTACGCGGTCAAGGCCAACCCGGCGCCCGATCTGATCGAGGTGCTGTGGAGTGCCGGTGTCACCCACTATGACGTCGCCTCGATCACCGAGGTGCGGCTGGTGCGCGGCATCCTGCCCGAGGCCGTGCTGTGCTTCATGCACCCGGTCAAGACACCGGCGGCGATCCGCGAGGCCTATTTCGAGCACGGCGTGCGCACCTTCAGCCTCGACACCTACGAGGAACTGGAGAAGATCGTCGCCGCCTGCACCGATCCGGCGACCGGCGAGGCCCCGCGTGACCTGCGGCTGTGCGTGCGGCTGCGCGTGTCGAGCGAGTATTCGGAGCTCAGCCTTGCCAGCAAGTTCGGCTGCGACCTGATCGAGGCGCCCCAGCTGCTCCAGCAGGCCCGCCAGCATTGCGACTGGCTGGGCGTGTGTTTCCATGTCGGCAGCCAGGCGATGACGCCCTTCGCCTTCGTCCAGGCGCTCGACCGCACCCGTGCAGCGATCGCCGAAGCGTCGGTCGTCATCGACATGATCGATGTCGGCGGGGGCTTCCCGAGCGCCTATCCGGGGCTCGAGCCGCCGCCGATGGAAGATTACTTCGCGATCATCGCCAAGCACTTCGAGAGCCTGCCGATCGCCTACAACGCCGAGCTGTGGTGCGAACCCGGCCGTGCGCTGTCGGCCGAGTATTCCTCGATGATCGTCCAGGTGAACAAGCGCCGCGGCGAGGAGCTCTACATCAACGACGGGGCCTACGGCGCGCTCTACGACGCCGCCCACGTCGCGTGGCGCTTCCCCGTGAAGGCGCTCGAGGACGACCTGATCGACGAGGACGACGACTTCGCCTTCTACGGGCCGACCTGTGACGATGCCGACTACATGAAGGGGCCGTTCAAGCTCCCGGCGGACATCCAGGCGGGCGACTACATCGAGATCGGGATGCTCGGTGCCTACGGGGCGGCGATGAAGACCGGCTTCAACGGCTACGGCAATGCGGTGGCGGTGACCGTGCAGGACGAGCCGATGATGAGCCTGTTCAACGGCACCCGCGTGCGCGAGGCGACCGACAACGTGGTGTCGCTGCGCTGAGCAATTGCGCCGCTCCGCCCGCCAGGGCGGGGCGGTTCCTTGCGCGCGTATTTGTCGCAAAAATGCCACAGGAATGACAAGAATGCCGCAGTGGTCGGCAATTTTGTTATGCTTTGAGCTGCTTGCCGATAACTTTCCGGTGTCTTCAACCTCTCCGGCACCGAGGAAGCACAACATGGCGAACCGCATCTCCTTCACCACCGGCACCGCACTTGCGGCCCTTGCCCTCGGCTGCGCCGCGCAGCCCGCCTTCGCGCAGGACGAAAGCGCGTCCGCCGAGGCCGAGGCGACGGCCGAAGGTGACCCCATCATCGTGACCGGCACCCGCCGCACCGACCGCACCGTCTCCGAGAGCGCGGTGCCGATCGACGTGATCGGTTCCGAGGCGCTGCTCAACCAAGGCACGACCGAGACCAACCGGCTGCTCAACAATCTCGTCCCCTCGTTCAATTTCCCGCAGCCCTCGCTGACCGACGGCACCGATTCGCTGCGCCCCGCCACCCTGCGCGGCCTTGCGCCCGATCAGGTGCTGGTGCTGGTCAACGGCAAGCGGCGGCATTCCTCGGCGCTGCTCAACCTCAACGGTTCGGTCGGGCGCGGCTCGACCGGGGTCGACATGAACACCATCCCGCCGCTCGCGATCGAACGGATCGAAGTGCTGCGCGACGGCGCGGCCTCGCAATATGGCTCGGACGCGATCGCGGGGGTGATCAACATCCAGCTGAGGAAGGGCGAGGGCGGGCGCGCGCAGGTGACCTATGGCAAGTACATCACCACCCTCGAGGACGTGGCGCAGGTCCAGAGCGTCGCGCCCACGACGGGTGCGAGCGATGATCCGGTGATCACTTTCACCGGCGAGGACCGCAAGCGCCGCGACGGCGACACGGTCACCTTCGCCGCGAACTACGGCCTGCCGCTCGGCGACACCGGCTTCGTCAACATCACCGCCGAATACAAGGACCGCGATCCCACCAACCGCTCGGGCCCCGACATCCGTCGGCAATACTCGGGTGTTGGCGACGTGCGCGAGACCACCATCAACCGCTACAACCACCGCTTCGGCGACGGCAAGTCGGAGGACGTCAACCTCTTCGTCAACGCTGGCATTGATGTCGGCGAGAGCTTCGAGCTCTACGCCTTCGGCAGCTATGGCAACCGTCAGGCCAACGGCACCGGCTTCTATCGCCGCTCGCTCGACGCGCGCAACCGCGACTTCGCCAATGGGGGCGCGCCGTTCTATCCCGACGGCTTCCTGCCGCAGATCGACTCCGACATCGAGGACATCGCCGGGGCGCTCGGGATCCGCGGGGAGACCGCGGGCTGGAACCTCGACCTGTCGATCAGCTACGGCAGCAACCGCCTCGATTACGGGGTGTCGAACAGCTGGAACGCCTCGCTCGGCGGCCTCGTGAGCCCGACCGAGTTCGATGCCGGGGGCCTGCGTTCGGGGCAGACCTCGGTCAATTTCGACGCCCAGCGCGACATCGATCTGGGGATCGGCGACAGCTCGTTCGCGTTCGGCGGCGAGTGGCGCAACGAGAACTACCGGATCATCCCGGGCGAGGAGGCGAGCTACATCGCCGGCCCCTTCACCTTCTCGAACGGCGCTGCGCCGGGCGCGCAGGTGTTCCCGGGCTTCCAGCCTTCGACCGAGGTCGACGCCTCGCGGGACAGCTTTGCCGCCTATGTCGAACTCGACACCGACCTTTCGGACATGTTCAACGTCCAGATTGCCGGACGTTACGAGCATTATTCGGACTTCGGCGACACGCTGAACGGCAAGATCGCCGCGCGCTTCGAGCCGGTCGAGGGCCTCGCATTTCGCGGCGCGGCCTCGACCGGCTTCCGTGCCCCCGGTCTGGCGCAGCAATTCTTCTCGACCACCTCGACCAACAACGTGACCGGCATCGGCCTGGTCGAGATCGGCACCTTCCCCGTCAATTCGCCGATTGCAGTCGCGCTCGGCGCGCAGCCGCTCGAGCCAGAGGAATCGGTCAACCTCAGCGGCGGCGTGGTGTTCACCATGATCGACGGGCTCAGCCTCACGGTCGACTACTACAACATCGAGATCTCCGACCGGATCGTGCTGACCGAGAACCTGCAAGGCGCCGACGTGGTCGCGCTGCTCCAGGCGGCGGGTGTGGTCGGCACCTCGGCACGGTTCTTCATCAACGGCATCGACACCCGCACCGAGGGTCTCGATATCGTCGCGAGCTACCGCTTGCCCGATTTCGGCGCGGGCCGGTTCACGCTGACCGCGGGCTTCAACGTCAATGACACCGAGATCACCGACCGGCGGACCTTCTCGGGCTTCAACGCGCAGCGCCTGTTTGCTCGGCCGGAGAGCTTCCGCCTGACCGACGGGCAGCCGTCGAACAAGCTCAACCTCGGGCTCGACTGGGAGCTGGCGCCCTTCGGCGCGAGCTTGCGTGCCAACCGCTTCGGTTCGGTGTTCCTGCCGATCGGTTCGAACAATGACCTGACGATCGCCAAGGGCGCGGCGCCGGGCGACGTGACGCTCTCGCCCAAGTGGGTGGTCGATCTGGAAGCGCGCTACACGCTGCTGGAGCGCATCCAGCTCGCCGTGGGGGCGAACAACCTGTTCGACGAATATCCCGACCGCCTGCCCTTCGGCGTGGTCAACGGGTTCAATTTCGGTCAGAATCAATCGTTTCTGCCCTATTCCTCGCAGTCGCCCTTCGGCTTCAGCGGGCGCTTCCTCTACGGGCGCGTGAGCGTCGAGTTCTGAGGCGGCAGGGCGCGGCGGGGAGGCGCGTGCCTCTCGCCGCGCCGATCCGACCCTAAAGCCGCACCTCGGCAACCTTGTCCTTGTAGTCCTTCTTCGGATCGATCCCGATCAGCATCTTGATCCCCGCGACCAGCGAGGAGGCGTCGATCCAGATCTCGGCTTCTTCGGGATCGAGGCGGACGAGGGCGATCTTGGGATCGTCCTTGCCCTCGTACCAGGCCGCGACGAAGGGGTTCCAGAGCCGGTCGATGGTTGCCCGGTCGCGGGTGGTCGAGAAGGTGCCGTGCAGCGTTGCCCAGACGTCGTGGCCCTTGGAGGCGAAATGCGCCATCGCGCGCGGCTCGCCATCGCCAAGCTCGGCTTGCTGGATCATCCGGTAGAGGTTGTTGTCGGTGGCGGTGAAGAACCACAGGGGGCCGTGGTACTCGCCGTCGTCGTAGAGGTTGTCATCGAGCTGCGCGGTCATCGGACGGGCGTGGCCGTCCTCGCCCTCGGCCAGGCCGAGGAACATCGTCATGTCGCTTTTGAGCGCCTTCCAGAATTTCGAACGGATCTCCGCGTCGGTCGCCATGCCTGTCTCCTTCGATGGGGACAGGCGCTAGCGCCGGCGCGGGAAAAAAGTTCCGCCTAGAAGACCTCGAACAGACCGGCCGCACCCTGGCCGCCGCCGATGCACATCGTGACGACGACATACTTCGCCCCGCGGCGCTTGCCTTCGATCAGCGCGTGGCCGGTGCAGCGCGCCCCGGTCATGCCGTAGGGGTGGCCGATCGAGATCGAGCCGCCGGAGACGTTGAGGATGTCGTTGGGGATGCCGAGCTGGTCGCGGCAGTAGAGCACCTGCACCGCGAAGGCCTCGTTCAGTTCCCACAGCCCGATGTCGTCCATCTTGAGACCGGTTGCCTTGAGCAGCTTGGGGATCGCGAAGACCGGCCCGATGCCCATCTCGTCGGGCTCGGTGCCCGCGACCGCCATGCCGACATAGCGGCCGAGCGGCTGGAGCCCGCGCTGTTCGGCAATCTTGGCTTCCATCAGCACCGCGGCCGAGGAGCCGTCCGAGAGCTGCGAGGCGTTGCCCGCGGTGATGTTCATCCCCGGGCCCATCACCGGCTGGAGGCTCTGGAGGCCTTCGAGGGTGGTCTCGGGACGGTTGCCTTCGTCCTTCGAGAGGGTGATTTCCTTCTGCGAGACTTCCTTGGTCTCCTTGTCGACCACGTTCATGGTGACGGTGACCGGGACGATCTCGGCATCCAGACGGCCCTCGGCCTGGGCGGCCGCGGTGCGCTGCTGCGATTGCAGGGCGTATTCGTCCTGCGCCTCGCGGCTGATGTTGTAGCGCTTGGCGACGGTCTCGGCGGTGCCGAGCATCGGCATGTAGACATCCTTGTGCATCGCGATCAGCGAGCGGTCGGGCGAGACGCGCATCTCGGGGGTCTGCACCAGCGAGATGGAATCCTGACCGCCGCCGACGACGATGTCCATGTTGTCGACGATGATCTGCTTGGCGGCGGTCGCAATCGCCATCAAGCCCGAGGAGCACTGGCGGTCGATCGTCTGGCCGGCGACAGTGACCGGGCAGCCGGCGCGCAGCGCGACCTGGCGGGCGATATTGCCGGCCTGGGTGCCCTGGGTGAGAACCGCGCCCCACACCACATCGTCGATCTCGCCCGCCTCGATCCCGGCGCGTTCGATCGCCGGGGCGAGGCTGAGCGCGCCGAGCGTCGGCCCGGGAGTGGCGTTGAAGGCGCCCTTGTAGGCGCGGCCGATGGGGGTGCGGGCAGTGGAAACGATAACGGCGTCACGTGCCATGATGGGGGTATCCTTCTTGAAAGAGGTCAGTCGGGGAACCGTGCCGCCCCGTCTTCGAGCGGCAGGTCGAGCGCGCCGCAGATCAGCGACACGCCGTGATAGAAGGCGACAAGCTGGACCAATTCGAGCACTTCCTCTTCCGAGAAGTGCTCCCGAAGGTCGTGCCATTGCGTGTCGGAGAGGCGCTTGTGGTCGAGCAGCGCGTCGACGCCGGCGATCAGCGCCGCCTCGCGTTTGGTCCACACCGGATCGGCTGCATCGCCGTGCACCAGCGCGCGCTGCTGCGCCTCGTCGATCCCGGCCTTTTCCGCAAAGCCGCGGATGTGGACGCCGTATTCGTACTCGCAGCCGCAGCGCGCCGTGGTCCGGTCGATCACCAGCTCGCGATCGCGCAAGGGCAGCGGCCCGCGGTCGAGCAACGAGCCTGCGGTGAACTTGCCCCACGCACGCTCGTGCTTCGCCAGCGTGGTGAACAGCTTCAGCGGCGGCGCACCGCGCATCAGCACGGCCATCGCCCGGGCAAAAGGCTCGGGGTAGGGCTCGGCGAGAGGTTCGATGCGCACCACTGAGCTCACACGAAGTATTGCGTGATCCACTCGCAGATCAGGGCGGGCTTTTCCTCGCCTTCGATCTCGATCGTGATCTCGCAGGTCTGCTGCCATTGGCCGGGGCGCTTCTCGACCATTTCGACGAGCTTCCAGTGGCCGCGGATGCGCTTGCCGGCGCGCACGGGGGCGATGAAGCGGGTCTTGTTGCCGCCGTAGTTGACGCCCATCTTCACGCCATCGACGCGCGGGGCGCCGCCCTGGGCGCCGAGATAGGGGATCATCGAGAGCGTCAGGAAGCCGTGCGCGATGGTGCCGCCGAAGGGCGTCATCTTGGCCATCTCTTCGTTGACGTGGATGAACTGGTGGTCACCGGTCGCCTCGGCGAACTGGTTGATGCGTTCCTGGCTCATCTCGGCCCATTCGCTGGTGCCGATCACTTCGCCGACTTTGGCGGCCAAATCCTGCGCGTTCATCAGGGCTCCTCCTCTTGTCCGCGAAGCCGCCCGATCCGTGGCCGACTTCGCTGTTTGCGCCGGGCTACATGGCGCAACACAAGAGGGAGCGCAACGTCCCGTTCTATGCCGCTACGGCACCGCGCATCTGGCCTGCGACTGCGGCCTTCCTCGCAGCGCTGCGCTCGAGCAGATCGCGCGCCGACTCGATCCGGCGGCAATAGGTGTCGAGGCCGATCTGGAGGCCCACGAGCATCAGCATCACCGGCTGATAGGCGATCCCCTGGAACAGCGCGCCCACGAGATAGATCACCGCCCCCATCTGGAGCGCGGCGGCGAGCGGGGCGATCCAGCGGGTGGCCTCGTCCTCGGCGGTCTTCCAGCGGCGCTGGATGCGCTCCATCTGCCACAGGCCGAGCGCGTGCAGCAGCAGCCACATGCCGAGCCCCGGCCAGCCCTGTTCGCCGAGCATCTCGAACACCGAGGAATGGTAGGCGCGCGCCTTGTCCTCGACCTCCTGATAGGTGACCGTCGTGGTGTTCCCTTCGGTCTTCTTGACCGGCATTGTGTAGGTGAACCTGTTCGAGCGATAGGCATCGAACCCGCCGCCCAGCGGCTTGGTCTGGACGTAGTCGAGCGTCCAGTTCCACACCGCGACACGGGTCGAGGCGCTCTCGTCGCCGCCGGGCTCGGCTATGGTCGCCATGCGGTCGTAATAGGATTGCGGCAGGAAGGGGAGGGCAGCCAGGCCGAGGACGCCGGCCCCGGCGATGAACAGGATACGCCGCTTGGAATAGCGCAGCAGCAGCACTGCCAGCGCGGCGATGCACAAGAGGCCCGTGCGCGCCTCGGTGCCGATCGGCACCAGCAGCGCGGCAAAGGTCAACGCGGCGGCGAAGGCGGTCACCGTCCAGTGGCGCGGGAAGATCGTGCCGTGGCGCACGAACCACCAGACCAGCGGGATCAGCCCGATCGCCACCGTCGCGAGGGTCGAGCTCTCGTAGATGCCCGAGTTGTCGTCGACGAAGAAGTTCAATTCGCCATAGCCGCCCCCGCCGGTCACCACCTTGAGGCCGGTGGCGATCACGATCATCGCCACGCTCAGCACCAGCGCGAGCGCCAGTCCTTCGATCCGCGCGCGGGTGGTGAGGGTGAGGGGGAGGAAGATCGCGAACAGCAGCGCCTTCCACACCCAGTCCCACTTGGTCAGCGCCTCCTCGGGGAAATCGGCATTGCCGGTGGTCCACCAGCAATAGACGAGCAGCCCCAGCATCAGCCCCTGCCGCAAGGTGAAGCGCGCACCCTCCTTGCGATCGAGCGCGAGCCACCCGCCGAAGGCCGCTGCAAAGGCGATCAGCGACAGGGGCAGGGTGGTGATGATCGAGTAGCCGATGCGCTGGGGCGCAAGGATGTCGATGTAGACATAGAGCAGCACCCACAGGAACGGGCGCTTGAGACCGAGCAGCAGGACATAGGCGATGAAGACGAGGAAGAAGAGGTCCTTCACGCCTCCTCCTCCCCGGCGTCCGCCCCGTGCTCGCCGCGCGCGCGGCGCGCCGCGTTGCGGCCCGAGGCACTGGCGGCCTTGCGGTTGTCGGCGGTCTCGGACGTGATCTCACCCAGCAGCGGGTCGACATCGAGCCCCTCGCGCAGCACCAGCCGCATCAGCGCGACCGCGAGCAGGCCGTGGCCGAGCGCAAGGGCGAAGGTGTCGATCATCGGTCGGCCAGGTTCCGCGGACGAAGCATGGCAGAGCCTTACTCCGCGCCAGTTGACGCCGCGTTAAGCACGCGCGCGCTAGAGCACGGCGATGATCCGCGTCCTCCACGTTCTCGACCACTCCCTGCCGCTCCACAGCGGCTACACCTTCCGCACGCGCGCGATCCTGAAGGCGCAGGAAGGCCATGGACTCGAGGTGCGCGGGATCACCGGGCAGCGGCACAATCTCGAGGCGGTTGTCACGGGCACTTGCGAGGAGGCCGACGGGCTGACCTTCCACCGCACCCCGGGCACCCCCTCCGGCCCTCCGGCCCTGCGCGAACTGGGCGAGATCGGGGCGCTGACCGCCGCGATTCTCAAGCTCGCCGACCAATGGCGGCCCGACCTCATCCACGCCCACAGCCCGGCCCTGTGCGGCGCGGCCGCCGAGCGCGCGGCGCGGGCGCTGGGCGTGCCCTTCGTCTACGAGATCCGCGCCTTCTGGGAGGATGCCGCGGTCGGCAACCTCTCGGGCACGGAAGGCAATGTCAAATACCGGCTGACCCGCACGCTCGAGACCCGCGTGGCGCGCGCGGCGGACGCGCTGTTCACGATCTGCGAGGGATTGAAGGGCGATCTGGCCGCGCGCGGCATTCCTTCAGAGCGCATCAACGTCATGCCCAACGGTGTCGACCTCGACCTGTTCGGCGATCCGCCGCCGCGCGACGAGAGCCTCGCGGGCGAACTCGGCATTGCTCCGGGGGCGCCGGTGATCGGCTATGTCGGAAGCTTCTATGCCTATGAGGGGGTCGACGATCTGATCGCCGCGATGCCGCTGCTGCGGCAGTCGCATCCCGCATCCCGGCTGCTGCTGGTGGGCGCCGGGCCGATGGAGGCAAGCTGGCGCGCCGCTGCCGCCGCTCTGCCCGATCCGCAGGCCGTGATCTTCACCGGCCGCGTGCCGCACACCGAGGTCGAGCGCTACTATTCGCTGGTCGATGTGCTCGCATATCCGAGGAAGGCCCAGCGCCTTACCGATCTGGTCACGCCGTTGAAGCCGCTCGAGGCGATGGCCCAGCGCCGCCTTGTTGCCGCCTCGAGCGTGGGGGGGCACCGCGAGCTGATCGCGGAAGGGGTCACGGGCACGCTGTTCGCCCCCGACGATCCCGCCGCCTGCGCGGGCGCGCTCGCGCACCTGCTCGAAAACCGCGCCGCGTGGGACGCGATGAAAGCGCGCGCGCTCGATCATGTGCGCACCCGTCACGACTGGGCCACGAATGCGCGGCGTTATCTCTCTGTTTACCATCTCTTGATAGCCCAAGGTGACAAAGACGGCGCGCCGCGCGCTGTCGCACGAACAGGGTAGTCGTCGCATGGCATCGGGGCACAAGGGCAAGTCGGAGCAGCGCAGAGGCAAGGCGAGCCGCCGCCGCCCCGATGGCCGGCATCCTGTCAGGTTGCCGCTCGCCGCGCATCCTGCCTTTGCCCCCTTGCTGGGCGTGTGGGGCGCGCTGCTCGGCGCGGGCGTGGTGGTGGTGCTGCCGGCCGCTATGGTCGAGCAGATGCTCCGCGGGACGCTGATCGGCACCTGGGCCGCTGCCGCGCAGCCTACGCTCGCCTGGGTCGTCGGCGGGCTGCTCGGCATCGTGCTGTTCGCCTTTGCCGCCTTCTACCATGTCTCGGCACGCCGCGACGTGAGCGGGCCCTCGATCGCCGAGATGGCCGCGCGCCGCGTGACCCCGATCAATCCCGCGCGCGACCTCGGCTCGCGGCGGCTCGACGATCCGGTCGAGACTATGCCCTTCTCGACCCCGGCGTGGCGTGATGCCGATGCCGATGCCGATGCCGGTGCCGGTGCCGTGCCGTCCGTCGCCGAGCCCGAAGCTGCCAGCGCGCCGCGCGAGCTCGATCTGGCCGCCTTCGCCGAACTGCCCGGCCGCAACGCGGTGTGGGTCGAGGAGCCGGCGCCCGCCGCGTCTGCACCCGAACCTGCCCCCGCGCCGCTCGCCGACACGAGCGCCGTGGCTTCGCGCGCGGCCTCGGCGCCGCTGCCCGTGCCGGGCTCGGCCGCGCTCGCCCGTCTGCGCGCGGTGCCGACGAGCCAGTTGAGCCTTGCCGAAATGGTCGAACGCTTTGCCGGCGCGCTCCACGAAATGCGCGAGGGCGCGCCGGGTCGCAATCTCGGGCCGGGCGATCTGGCCGCGCGCGAGGCGGCGCTGGCCGAGGCCTTGAGGGCGCTCGAGGCGCTGAGCGGCAAGGGCCGCCCCGCGCCGCGCTTGCCGCGCCGTGACGAGCCGCTCCACGCCGTGCGCGCGCGCCTCCAGCCGCACCCGGAACGCGTCCGCGGCGCGGCCTGAGACCGCCCGCGCTGGAGCAAAAGCTGCAACCGACCGGGCCGAGGCCTGCGCGTCACGCAATCGACCTAAAGTCTGAATAGGTCTGCGAGAAATTTTGCTTCGCGCGCAGCCCTTGCCAAACCCGCTTCCTGTCGGCATGAGGGCCGCGAAAACGAGCAATGGCCACCCGCCAAGGGGGCCGCGCCCGCTAGGCCTGCCCGAGGCGTGTTCCTTCGCATGAGCGATCATGCGACAAGGTTCGCGCCTCTGGGCATCTGACAGATCGGACTACTGCCATGGGTTACCCTAACGCCCAGGGTCTCTACGACCCCGCCAACGAACATGACGCCTGCGGCGTCGGCATGGTTGCGCATATCAAGGGCGAGAAAAGCCATGCGATCATCGCGAGCGCGCTCGAGATTCTCGAGAAGCTCGACCATCGCGGCGCGGTCGGCGCGGACCCGCTGCTGGGCGACGGCGCGGGCATCCTCATCCAGATTCCCGATCCGCTGATTCGCCGCTGGGCGCAGGGCGAGGGCCACGATCTGCCGCAGCCGGGCGACTATGCCGTGGGCATGTGCTTCCTGCCGCAGGACGCGGCCGCGCGTGACTTCGTCAAGGCGCGGATGGAGGCCTTCACTGCCAAGGAGGGCCAGCGCTTCATCGGCTGGCGCGAGGTGCCGACGACGCCGGCAGGCCTCGGCGCGGCGGTGATCGCCTCGATGCCGGTGATCGAGATGGCGGTGATCGCGCGCGGCGCGAATTGCGCTGATCAGGACGCTTTCGAGAGGAAGCTGCTGACGATCCGCAAGCAGGTGCAGAACCCGCTTGCGCAGCTGGCCGAAAAGCACGGCCTGCCCGGGGTGACCGAGACCTATATCCCGTCCTTCTCCACCCGCACGGTCGTCTACAAGGGGCTGTTGCTGGCGACGCAGGTCGGCAGCTTCTACGACGACCTGCGCGATCCGGCCTGCGTCTCGGCGCTGGGCCTCGTCCACCAGCGCTTCAGCACCAACACCTTCCCGAGCTGGCGTCTCGCCCACCCGTTCCGCTTCATCGCCCACAATGGCGAGATCAACACGGTGCGCGGCAACGTCAACTGGATGAACGCGCGCCGCCGCACGATGGAAAGCGAGTTGCTCGGCCCCGATCTCGACAAGATGTGGCCGATCATCCCGCACGGGCAATCGGACACCGCCTGCCTCGACAATGCGCTCGAACTGCTGATCGCGGGCGGATACAGCCTCGCCCATGCGATGATGATCCTCATCCCCGAAGCCTGGGCCGGCAATCCGCTGATGACCCCCGAGCGGCGCGCCTTCTACGAATACCACGCCGCGCTGATGGAGCCGTGGGATGGCCCCGCCTCGGTGTGCTTCACCGACGGCCGCCAGATCGGCGCGACGCTCGACCGCAACGGGCTGCGGCCGGCGCGCTTCTGCGTGACCAAGGACGACATCGTCTGCCTCGCCTCGGAAAGCGGCGTGCTGCCCTTCCGCGAGGAGGATATCGTGCGCAAGTGGCGCTTGCAGCCGGGCAAGATGCTGCTGATCGACCTCGAACAGGGCCGCATCATCGAGGACGACGAATTGAAGGCCGACCTCGCCAATGCCGAGCCCTATGCCGAGTGGCTGCACCAGGCGCAGTACAAGCTCGAGGACATCACCGACGTGGTGCCCGAACTCGCGGCGATCCCGGCCGAGGAGGGCACGCTGCTCGAGCGCCAGCAGGTCTTCGGCTACACGCAAGAAGACATCAGCCGTTTCCTCGAACCGATGGCCGTGGACGCGGACGATCCGATCGGCTCGATGGGCACCGACACGCCGATCGCGGTGCTCTCCAATCGTGCGCGGCTGCTCTACGACTACTTCAAGCAGAACTTCGCGCAGGTGACCAACCCCCCGATCGACCCGATCCGCGAGGAACTGGTGATGAGCCTCACCAGCATGATCGGCCCGCGGCCGAACCTGCTCGGGCGCGACGCGGGGACGCACAAGCGGCTCGAGGTCGACCAGCCGATCCTGACCAACGAGGATCTCGCCAAGATCCGCTCGGTGGAAGAGGCGCTGGACGGCGCGTTCCGCTGCGCCACGATCGACATCACCTGGGATGCCAGGAGCGGGGCCGAAGGCCTTGAAATGGCGCTGAAGGAAATGTGCTGGGCTGCGACCGAGGCGGTGCTGCAGGATCACAACATCCTTGTGCTGTCCGACCGCGGCCAGTCCGAAACCCGGGTGCCGATGCCAGCGCTGCTGGCGACCGCGGCGGTGCATCACCACCTCGTCCGGCAGGGCCTCAGGATGCAGACCGGCCTCGTGGTCGAGACCGGCGAGGCGCGCGAGGTGCATCACTTCTGCGTGCTCGCAGGCTACGGCGCGGAGGCGATCAACCCCTATCTCGCCTTCGAGACATTGGAAGCCCTGCGCGCCCGGCGCCACCCCGATCTGCCGGCCACCAAGGTGCAGCAGAACTTCATCAAGGCCATCGGCAAGGGCATCCGCAAGGTCATGTCCAAGATGGGCATCTCGACCTACCAGTCCTATTGCGGGGCGCAGATCTTCGACGCGGTCGGGCTGTCGAGCGCCTTCGTCGAGAAGTATTTCACCGGCACCGCCACCACCATCGAGGGCATCGGCCTTGCCGAAGTCGCCGAGGAAGCGCTGCGCCGCCACGGGCAGGCCTATGGCGACAACCCGCTCTATGACGGGATGCTCGATGTGGGCGGCATCTACCAGTATCGCCTGCGCGGCGAGGAGCATGCCTGGACGCCGCAGAACGTTGCGGCGCTTCAGCACGCGGTGCGCGGCAACGACCCGAAGAATTATGAGGAATTCGCCAGGTCGATCAACGAGCAGTCCGAACGCCTGCTGACGATCCGTGGGCTGCTGGAGTTCAAGAAGGCCGACAAGCCGATCCCGCTCGAGGAAGTGGAACCGGCGAGCGAGATCGTGAAGCGCTTCTCGACCGGCGCGATGAGCCTCGGCTCGATCAGCCACGAGGCGCACTCGACCATGGCGATCGCGATGAACCGCATCGGCGGGCGCTCGAACACGGGCGAGGGCGGGGAGGAGCCGTTCCGCTTCAAGCCGCTCGATAACGGCGATTCCATGCGCAGCCGGATCAAGCAGGTCGCGAGCGGGCGCTTCGGCGTGACCACCGAATACCTCGTCAATTCGGACGATATCCAGATCAAGATGGCGCAGGGCGCAAAGCCCGGCGAGGGCGGGCAGCTGCCCGGCCACAAGGTCGACAAGCGCATCGGCGCGGTGCGGCACTCGACCCCGGGTGTGGGCCTGATCTCGCCGCCGCCGCACCACGACATCTATTCGATCGAGGATCTCGCGCAGCTGATCCACGACCTCAAGAACGTGAACCCGGCGGCGCGCATCTCGGTGAAGCTGGTCTCCGAAGTCGGCGTCGGCACGGTCGCGGCGGGCGTGTCCAAGGCGCGCGCGGATCACGTGACGATTGCGGGTTATGACGGCGGCACGGGCGCCTCGCCGCTGACCTCGCTGACGCACGCGGGTAGCCCGTGGGAGATTGGCCTCGCCGAGACCCAGCAGACCCTGCTGCTCAACGACCTGCGGGACCGGATCGCGGTGCAGGTCGACGGGGGTCTGCGCACCGGGCGCGACGTTGCCATCGGCGCGCTGCTGGGCGCGGACGAGTTCGGCTTTGCCACCGCGCCGCTGATCGCCGCCGGGTGCATCATGATGCGCAAGTGCCACCTCAACACCTGCCCCGTCGGTGTCGCCACGCAGGACCCGGTGCTGCGCGCACGCTTCACCGGGCAGCCCGAACACGTGGTCAACTACATGTTCTTCGTGGCGGAAGAGCTGCGCCAGATCATGGCCGAGATGGGCTTCCGCACCGTCGCCGAGATGGTCGGCAGGGTCGACCGGCTCGACACCCGCCGGATGGAGCGCCACTGGAAGGCGCGCGGGATCGACCTTGGCCGCATCCTCCACCAGGTGCCACTCAAGGACGGGGCTTCGCTGCGCCAGGTCGGAGTGCAGGACCACGGTCTCGAAGGCGCGCTCGACAACAAGCTGATCGCCGATTGCCGCACCGCGATCGACACCAAGCAGCCGGTGCAGCTCGAATACGCGGTGAGGAACGTCAACCGCACCGTGGGCGCGATGCTTTCGGGCGAGATCGCCAAGGCGCACGGGCACGAGGGCCTGCCGACCGACACGATCCGCATCAACCTGGCGGGCGTGGCCGGGCAGAGCTTCGGCGCTTGGCTCGCCCACGGGGTGACGCTCGATCTCGTCGGCGATGCCAACGACTATGTCGGCAAGGGGCTGTCGGGCGGGCGCATCATCGTGCGCCAGCCTGCCGAGGCCGCGCGCGCGTCGAACGAGAACATCATCGTCGGCAACACCGTCCTCTACGGCGCGATCGCGGGCGAGGCCTATTTCAACGGCGTCGCGGGCGAGCGTTTCGCGGTCAGGAACTCGGGCGCTATCGCAGTGGTCGAAGGCACCGGGGATCACGGCTGCGAATACATGACCGGCGGCGTGGTGGTCGTGCTCGGCAAGACCGGGCGCAACTTCGCGGCCGGGATGAGCGGCGGGGTCGCCTATGTCTATGATCCCGAGGGCGCCTTCGAGAAGCTCGTCAACCACGCGCAGGTCGACCTGCTGCCGATTTCGGCTACGCCGGACGCCGACGAGGGCACGGGCCGCCCGGCCCAGCGTCCGCGCTCGGTCCACGACTTCGGCATGGGCGACATGCTGCGCCACGATGCCGAGCGGCTGCGCATCCTTGTCGAGCGCCACCAGCTCCACACCGGCTCCAAGCTGGCGGGCGCGCTGCTCGCCGACTGGGAGGCGGCGCTGGGCAAGTTCGTCAAGGTGATGCCGCGCGACTATGCGGCGGCGCTCAAGAAGCTCGAAGCCGAGCGCCACGAAGCTGCCAGCGTCGCTGCAGAATAGAATTCAGGAACGAGATGTAAGTATGGGCAAGGAAACCGGATTTCTCGAGCTGGACCGCCGCGAGCGGGATTATCTCGACCCGAAAGAGCGCCTGAAGAACTACCGCGAGTTCGTCATCCAGCCGGATGATGCCACGCTGACGGGGCAGGCCTCGCGCTGCATGAATTGCGGCATTCCCTACTGCCACAACGGCTGTCCGGTGAACAACATGATCCCGGACTGGAACCACCTCGTCTACGAGGCGGACTGGAAGCGCGCGCTCGCCAACCTCCACTCCACCAACAATTTTCCGGAGTTCACCGGCCGCATCTGCCCCGCCCCGTGCGAGGCGGCGTGCACATTGAACATCATCGACCAGCCGGTGACCATCAAGTCGATCGAATGCGCCATCGTCGACCGCGGGTGGAAGGAAGGCTGGATCACGCCGCAGGTCCCCGAAAAGAAGACCGGCAAGTCGGTCGCCATCGTCGGCTCGGGCCCCGCGGGCCTCGCCTGCGCGCAGCAGCTGGCGCGGGCGGGCCATTCGGTCACCGTGTTCGAGAAGGCCGACCGCGTCGGCGGGCTGCTGCGCTACGGCATTCCCGACTTCAAGATGGAAAAGCACCTCATCAACCGCCGCTGCGTGCAGATGGAGGCCGAGGGCGTCACCTTCAAAACCTCGAAGGAAGTGGGCGTCGACATCTCCTTCGCCAGCCTCAAGGAGAATTTCGACGCGGTGGTGCTAGCCGGCGGCGCGGAAGATGCGCGCCAGCTTCAGATCCCGGGCGCCGAGATGCCGGGCGTGCGCCTCGCGATGGAGTTCCTCACCCAGCAGAACAAGCGCGTCGCGGGCGATGACGAGCTGCGCGCCGCCCCGCGCGGCAGCCTGACGGCAACCGGCAAGCATGTCGTCGTGCTCGGCGGCGGCGATACCGGCTCGGACTGCGTGGGCACCTCGAACCGGCAGGGTGCCAAGAGCGTCACCCAGCTCGAGATCATGCCCAAGCCGCCCGAGAAGGAAGACAAGGCGCTGACCTGGCCCGACTGGCCGATGAAGCTGCGCACCTCCTCCAGCCACCAGGAAGGCGTCGAGCGCGACTGGGCGGTGCTCGCCAAGCGCGTGATCGGCGATGGCGAGAAGGTGACGGGCCTCGAATGCGTGCGGGTCGAGTGGAAGGACCGCCAGATGCAGGAAATCGCCGGCAGCGAGTTCACCATCCCCGCCGACCTGATTCTCCTCGCGATGGGCTTCGTCGGCCCGCGCAAGGCGGGGCTGCTCGAACAGGCGGGCGTTACGCTCGATGCGCGGGGCAATGTCGCGGCGGACACGAACAGCTATGCGACCAGCGAGCCCAATGTCTTTGCCTGCGGCGACATGCGGCGCGGGCAGAGCCTTGTCGTCTGGGCAATCCGCGAAGGCCGCCAGGCCGCGCGCGCGGTCGACGAGGCGCTGATGGGGGTCTCCGAACTCCCGCGCTGAGGCGAGAGCCTGCGCGCCCTAGGGCTGCTTGAACTTGCGCTTGTGCTTATGCGCAGGCTTGCCCGGCCTGGGGCCACTTCCCGGCTTGGCGAACCCGCGCGCGGGCGGCTTGGCCTTGACGAAGGCATTGTCGGCATTGCTGCGCGAGGGGCGCAGCTGGCGGTTGCTGCGCGCGGCCTCGCGCGGGCCGGCGTCGGAGCGTTCGATCCGCACCATTTCCTCGTCGCCCTGCGTCTCGCCGGTGCGCGCGGCGGTGGCGGCATATTTGTCGGCGAGCGCGCGCGGGATCTGGAAATAGGTCTCCGCCTGCCCGATGCGGATCGCGCCGATCTCGTTCTTCGTGATGTGCCCGCGGCGGCAGATCAGCGGCAGCAGCCAGCGCGGGTCGGCCCCGTCGCTGCGGCCGATCTCCATCCGGAACCATACCGTGTCCTCGAAGCCGGGGCGGTGGCGCTCCTTCTGCGCCTCGCGCGAATTGGCGGCGATTTCCTCGGGCTCGGGCAGGCGCGCGCGGTGGGCGTGGACGAGCATCGCGGCGATGTCCTCAGGGCTGCGTTCGGCGAGCAGGCGCTGGGCCAGCTCGCGGTCGGCCGCGTCGAACTCGGTCGGGGCGAGCAGCTTATCCAGCAGCCGGTCGCGGTCGCGCGTCGCGATCATCTCGGGGCCCGGCACGTCCTGCCATTCGGCGGCGATCTGCGCGCGGCCCAGCATCGCCTCGGTCCGGCGGCGGGCGGAGAAGGGCACGATCAGCACCGCGATCCCCTTGCGCCCCGCGCGCCCCGTGCGGCCCGAACGGTGCTGGAGCGTCTCGGCATCGCGCGGCAGCTCGACTTGGACGACGAGGCTCAGCGTCGGCAGGTCGATCCCGCGCGCGGCGACATCGGTCGCGACGCACACCCGCGCGCGGCCATCGCGCAGCGCCTGCAGCGCCTGGTTGCGCTCGCCCTGCGAATGCTCGCCCGACAGCGCCACGACCGCAAAGCCGCGCTCCTGCAGGGTCGCGTGGAGGTGGCGCACCTTCTCGCGCGTGGAGCAGAACAGGATCGCGGTTTCCGCCTCGTGGAAGCGCAGCAGGTTGACCACCGCGTTCTCGACTTCCGGAGGGGAGACGGTGACGGCCTGATAGGCAATGTCGCCATGCCCGCGCCCGCCTTCGGAGATGGTGGCGATGCGCAGCGCCTCATGCTGGTAGCGGCGGGCGAGCGCCTCGATCGGGCGCGGCATGGTGGCCGAGAACAGCAGCGTGCGGCGGCTGTCCGGCGTGCCGTCAAGAATCGCTTCCAGTTCCTCGCGAAAGCCCATGTCGAGCATCTCGTCGGCTTCATCCAGCACCGCGACGGCGAGCTGTGAAAGATCGAGCGCCCCGCGCTCGAAATGGTCGCGCAGGCGGCCGGGGGTGCCGACGACGATCGCCGGGCCCGATTGCAGCACCTTGCGCTCGGCCGAGGGGTTCATGCCGCCCACGCACGTAGCCACACGGGCACCGGTGCGGGCGTAGAGCCATTCGAGCTCACGGCTGACTTGCAACGCAAGCTCGCGCGTGGGGGTGATGACCAGCGCGCGCGGGGCCTCGAGGTAGCCGATCCGCTCGGCCTCGCCGAGCAGTTCCGGTACCATCGCCAGACCGAAAGCCACCGTCTTGCCCGAGCCGGTCTGGGCCGAGACGACAAGGT
>NZ_LSJS01000145.1 GCF_001557325.1 Erythrobacter donghaensis
CTTCGCGGGTTGGGACCCCAACACCCGCGCGGTGCTCATCAACACCCGCTTTGCCAACACCTCCCAGCTTCACCGCGTCGCCCAGCCGATGGGTGCGCGCACCCAGCTGAGCTTCGAGGCCGAGACCGTGCGCGGCTCCTACGCTCCGGAGACAGGCGACATCATCGTGGTCTCCAAGGACCGCGGGGGCGACGAGTACTTCCAGCTCCACACCCTCAGGGACGGTCGCCTCACCCTCCTCACCGACGGCGCGAGCCGCAACCAGATCAATGCCTGGAGCCCCGACGGCAGCCTGATCGGCTTCAGCTCGACCCGCCGCAACGGGGTCGATTCCGACCTCTACGTCATGAACCCGCGTGACCCCGCCTCGGCGCGGGTGGTGTGGGAGAGCAAGGGCGGCGGCTGGGCGATCGCGGCCTTTTCGCGCGACAACCGGACGGCCTATGTCGCCGACTACCGCTCGGTCGAGGATGTCGACCTCTACCGCCTTGATCTCGCCACTGGCGCGATGACCCCGATCGGCGATCCCAAGGCCAGGGTCAGCTATTCGGGCCTCGAGGTCGCGAGCGATGGCACCTTGTGGGTCACCACCGACCGCGATTCGGACTTCCAGCGCCTCGGTCGGCTCGATCCCGCCACCGGCGCCTTCACCCCCGTCACCACCGAGCGCTGGGACGTGGATGGCTTCGCCATCTCCGACGACGGCAGGACCATCGCCTACGAGGTCAACGAGGCCGGCTCCGACCGGATGCGCCTGCTCGATGTCGCCACCGGAAAGATCACCCGCGTCGATGCTCTCCCCGCCGGCCAGATCAGCGGCCTCAGCTTCGCGCCGTGGGGCGAGATCGGCTTCTCCTTCTCCAGCGCCAAGAGCGCCTCGGACGTCTGGAGCCTCGACCCAGCGACCATGGAGCTCACCCGCTGGACGCAGTCCGAGACCGGCGGGCTCGACCCGCAGGTCAATGTCGAGCCGCGCATCCTCACCACCAGGAGCTTCGACGGGCTCGAGGTCTCGGGCCTCCTCTACCTCCCCGACCCCGCGAAGTTCCCCGGCAAGCGCCCGCTGATCGTCGACGTCCACGGCGGCCCCGAGGGCCAGAGCACCGCCGGCTTCATGGGCGCGGACAACTACTACCTCAACGAGCTCGGCGTCGGCATCTTCTTCCCCAACGTGCGCGGCTCGACCGGCTACGGCAAGCGCTTCGTCAGCCTCGACAACGGCCCCTTCCGCCGCGAGGATTCGGTCAAGGACATGGCCGCGCTGATCGACGCGGTCGCCGCCGACCCGGCGGTCGATCCGGAGAAGATCGGCCTCACCGGCGGCTCATACGGCGGCTACATGTGCTATGCCGCCGCCGTACAATTGAAGGACAAGCTCACCGCGACCACCTGCATCGTCGCGATCAGCAACTTCGTCTCCTTCCTCGAGAACACCAACCCCTATCGTCAGGACCTGCGCCGGGTCGAATACGGCGACGAGCGCGATCCCAAGCAGCGCGCCAAGCTCATCGAGATCAGCCCGCTCACCCGCGTCGGCGAGATCAGCAAGCCGATGTTCGTCATCACCGGCGCCAACGACCCGCGCGTGCCCAAGTCCGAAGCCGACCAGATGGTCGCCGCGATCCGCGCGAAGGGCGGCGAGGCATGGCACCTCGTGGCGGCGGACGAAGGCCACGGCTTCCGCAAGAAGGCCAATGCCGACTACGCCTTCCTCGCGCAGCTGATGTTCTGGAAGAAGTATCTGCTGGGCGAGTGATCAGAATGCAGCGGCGAGGCGCTGGAGAATTGCCAGCGCCTCGTCAGCCCTTGCCCACGGCACGAAGAGGTGATCGTGGTGGAAGCCCGCGACGACATTGCAGGCAATCCCCCGCTCCGCGAGCGCGCCCGCGACCGCTGCGGTCAGACCGACGCCGTCCAATGCGGAGTGGACCGTCAGGGTAAGCCGCGCGAAATCCCCGGCCGGGTCGGGCACAATCGCGGTCGTGCCCTCGTCCTCGCGGATGACCGCGAAGGAGTCATCCGGGGCCGCGCCATCCACCACCACGAAGGCCCAGCGCCGTGCGTCCAGCAGCGGCGCCATGCCCGCCAGCATCCCCGCAAGGTCGCCGACAGGGCCGCCCGTCGTCACAAGATATACTTCGAAAGGTCGGTGTTCCCCGCCAGCCCCGCCAGCCGCGCTTCGACGTAAGCGGCGTCGATGGTGATCGTCTCGCCCACGTGATCCTCGGCCTCGAAGCTGATCTCCTCAAGCAGCCGTTCCATCACCGTCTGCAAGCGCCGCGCGCCGATGTTCTCGACCGTGGCATTCACCTGAGCGGCGATGCGCGCGATCGCGGGGATCGCGTCGTCGGCGAAATCGAGCGTCACCTTCTCCGTGCCGAGCAGCGCCTTGTATTGCGCAACGAGATTGGCGCGGGTCTCGCCGAGGATGCGCACGAAATCGGCCTCGGTCAGCGCGCGCAACTCGACCCGGATGGGGAGGCGCCCCTGCAATTCGGGCAGCATGTCCGAAGGCTTGGCCACATGGAACGCGCCGGACGCGATGAACAGCACGTGATCGGTCTTCATCGGGCCATACTTGGTCGCGACCGTGGTGCCCTCGATCAGCGGCAGCAGGTCGCGCTGCACGCCTTCGCGGCTCACGCTCCCGCCGCGCACGTCGCTGACCGCGATCTTGTCGATCTCGTCGAGGAACACGATACCGTTGGTCTCGGCGTTCTGGAGCGCGGCGCGGGCCACATCGTCCTGGTCGAGACGCTTGTCGGCCTCCTCGTCGACCAGCTTGTCCCACGCATCGGGCACGCGCAGCTTCTGGCGGCGGGTGTTCTTCCGCCCCAGCGCCTTGCCCATCATGTCGGAGAGGTCGATCATCCCGATCTGCCCGCCCATCTGGCCCATGTCGAAGGGCGCGGCAGGGGTGTCGCGCACCTCGATCTCGACCTCGACATCGTTCATCGCGTTCTGGACGATGCGCTGGCGGAAGCTTTCGCGGGTGGCTTCGGAGGCGTTCTCGCCGACCAGCGCGTTCAGCAGCCGGTCCATCGCGGCCGCGCTCGCCGCCTCGCGGACCTTCTCGCGGCGGCGCTCCTTCTCGAGCCGGATCGCCTCCTCCACCAGGTCGCGGGCGATCTGTTCGACATCGCGCCCGACATAGCCGACCTCGGTGAACTTGGTCGCCTCAACCTTGATGAAGGGGGCTTCCGCGAGCTTGGCCAGCCGCCGACTGATCTCGGTCTTGCCGCAGCCCGTCGGCCCGATCATCAGGATGTTCTTGGGCGTCACCTCGTCGCGCAGATCGGCGCCAAGCCGCTGGCGGCGCCAGCGATTGCGCAGCGCGACCGCGACCGCGCGCTTGGCGTCCTGCTGGCCGATGATGTGCTCGTCCAATGCGGCGACGATCGCCTTGGGGGTGAGGTTGTCCATGGGGTGTCCGGGGAAGAGGGAGGGGTTCAGACGATTTCGACCGTCAGGTTGCCGTTGGTAAAGACGCAGATCTCGGCCGCGACCGCCATCGCCTTTCGTGCGATGGTCTCGGCGTCGCTCTCGTAGTCGGCGATCGCCCGCGCCGCGGCGAGGGCGAAGTTGCCGCCCGATCCGATCGCGGCGATCTCGCCGACGGGCTCGAGCACGTCGCCATTGCCGGTCAGCACCAGCAGCGTGTCCTTGTCGGCGACGATCATCAGCGCCTCGAGATTGCGCAGGTACTTGTCGGTGCGCCAGTCCTTGGCGAGTTCGACCGAGGCGCGCATCAGCTGGCCGGAGTACTGCTCGAGCTTTTTCTCGAGCCGCTCGAAAAGGGTGAAGGCGTCGGCCGTCGCGCCTGCGAAGCCCGCGATCACGCTGCCATCGCCGATCCGGCGCACCTTGCGGGCGTTGGGCTTCATCACGGTGTTGCCCATCGACACCTGCCCGTCCCCTGCAATGACGGTGGTGCCGCCGCGGCGGACGCCAATGATGGTGGTGCCGTGCCATTGCACGAGCCCGTGGGCGTTGGATGTGCTGCTCATGCCCGCCAATATGGCGCGGGTCCGCAGCCGTTCAAGCCAGCCTTACTGCCCGTTGGGCCCGCCGCCCGCGCCGCCGCCGGGCAGGCCGGTCGAGCCGACCTGGCCGATATTGCCGAACAGGTCTTCGAGGAAGCCGCGCTCGCGGCCCAGCGTCGGGGTCTTGTCGCCATTGGGGTCGAGATAGACCACCTGGTCAACCCCGCTGCGCTTCACTTCGCTCACCCGGCCATTGGCATCGAAGGTCACCGCCAGCACCGAATGGTTGCGGATGCGCGGGCGGTTGAAAGGGCGCTGGCCGGTGATCGAGGAGACGTAGTACCAGGTCGGCGTGCCGAACTGGCTGGTGAAGGTCGGTCGCCCGAGCGTGCCTTCGACCGACTGGCGGTTGTCGATCCGCGGCTGGATCAGCGAGGACAGCGTCGCATCCTCGATATAGCCGCGCGATTCGCGGATCGAGGTGCAGCCCGGCAGCAGCGCCGCCGCCAGCAGCACTGCGGCTCCTGCCCTGGCCTTCGTCATCGCGCCTGTCTTCACCATCTGGGCCAAACTCTATCCGTTCCGTCAGTCGCGGCGGGCACCTGCCGCCGATGCGAGGTGCTTTAAGGGGCTAGCGCGGCGCATGCAACGCACCATATGGGAAACCCGTGGGCGGGCGCGCTTGAATGCGGCTTGAACGCATCCGCGCCTCGTGCGTTAGCGTAAGCGTGCGTTGGCGGCGTTTGCCCTGTGCTATCCTGCGTCCGATCCTGCCCGCCCCTGTGAAAGGCCTTGCAAAAATGTCCTTCCTCTCACGCCTGCTCGGCACCGCCCCGGACCCGCGCGAAGGCGTGCGCCCGCTGTGGCACCGCGTGATCGAGCTCGCGCGCGATTCGGTCTATTACACCGATTGCCGGGTGGCGGATTCGATCGCGGGACGGTTCGACATGATCACCGCCGTGCTCAGCACCGTGATGGTGCGGATCGAGGCCTCGGAGCTGCGCGCCGAAAGCGCGCTGCTCGCCGAGCTGTTCGTCGAGGACATGGACGGGCAATTGCGCGAATTCGGCGTCAACGACGTGGTCGTGGGCAAGCGCATCGGCAAGCTGATGAGCGTGCTCGGCGGGCGGCTCGGGGCCTATCGCAGCGCGCTCAACGCGGGCGACCTCGACAAGCTCACCGCCGCCGTGGCGCGCAACGTGACCTTTGCCGAGGGCGCCGACGAAGCCGCGAGCGCGCGCGCCGTGGCCGAGCGGCTGATGAAGCTGTTCGAGCGGCTCGGGCGCTTCTCCGATGCCGAGATGCTGAAAGCGAGCGCGATCTGGTGAGTGGCGCAATTCCCCCTTCCGAACTCTCGCGGATGATCAAGAGCCGGCCACTCGCGGGCGGGCCGGTGGTGATCGAGGCGAGCGCAGAGGAACGCGCCGCGCTGGCCGCGCGCTTCGGCCTCGGCGCGGTGGAAGCCTTGCGCGCCGAGGTGTCGCTCGAACAGCGCCCGCGCGCGATCCGCGCCACCGGGCGCTTGCGCGCGGCGATCCAGCAATCCTGCGCGATCAGCGGCGAGGATTTTCCGGTCGCCATCGACGAGCCCATCGACCTGCGATTCGTCGAAGAAGGGCAGCGCCCGGCGACCGAAGCCGAGGAGATCGAACTCGAGGCCGATGATTGCGACGAGATCGGCTTCTCGGGCGAGATGTTCGATCTCGGCGAAGCAGTGGCGCAGACCCTCGGCCTCGCGATCGACCCCTATGCCGAAGGGCCGAACGCCGACGCCGCGCGCAAAGCTGCAGGGATCGTGCAGGAGGGCGAGCAATTGGGGCCGCTCGCCGATCTGCTGGCCGGTCTGAAAAAGCCCTGAGGGCCGCGCCTCCGCGCCGTTAAGCCGCGCGGGTGCATGAGGAATCCCATGTCCGCCGGCCGCTTCCTGCCCCTCTTCAGCCTCGTGCTGATCCCCTCCCCGCTCGACGCGGCGGAGGAGGACGGCAATGTCTGGCTCGGCCAGTTCGCGACGATCAACGCGGGCGAGGATGTCTATGTCCGGCTCGAGGCGCAGGAGCGCTTCACCAATGATGCCGAGCGGCTGGGGCAATTGCTGCTGCGCTCGCTGGTCGGCTACCGGATCAGCAAGGAGGTCAATATCGGCGCGGGCTATGCCTATGTGCTGACCGATCCGGTCGGCCCGGCGAAGCTCGACGAGCACCGCTTCTACTAGGAGCTCAACATCCGCCTGCTGACCACCGCGGGCGGGACGACGCTCGACAGCCGCACGCGGCTGGAACAGCGCTCCTTCGAGGAGCTGGAGGACACCGCGTGGCGGCTGCGGCAATTCGTGCAGTTGCGCGTGCCGGTGAGCGAGGACAACAAGATCGTCGCCTATACCGAGCCCTTCGTCGAACTGGACGAAGGCCCGGTGCAGCGCGGGGGGCTGTCGGTGTGGCGCAATTTCGTCGGGGTCTCGGTCCCGCTCGCCAAGGGCATGGAGGCGGTGCCGGGCTACCTCAACCAGCGCGTGTGGCGCGACGGGCCGGACCAGATCGACCACACGGCGAACGTGAACCTGTTCGTGACCTTCTGAGGCGCGCGGGCCTCATGAAGCGACCCGATCAGAACGGAATGTCGTCGTCGAGATCGTCGTAACCGCCGCCAGCCGGAGCACCGCCGCCGCCGAAGCCGCCGCCGCCCGAAGAGCCGCCGCCCTGATCCCAGCTGCCACCGCCGCCGCCGTAGCTGCCGCCGCCGGAACGGCCACCACCACCGCCGCCCATGCCGCCACTGCCACCTTGCGCGCCGTCAAGCATGGTCAGCGTGCCGCCGAGGCCCTGGATCACGATCTCGGTGCTGTAGCGATCCTGCCCGTTCTGGTCCTGCCACTTGCGGGTCTGGAGCTTGCCCTCGACGAAGACCTTGCTGCCCTTCTTGAGGTAGCGCTCGACCACGCTGACGAGGCCTTCGGAGAAGATCGCGACGGTGTGCCACTCGGTCTTTTCCTTGCGCTCGCCGGTCTGGCGGTCCTTCCACGTCTCGGACGTGGCGATGCGCAGGTTCGCGACTTTGCCGCCATTGCCAAAGGTGCGGATTTCCGGGTCGGCGCCCAGATTGCCGATCAGCATGACCTTGTTGAGCGAACCCGCCATCGAAATACCCTTCCCGTCAATGTCTTGATCCCCGGCTGCACAGGATGCGCCGCGAATCTGTCTCAGGCAATAGGGAAGCGGCCCGCTCCGCGCGAGCCGTGGCTGAGGGTTAATCCACCAGTTCGGTCGCGCTTGTCGTCGCCTACCGGTTCAGCCCGCGGCTGTGCTTCGCAACCGCTGCTTGAGGCGCGTCACCGCGCCGGGTAGCGCAGCCGGCCGAGGAAGCGCGTCAGGCTCGGCAGCTCGCGGTCGCGCCCGAGGAACTGCGCCTTGACCTTCTCGAAGCGCATCACCCCGTCGATCCGGCGGTCGAGGAAGGCGTAGGTATCAGCCTTGCCCTCGCTGTCGTCGTTCACGAACACCGCCAGCGTCGCCGAGTAGATGCCCGCCAGGATCGCGCGCTTGGTGTAGTGGTTGTAATCGGTCGCGGTGTCGCCCGCGAGCCGCCACATGATGTCCGCCGACTGCCAGCCTAGCTTGAGCGCCTGGGCGACGTTCTGCGGCTGCGCCATCACCGCCAGCGCGCGGCGCACCGCCTCGTCGATATGCGCGACCGCCTCCAGCCGGAAGGCGACCAGCGTGCGGATGCGCTCGCGGATCTTCAGCGTGGCGAGGCGTTCGGCGGGCCATTCCTCGGCCATCGCCTGATCGACCGAAGCGATCCACGCCGCGATCATGTCCATCGGCCTGGCGCCCGGGAAGGCGAGCTTCGCCACGTCGACATCGGCCCCCGCCATCTCGGCGGCGGCGACGAGCGCGGTCTCGTTCCAGCCATCGAAAATGGCCGAGGCGGCGATGTCGGGGGCGAGCGCGATGCGCAGCTCGTCGAGGGTCAGGTCGGAGAAGTCGGTCATGTCAGAAAGAAGGCCCGTAGTCTTTCTTGGTTCCCGCCTGCGCGCGCTTGGTGTCGGCTTCGGCGAAGATCTGCCGGAGGACGTCGTTGCCGGCCTGCAGCTCCATGTAGTTGCGCGCCGAGCGGCCCGAATTGTCGTTGCGATCCGGGTCCGCGCCCTTCTCGAGCAACAGCCGCACCAGCGCGAGGTTACGGGCATGAACCGCAGTGATCAGCGGGGTCTCGCCCGTCTGGTCGGCGATGTCGACGCTTGCCCCGCCCTTGATCAGCGCCGCGACGCCATCGGTGAAGCCCAGGGCGGTCGCCACCTGCAAGGGGGTCGCGCCTTTCTTGTTGCGGATGTTGGGATCGCCGCCGCGCTGGAGCAGGAAGCGCACCCACAACAGGTCCGAGCGCGCGACCGCGATGTGCAGGCCGGTGTCGCCGCTGGTGATGTCGCGGGTGTTGACGATCTGGGTGCCGGGCTTGGAGAGCATGTCGGTCGCCTTGTCGCCGTCGGCCTCCTTGACCGCCTCGAGGAACTGGTAGCCCTCCGACTGGAACTGCGCGGCGACCGGGGATGCCAGCGCGAGCGCAATCGCGCTGGCAATTGCCCCGCGAGCCCCTAACTTGCGCAAAACACCATGAGCCACGGTTTGATCCTTTCGCATTACCTGCCACACCTTGCCGTGTGGGATGGCGCGGGCGGGCCGAGCCGCAGCGCCTTTCTCCAAGAGCCAGTTAGCAGAGCATGAACCGCATCAACAAGTCTTCCGCCGTCGCTTCTGTCGCAATCGCGCTGTCGCTGGCGCTTTCCGCCTGCGGGGGCACGGCAACGCCCGCCGCCGACGCCCCGCTGGCAGGTGCGGCAATCGGCGGGGATTTCGCGCTCCGCAACAGCAAGGGCGAGCCGGTGCGCTGGAGCGATTTCGCGGGCAAGTACCGGGTGGTCTATTTCGGCTACACCTTCTGCCCCGACGTCTGCCCGACCGACATGCAGCGCGTCGCGCAAGGGCTGAAGGCGCTGAAGGCGAGCGATCCCGACAAGGCGGGCAAGATCGTGCCGATCTTCATCACCATCGACCCCGAACGCGACACCCAGGCCGTGGTCGGCGAATTCGCCGCTGCCTTTTCGCCCGACATCGTCGGCCTCACCGGCACGCCGGAACAGATCGCCGCCACCGCCAAGACCTTCAAGGTGTTCTACCAGAAAGGCGAAGCGCAGCCGGGCGGCGGCTATCTCGTCGACCATTCGAACGTCGTCTACCTGTTCGGCCCCGACGGCGCGCCGATCGCCACGCTGCCGACCGACCAGGGCGCCAAGGCGGTCGCGGCGGAACTGGCGCGATGGGTGAACTGAGGGAGCGCTTCTGGGAGCTGCCGCTGGGCGAGCTCACCCGCGCGGAGTGGGAGGCGCTGTGCGACGGCTGCGGGCGCTGCTGCCTGCACAAGCTCGAAGACGAGGACACCGGCGCGGTGGTCGACACCAACATCGCCTGCCGCCTGCTCGACACCCGCACCGCGCAATGCTCGGACTATCGCAACCGCAAGGCCTTCGTCCCCGATTGCCTGCGGCTGACCTTGCGGATCGTCGAACAGGTCAGCTGGCTCCCCCAGACCTGCGCCTACCGCCTGCGCGCCGATGGCCGGCCGCTGCCAGGGTGGCATTACCTCCTCTCGGGCGACCGCGATGCGGTGCGGCGCGCGGGCGTCTCGGTGGTGGGCCGGGTGGTGAGCGAAGTGGATGCCGGGCCGATCGAGCACCACATCACCGAATGGCCCTCAGCCCGCCGGGACTGGGAGAGCGAGCAGGAAGCAGGCGCATGATCGACTGGCTGCGCGGTGCCTCGGCGCGTCATGCGCTCGATCCGGAGATCGACCTCGGCGGGCGGCAGGTCCCGATCGTCCTGAAGCGCATGAAGACCGCGCGGCGGCTGACGCTGCGGCTCGCGCCCGACGGCAGCGAGGTGCGCATCACGCTCCCCGCCTGGGCCGAGGGGCGCGAGGCGATCGCCTTCGCCCATGCCCGCGTCGGCTGGCTTTCCGAGCAGATGGCGCGCCTGCCCAGGCGTGCCGCGCCCGAACCCGGGGGCGAGGTGCTCTACCGCGGGCAGCGCCTGCGACTGGCGTGGGACACGCGCGCGCCGCGCCGCCCGGTGCTGGAGGGCGAAAGCCTGCACATCGGCGGGCCGCAGGCGGGGCTCGAGACGCGGCTGCAGCGCTGGCTCGAGGCCGAGGCGCTGCGCCTCGCCGAGGGCGACATGCGCGACTATTGCGCGGCAGCGGGCCTCGCGCCGGTGCCGACCGGGCTGACGCGGGCGCAGCGGCGCTGGGGATCGTGTTCGGACAAGGCGCGGATCAGGATCAACTGGCGGCTGGTGCAGGCGCCCGACTGGGTGCGCCGCTCGGTGGTGGCGCACGAGGTCGCACATCTCGTCCACTTCGACCACTCCCCAGCCTTCCACGCGCTGCTCGCGCGAATCTTCGAAGGCGAGATCGCCGCGGCCGACCGCTGGCTGAAGGAGCACGGGCGGGGGCTCTACGCGAGCTTCGGATAACGACGCGGGCCGAGCGAGCCCCTTCCCCCTTGCCCCGCCCCACTCTATATTGCCGCCATGCGCATTCTCCCCTCCCGCTTCAACCCGGCCGGCGGCATCGCCGATTTCTGGAACGAAATCCGGCGGCCCCACCCCTATCGCTGGCCGATCCTGCTGGTCTCGATCCTGCCGGCCGCCTTCATGATCTGGTGGGGGCTCAACAGCACCCAATACGGCGAGCCCGAGCGCCCGACGATCGAATACATCACCACGCTCGACCCGGCCCGCTCCGAAGCCGAGATCATGGCCGAGAACCGCGCCAACCAGGAAATCAAGGACCTGCGCGCGGCCGAGGAGGCGCGCATCGCCGAGCAGAAGCGCGCGATCTACAAGGAGCTCGGCCGGGCGGCGGGGATGGATGTCGAGGAAATCGAGCGCAAGGCAGAGGCCGAGCGCGCGGCGGAGAAAGCCGCTGCCGAGAAGCGCCGCGCCGAGGCCGAGGCGGCGGCGAAAGCGAAGCAAGCCGAGAGCGCAGGGCAATAGCCGCAAGCCATCCGCCTTCCGATCACGACTGGATGGCCGCCGCTGCGCGGCTGGCCGGGCGCGCGCGCCCGCTTGCGCGGCCCAACCCCGGCGTCGCGGCGCTGGTGGTCGCCGAGGGCCGCGTGATCGCGCGCGGGTGGACGCAGGCGGGCGGGCGGCCCCATGCCGAGGCGATGGCGCTTGCCGGGCTCTCGCCGGAAGTTCTCTCCCGCGCGGCGCTTTATGTCACGCTCGAGCCCTGCGCCCATGTCTCGGAGCGCGGGCCCGCATGCGCAGACCTGATCTGCGCCGCGCGTCCGGCGCGCGTGGTCATCGGCCAGCGCGACCCCGACCCACGGACCGCCGGACAGGGCATGGCGCGGCTCGCGGCGGCGGGGATCGCGGTCACCTTGCTGAGCGACCCGGCTTCGGCAGAGAGCCTTGCCGGGTTCCTCACCCGCCAGCACCTCGGCCGCCCTTGGGTGACGCTGAAGCTCGCAACCTCGCTCGACGGCTGCATCGCGCTCGCCGATGGCACCAGCCGATGGATCACCGGCGAGGAGGCGCGCGCCCATGTCCACGCCCAGCGCGCCCGGCATGACGCGATCCTGGTCGGCGGCGGGACGTGGCGCGCGGATCATCCCCGGCTCGACGTTCGCCTTCCCGGGCTGGAAGCCCGCTCGCCGCAGCGCGTGGTGCTGACCCGAGGGCCTGCGCCCGAAGGCACCACAGCCCTCCCCGCGCCCGAGGCGATCGCGGGCCTTGAAGGCGTCCAATACCTCTATGTCGAAGGCGGGGCGATGACCGCCGCCACCTTCCTGGCCGCAGACCTCGTCGACGAACTGCACCTCTACACCGCACCGATCCTGATCGGCGAGGGGTTGAGGGCGCTCGGCCCGCTGGGCCTCGCGGGCCTTCCTGAAGCGCATGGCCGCTGGCAGCTCGGCGAACGCCGCCAGCTTGGCAGCGACAGCTTCGCCGCCTATCTGCGGATGAGATGACACACCTTCTTCCCCCCTCCCTCACGGGAGGGGTTGGGGGTGGGTGTTCCACGCCCTATCAGACGCCGAACACCCCCACCCGGCCTCCCCCTCAAGGGGGAGGAGATCAGGAGCCAGCAGAGAAATGTTTACCGGCATCGTCACCGCCATCGGCACCATCGCCGCCGCCGACCAGCGCGGCGACCTGCGGCTGCGCATCAATGCCCCGCTCGATCCGGCGCGGATCGACATCGGCGCTTCGATCGCGTGCTCGGGCGTGTGCCTGACCGTGGTCGAGCGCGGCGGCAGCGCGGGGGACGCTTGGTTCGATGTCGACCTGTCGGGCGAGACCGTCAGCCGCACCGTGCCGGGGATGTGGAAAGCAGGCGCGCGACTCAACATCGAGCCCAGCTTGCGGCTCGGCGACGAGCTCGGCGGGCACATCGTCACCGGCCACGTCGATTCGGTCGGCGAGGTGGTCAAGGTGGCGCGCGAGGGCGACAGCTGGAAGGTCGCGATCCGGGCGCGCGCCGAGATGGCCCCCTTCATCGCCGAGAAGGGCTCGATCACGGTCAACGGCGTGTCGCTCACCGTCAACGACGTGCGCGACCGGCCCGACGGGATGTGCGACTTCCTGCTCAACATCATCCCCCACACCGCCGCGGTGACGACGCTCGGCGATCTGGCCGTGGGCGATGCGGTCAATCTCGAGATCGACGTGCTCGCACGCTACCTCAAGCGGATGCAGAGCCTCGCCGGGCTGCGGTGAGATGCAGCGGGCGGCGCGCGCGCCGATTGCCGTGCATGCGATTCGGGCGCATGATGGCGGGCGTGTTCTTCGGGTCACGGATTGCTGCCGATGAGAATCCTCGCCGCCCTCGTCATGCTGCTGGCGCTGACCGCGACCTATCGGCCGCCGACCCGCGAAGAGGTCGAAAAGGCTGCCAACGGCTTCGTGAAGCAATGCCGTGCCGAGCACCTGCTCGCCGTCACCGTGGAGAGCCCCGAAGTGGTCAGGATCAAGCCCCTGAAAGAGCCCGCCACGCGCACAGAAGCCGATCTGGCGGCGCTGCGGTGCCTCGGGCGGCAGCGTTCGGCGCTGATCGACTTTCGCCCTCTGGCCGACGCGTTGCTCACGATGCGGCCACCCGGCTGACGGCACTCGCTAACGCCGCACCCCCGCCAGCACCGTCAAACCTTGGCCCGCGCCCTTGATGACGCTCAGCGTGCCGTCGGTCTCGAGCACGACGGCGGCGACATCCTCGACCCGGGTGACGCCGGCAGAGCGGATGACCGCAAGGATCTCGTCCTCGGTGACGCGCTCCTGTCGCATCGCGCTGCGGCGGAACTGCCCATCCTCGAACAGCAGCCGCGGCTGGCTGCGCACGAGATCGCGGAACAAGGGCGAGGCAACCGAGAGGCGCGCGACGATCCATTGCAGCAGCGCCAGCATGATGAAGGCGAGCGCGCCTTCCAGGAGGGACACGTCCTTGCTCAGCAGCACCGTCGCCAGAGTCGAGCCAAGCGCGACCGTCACCACCAGATCGAAGGCATTGAGCTTGGCGAGCGAGCGCTTGCCCGCGAGGCGCAGCACCAGCACCAGCGCGGCATAGGCAAGCGCCGTGATCAGTACGACCCTGAGGAGGTCGTAAAGGCTGTCGAAGAACATGGGGGCGCTTACCCGCGACGGGCGGGCAAGGTTCCCTGCGGATCAGCCCGCCAGCGGCCCTTTCGCGAAGCTCGCGCGCGTGATCGCGTAGGTGAGGTGCGGGATGGCCGTGCCGTCGGCCATCACCCGGTCCTCGCGGCGGTCGGTGAGCCTTGCGCCGATGCGCTCCAGCGCGCGGCGCGAGCGGGTGTTGGTCTCGCCCACCAGGAACCGCACTTCGGCGACGCTCGCCAGCGCGTGGGTCAGCATCAGCCGCTTCATCTCGTGATTGTGGACGCCGCCCCAGTGCGAGCGCGCGAGAAACGTCCAGCCGATCTCGACCGAGCCGCCATCTGCCTCATCCAGCCCCTCGAAGCGCGAGGAGCCGATCACCGCCCCGGTCTGCGCATCGCGCGCCAGCAGCGCGCCCTGGTTCGCCAGCGCGTCTTCGAAGAAGGCGTGGAACACCGGCTCGCGCCAGCGGTCGTGCGCGGGGTGCTGTTCCCAGATCAGCGGGTCGGACGCGACCGCGAAGAGCGCGTCCCAATCCTCCGGGCGCAGCGGGCGCAGGCGCACATGCTCGCCCTCCAGCACGGGCTGGCGGTCGAGCATCGGCGCTTACCCCGCCACCGCCGCCAGCGCGGCGATGAACTTGGGGAGGTTCCCCGGCGTGAGCCCGGCGATGTTGATGCGGCCCGATGCAGCCATGTAGATGCCGTGTTCCTCGCGCAGGGTGGCGACCTCTTCCTTGGTGATCGGCAGCATCGAGAACAGCCCGTTCTGGTGCCCGAGGGGCGTGAGATCCACGCGCCCCGCACTGCCCGCGGCAGCGAGCGCATCGCGCACCTGGCGCATGCGCGCACGCATCGTGTCGAGCTCGGCGAGCCACTGCGCGGTCATCTGATCGTCGCGCAGGATGATCCGCACTGCCGCACCGCCGTGATCGGGCGGCATCGACCACGCCGCGCGCGCCAGCGCATTGGCGTTGGAGAAGGCCGTATCGAGCGCTCCGGCCTCGGCAGCCATCACGTAAAACGCGCCGACGCGGTCGCGGTACTGGCCGAAGTTCTTGTCGCAGGAATAGGCGACGAAGGCCTCGGGCACCTTCGCGAGCAGGGCGCGCATCCCTGCAGCGTCCTCCTCCATGCCGTGGCCGAGGCCCTGATAGGCGGCATCGATGATCGGGAAGGTGCCGCTGGCGGCGAAGGCCTCGGCGATCGCGCTCCACTGCTCGGCGGTGTAGTCGATCCCCGTGGGATTGTGGCAGCAGGCGTGAAGCAGCACAGCCTCGTCGCTCGCGGCGCCATTGATGGCGGCGAGCACAGCATCGAGGTTGGCCGTGCCATCGGCCTGCGCGTGGTCGAAGGGGGCAAGCTCCATGCCGAGATCGGCGAGGATCTGGGCGTGGTTGGGCCAGCTCGGCACGCCCATGTGGACGCGCTTCACCCCGGCCTTCTGCGCAAGGCCGAGCGCGAGGCGCACCGCGCCGGTGCCGCCCGGGGTCTGCATCCCCTGGATGCGGCCGCCCATCGTCGGGTCGCCCGCGCCGAAGATGTAGGGCATCAGCGCGGCGACGAAGCCCATGTCGCCCTCGGGGCCGAGGTAGGACTTACTCTCCTGACTATCGACCAGCGCCTGCTCGGCCGCCTTGATCGCGGCGAACACCGGGGTCGCGCCGTCTTCCGTCCGGTAGACACCGACCCCGAGGTCGATCTTGTCCGCGCGCGGGTCGGCGGCGTGGAGGCGGATCAGGGCGAGCAGGGCGTCGGGCGCCTGGGGGCTGAGTCGGTCGAGCATGTCGCGGCGCATGGCCCCGGCGGACGCTTATCGCAACCGGCTTTTCGTATGCAGCGGCTAAATCACGCGCTCAGAAGGGCACCCACTTCTGTTCCTTGGAGAACTTCATGTAGCCCGCATTGACCCCGAGCCTGAGGCCCGCGCCGACCCGGATCGGGATCAGCACCACATCGCCGCGCCGCAGATAGCTCGCGGTCAGGCCGCCGACGAAATAGGCCTGCCCCTCGCCCGAGGGGAAGCGCTTGAACAGGTCCTCGGTGTCGAACAGGTTGTAGACCAGCACGAAGGTGTTGCCCGCATTCGCGCCCGCATCGAAGCCGATCGAGGGCCCGGTCCAGTAGACCTTCCGCTCCCCTTCGACCTTGTGGTGGAGCGTGCCCGAACCGTAGCGCGCCCCGACGATGAACGCGCCGCCCGCCTCGCGCCCGACGATGTAGCCGTTGGGCCGGCCCTGCTTCTTGAGCATGTCCTCGATCAGCTTGGCGAGGCCTTCGGCGCCCTTGCCGAACACGCCTTCGGCGGCACCGATGAGGTCGTCCTCGCCATAGGTATCGGAGGTGACGGCGGGGACAGTGTCGGTCGCGGGCGGCAGGGTGTCCTGCGGCGGGAGCGGGGCGGCGTCCGACGCTGCGGGCGGCGCAGCATAGTCCCCGAAGGTCGCATCGACGCTCGGATCGGCGGG
>NZ_LSJS01000146.1 GCF_001557325.1 Erythrobacter donghaensis
CGCGGTGGTTTCGCCACCGCCGGGTATCGTCGGGTCGAATGCCGCCTTCTTAATTGGGGGTTGAGTAGCAACGGAACAGAAAACCTACATAAGGCGCGGCTTCAGGCATCGTCGATGCCCGTGACGCTGGGATCACGGAGCGGCCGCAGCTCGCCGCGCGCGACCATGTCGGGGATGGTGAAGGCGTAGCGCCCGAGCATGTTGATGTGTTGGGAGCCGAGCGGCGAGAGGCGCGCGACGTCCTCGTCGAGGATCACATGACCTTCGGTGCGGAGCTGGTTGAGCGCGGCGTCGATGTAGATCGTGTTCCAGAGCACGACCAGATTGACGACGAGCCCAAGCGCGCCGAGTTGATCTTCTTGCCCTTCGCGGTAACGCTGACGAAGCTCACCGCGCTTGCCGTGGAATACGGTGCGGGCGAGCTGGTGACGGCTCTCGCCCCGGTTGAGCTGGACCAGGATGCGTCGCCGGTAGGTTTCGTCATCGATGAACCGCAGCATGTAGAGCGACTTGATGAGGCGGCCAAGTTCCTGGAGCGCGCGCGCTAGCTTGGTCGGGCGATCGTTGGTCTGAAGGACACGGGTGAGCCCAGTCGCGCGCACGACGCCGAGTTTCAGCGATCCGGCCAGGCGCAGCAGGTCATCCCAGTGCTCGACGATCAGCTTGGTGTTGATCCTGTTCGACGCGAGGTCGTCCAGCACACCGTAATCGGCCTTTCCATCGACACGCCAGAACCGCGCGCCGCCGATATCGGCGATGCGCGGCGAGAACTGGAGCCCGAGGAGGTAGAAAACGCCGAAAATTGTGTCGGTATAGCCGGCCGTATCGGTCATGATTTCGCTTGGCCGCAATTCGGTTTCCTGGTCGAGCACGACCGCCAGCAGATGGAGGCTGTCGCGCAACGTACCGGGGACCGTCACGGCATTCAGCCCGGAAAAACGGTCGGAAACCAGATTGTACCAGGTGACGCCGCGTTCGCGCCCGAAATAGCGCGGGTTCGGGCCGGCGTGGATCGTGCGGACCGGCACGGTGAATCGCAGCCCATCGGCCGAGGCGACCTCGCCGCCGCCCCAGGCACGGGTCAGTGGAATCCTGTTATGCGCGGCGACCAGTAGCGCGTTGGCCGCCGTCAGCGTTTCGGCCCGCATGAAGTTCTGCTTCACCCAGCTCAGCCGCGACCGGCGCAAGGCGGGGACCTCCGAGCGGACAAGCGGCTCGAACCCGGTATTGGTTGCCTCCGCGACAAGCACTGCACAGATCGTGGTCGCTATATCCTCAGCGCGCGCATTGCCCTCACTGGCATGAGTGAACGCTGCCCCGAACCCCGTTCGCGCGTGCATCTCCAGGATCAGCTCGGGGAGATCGAGCCGCGGCAGTCGCGCATCGATCGCATTATGCAGGTTGGTGAGGCTCAATGGCTCGTCGATCTTATCGAGCGGTGCGATTGATAGGTCGGCGGCGCTCGCGGTCTTCGTAATTGTCACGGCATCGTTGTCCGGCACGCGCGCGGCTGTTTCGCGGTAGGCAAGATCGAGCCGCGCCGAAAGTTTGGCGATTTCCTCGTCGCCAGCGACCGCCACGCCGACCGTGCGGCATACCGTCGGTCGCGCCGCCTCCCAGCCAGCTCCCGTCAGTAGGCCCTTGCGAGGATCGGCATAGCGAAGTGAGCGAACGGGAAAGACGTCGCGGCGACGGATGGCGCGGCGTAGTCGGTCGAGCGTACAAAGCCGGTATCCGATCAGATCGAATGCACCGTCCGCGGTCTTCAGCTGGCGGGCCCAGGCCTTGGGTACGAAAGATGTTGGTACCGGTCCACGGCGCTTTTCACCCTGGTGAACTCTCCGCAGGTGATCGACCGCGTCCAACAGCGGCTGCCCCGCTGGCGCCGCCGCAAGATCGAGCCCAGCAAGCATCTTCGGCAGATAGCGCATCGTGCCAGTCTGCTGGCGCAACTCGACGAAGTAGCTCTCGTCGGTCGGCCGGGCGAGCAGGTTCACCTGCGCGACGGCCTCGGTCAGCGCTGCCCGGTCGACGAGCGCGAACACGGCTGCGCGGACCTCGGTGTCGCCGATACTGTCATCGAGCAGCACCGCCCCGACATCGCGAAGCCGGAGCGATGCGGCGTCGAGATCGCGCAGTGAGCGCATCCGCGCCTCCTTGGCGTTGATGCGCGCATTGGAGAACATCTTGGTCGACACGGCGTCGAACAGGTCGATGACATCGTCGCTGGCCGACGCTTCAAGCGTCCGGATGAAGGCAACCAGGGTCGCCGCGCGGCGATCGTCCGGCAACCGGGCGACGGCCTGCGCTTTCGCGGCGCCGGCAAATCGCGCTAATGCGGCGGCCTTGCCGGGCGGTACGCGGTCGAGTTCGGGCAAGCCTGTGGTGAATGTACGGATTTCGGTCAGTCGGTCGATGGCCCGGCTGATCTCAGGGCCGCTTTGCAGATATAGCCCATCACGGAGTCGATCGAGCGGGCTTTGCCGTCCATCTTCGGCAACAGCGACGAGCGTATCGAGCCGGGTACGTTGCTCTGACGTCAGCTTGTCGACCAGGCGGCGATGGACGTGCGCGGCGACTCGCGTGCGGACCCGTGCGATATCGCGCTCGAGGACGGACAATCCCGGTAACATCACCTTGAACTCGAGCAGCCATGTCGCGGCTGCGTCGAACAGGGCCGACGGTCGATCGGTGCCCGTCCAGCACAGCGCATACAGGAAACGATGCAATCGGAACGCGACGCCGGGATCGGAGAAGACTCGGTAGCCATAATGAATGCGGATGCGCGGGCCGTGCCGCCATCGTCCCTTGGTCGCGCAATATCGCGCCATTAGTTCGGCCGATCCGTCGATCGCCAGTTGGTCGCCAGCAAATCGCGTGACGGACGCAGGTATTTGCGCCGGATCTTCGAGAAAAGTGCCGAGCAGCCTCAACGAGCCAAGCTGCACCGCGACACCGAGCCGGTTGTGGTCGCCGCGGTGTGCGCCGATGAACGCCCGGTCCGCATCGTCGAGATGAAAGTGCCGCGCCAGCTGTTCCGAGGTCGGATCGCCTACGAAGCGACCATATCGCAGTGCCTGGTCGTCCGAGAGAAAGCTGACTGGCACCGCTTCACGCTATGCCGCTGCCGCGGATCTGGTCCCGCGCTTGGCCAACAGTTCGCTGGCCCGCTCTCGCGGCTGTCCTTTGGCGTCGACATAGGCATAGAGTGTCGACACCGATACTCCGAGCTGGACAGCGACGTCGCGCGCGGCATTGTCGCGGTCTGCCATCAACGCCATTGCGGCCTTCAACTTCTGTTTCGTCATCACCCGTGGCCGCCCGCCCGCGCGGCCACGGGCCCTGGCCGCAGCCAGCCCTGCCATCGTGCGCTCGTGGATCAGGTCGCGCTCGAACTCGGCCAGGGTTGCGAAGATGCCGAACACTAACCGGCCCGTGACGGTCGTCGTATCGATATCGCCGGTCAGCACCTTCAGGCCGACGCCGCGCTTCTGCAGATCTCCGACCAGCCCGACGACGTGAGGCAGCGACCGTCCAATTCGGTCGAGCTTCCAGACAACAAGAGCGTCGCCATCACGCATGATATCGATTGCCTTGTCGAGCCCAGGCCGTTCGGTCGTACGGCCCGAGCAAACGTCGTCGAAGATCCGGTTGCATCCGGCACGATCGAGCGCATCACGTTGCAGATCGAGATTCTGCTCGCCCGTCGACACCCGCATGTACCCGATCAGCATCGACGCCCGCTCCCTCTTGCATCAATCTATCGAACGATGGGTTTACCGGCTATAGGTTTCTGGACGGGTAGATGTGAGATTGAAGGCCGTCCAGTGGGTCGATCGCGTTCGTCGGACCGCTTCGCATCAAACCGGGGTTTGTTGTGACCGCATGGTTCAGCGTTGCATCTGGCCCTCGAGCAATGTATGCACGATAATGTCAATACAGGAAGTTTTGTGATATTTGAGTGGGACGACGACAAGGCCGCTGCCAACCTGCGCAAGCACCATGTCGCATTCGAGCTGGCTGAGCTGGTCTGGGATGATCCCGCCCATATCATCGTGTTTGATCGCTATGAAAACGACGAAGAACGCTGGCACGCGATTGGCTTGGTACGCGGCATATTGATCTTAACGGTCGTCCACACGCTCCCCACGGGTGACGATGAGAACAGCATACGTATTATCAGCGCCCGAAAAGCGACAGCCGATGAAAGGAAACGTTATGAAGCACAAGATGACTGAGGCTGACATAGCGGCCCAAATTGCGCAGCTAGTGGACATGCCTGACACTGACATCGACACGGCGGATATTCCCGAGGCACCGATTGAGAATTGGGCTTTGGCAAAGCGTCCCGGTCTTTACAAGCCGCGCAAAAAACCCGTTACCCTGCGGCTCGATACCGATGTGGTGAGCTGGTTCAAGGATCACGCGCAATCGGGGGGATACCAGACCGAAATAAACCGCGTGCTGCGCCGTTATGTCCATGACAACGCGGACCGGAGATAAGCGGCTGCTTGGCTTATGTAGGTTTTCTGTTCCGTTGCTACTCAAACCCCATGGCCTGCAAAGCGATAGCCAGCGCAATGCTCGAAACGGTGATCCTGAATTTATTTATCTGAGTTATCATGAATCCCGCCCGTCGCTGGCTATCCGACTGGGTTCAATGGCTTCGAAACCCGAGCAAGTAAGTCGCTTTGCCTTACTGGCAGCGCCACTTATGTTCCTCTCAGGTCCCCTCACCGCCCTTCGCCGGCGATGGTGAACGGGGCCCATGCGGAGGGGTGGGCGAAGGTGGGGTTGCTCTGATCGTTGCGGATGTCGCGCATGGCGTTCTGGAGGGCGGCGGCGCGGCTCTCGCCTGCCTGGGTACGGCGCAGGGTGTTGACCGTGAGAACTGCGGCAACGTCGTCGCGGACCGGCCAGTGGCTGACCAAGAGGCTGGGTGCTCCGGCATAAAAGAACGCGCGGGCAAGACCCGAGAGGCCTGCCTCGCCCGGTTTGCCCGAGGGGGCGGCTGTGTCGCACGCGGACAGGATCACCCAGTCGACACCGGCAAGATCAATGCCGACGATCTCGGAGGCGGCAAGGTAGCCGTCATCCTGGCTGGTTGCTTGCGCAGGCGGGGTGAACACCAAGCCAGGTTCGGTCGATTGGCCATAGCGTCCAGCGTCTGCGGCCTTGAGGCCGTGGGTGGCGAGGTGGAGGATCTTGACACCATTGAGCCTGCCGGGTTTTCGGAAGTCGCTCTCGGTCATCCTGACGTCGAGCCGCAAGGCGTCTTCAGACGCACCGAGCATCGAACTGATCGTCCGCAGTTCGGTTCGTGTTCCACTTAACCGGTCAAGCGTGCGGAGCAGGTCCGGGTTCATCAGCGCCGATCCGGACTCGGTGACGCCGCTGCCCACAAAGTTGACAGCTTCTGCTCCTCGACTGGCTCCGCTTGGCCCGCTGAGCACCGGATCGCCGAACCCGGCAAAGCCGCTGGCCGCGGTGCGCAAGGTGGTGGCACGCGGCGCTGCGCTGCTCCCCGATGCCCCGCTCTCCCCAGTGTTGAACCGGCGCAGGTAGGCAAGCGACTGAAGCGAGGGGATCTGCACCAGCGCATGACTATCTGCGAACCACGGGGTCGAGCGCAGCACCTCGGGATCGCTTTCGTCGCTGCCTGCCGCGGGTGCCTCGGTCACCAGCACGCCAAAGGGCAGACTCGCCAGCGCGCCATCGGCGGCGATGAACAGTTGGCTCTTGCCTTCGAGCGTCGCAGCCACCGGCGCGATGAGCTGTGTATGGAGATCATGCGCGGTCGCACGATCGAATGAGGGGCGGTACGCCAGCTCGGCATCGGGGCCGCGTAAAGGATCGGAGCCGCGCGACAGATCCGGAACACGTGCATCCTCGCCCGGGTTGAGGTCGCGCCGCAGGGCGGTGACCTTGTTGGCGACCTCATCGGCCTTGATGTCGGCCCGGTGCCAGACCAGCTCGGTCTTGGTAAGCGCCATCACATGGGTACCGAACTCGGACGGCACCACGATCAGCACCGCCTCGTCCTCACCCAAGAGCCCCTGCGCTTCCGCGACATCGAGCGGGGGCTGGTTGACGATCGCGAAGTACTGGGGGGCCTTCACCTTCAGCTCGGCATCGATCGCCTCGATCCGCGCCTCGGCTGCAGCCATGTCCCGCTCCATCGCCTCGCGCGCAGCCCGGTCCTGACCGCCACTCTGCGCTTGCGCGGCAATGTTGCGCCGTTCGGCCGCCGCCCACAGCTCCACTTGCCGCGCTCGCTCGCTCACCAGTTCGCCTGCCCCCGCCTTCACCGCGTACCGCCGCGCTGCCGTCTCCGCGATCGCACGCGCCGCAGGGCCTGAGCCTGCGCCTTGCAGCGCGCCAAAGCTCTCCACACGCAAGCCGGGAGCCTCGGCGGGGAACGCCGCGCCGCGCACCCACGCTGCGTCCGCAAACAGGCGCTCGGCAGACTGGACGCGGTGAAGCTCCGCATCCCGCTTGAGTTCCCCTCGAAAGCCGACGCTTCCATCCAGACGCGAACGCTCCCGACGGCCAGCGAGGCCTCTACGGGCCTGATCCACTGCAAGATAAGCGCGGTCCCGTTGCTCAAGGAGATTGATTGCCGCATTCAGTGCAACTCTGGACGCCAGTGGATGGTTTTTCCCGTTACCCGCTTCAATCAAGCCGAGGGCACGTCGATAAAGCTCTTCAGCTTGACGGTTTTCTTTCGAATCTGCCAACGCGGTGGCGAGGTTGTAATATGCCAAACCGACCGAAGGGTGCCCAACACCTAGGCTAATCAGTCGAGCGTTTACTACGCCTGCGAATATCTCACGGGCTCTATCTGCTTCGCCAGCTTCCAAGTACGCAACCCCTAACCCATTCTGATAGGTCAATAAATTGGGATGGTTCTCGCCAAAATTGAGGCCTCCGATCTCTATCGCAGTTTGGTAGCTTTCAATTGCCAAATCGAAGTAGCCTAAATCCGTAGCAATCCCCGCAAAATCGTAGAAGGACGTCGCGACTTCCGAATGATCGTTAGGGAGCGCCTTCTGTATCCCGATCAGTGACGCCCGGGAGAGGCTGTAAGCGTACTGCAAATGTCCAAGGTCACGGACGACATTGGCATACGCCCTTTGCAAAATTAACGCTCTGAAGTCATCCTGTGAAAACGTCGAAACGGCATTTTGCCATGCAATTCTAGCAATGTTCTCAGCCCTAACTAGCTCACCTGAAACCAGCAATTGATCGGCGTAACCACTTGCGAATGCGATGGTTTGAGGATGCAGACCTCCACAAATTTCATTACTTATAGACCAAGCATCATGGGCAAGTTTAAGGCTCTCCGCATATTCTCCCAATGTATTCAAAATGCGCGATCGAATGAAAATTGTAGCGACTGTTGATTTGTCATTCGGACCGAAAAGGTCCATCTGACCCTGAAGCGCAATAGCTGACTGGATTTCAGCTTCCTCGGTCCGCCCTCCCCGCCGCAAAGCTTCGGCAAGGATTCTTCGCGAATCCAAAGTTCGTGGATGCTGGATTCCAAGAACGTCAATCATCAATTGAAGCACAATTTGCGAATGGGTGATTGATTCTGCGATAGAGCCGTTGACGGCGAGATTTAATGAAAAGCCTCGTTGGAATTCTATTTGATAGGGATGATCTGGACCGAATGTTGAGTTCAGAATTGATATGATCTCTCGGTACCAATCTATCGACTGCGAGGTATTATTTGGTCCACCAAATTGGCCGATCATCGAGTCAAGTTCGGTTATTCTTTTGCTTTCTGCCTCGGTCAAATATCTGATTTTCGGTGGAGTTTTATTCGCGACCTCTTGAACAGTGATGAATGGCTTTCGGGTCGATGGGTCCAGAGGCAACTGCGCGTCATCAGCGCAAGCATCGGCAGCCGATGAACGTGTGGACGATTCTATTGGGGGTGTGGCCTGTGCTTGAGGCTTGCCCGACGCCGCCATCATCATAAGCGCGACACCCGAGACAGCCACCCTCATCTGCAACGCCTTGTGCATCACCTTCCCCCGATCGAACGTTTCGCTTTAGCTCGTCGCCAACACCACCGGACCTGCCCCACTTCGCCGTTCCACCTCAAGACGGAAGGCACCCGTCCAGCGCGGGGTCCAGCTGCATACTTGGCCAGCGGGGCTCCAGTCCGTTTGACATGCGACCGCGCCATTCTGATCGTATACCGTAAGACGCGCCGTTCCTCGTGGGTCGCGCATTTGCACGGTGGCGCGCTCTCCGCCCCGGTAGCGCATGACGCGGCCCGATGGTCGGGGTGCCACGCTGAAGATGACAAGCCCATTCGAGCCGACGAGGTTCTTGCCTTGTTGCTCCTTGTACCGCTGCATACGCGCCAAGGCCGCGGGATCATCGGCAAGTGCCGCTTCAGCTTCGCTCCAGAATGTTTCGGGCGCCGCTGGCAATGACTCGCCAGTGTCTTCCGAACGGAGGCTGCCAAGCAATGTATAAAGGTTCGCCGCAGCCAGCCAGCTCTCCGCGCTACCATTGTCGCGGGCGTGTTGCAGCACGCGGTCGGCCAGCGACAATTGCGCCAGTCGCCACTCAGTCGCAGGGGGTGTACCATCGGCACGCTCGGTCTTGGCGGCAACGTTGGCATCATAGGCCTCGTCCGCAGCGCCTTCATCTTGCGCCTTCGCTGTGTTCAGGCCAACAGAAGTGATGGCGAATGCAGCGATGTTTATCGCGCCCAACAGTCGTGATTTTGTCATCGAATCAACCTTGAAGTGATGTGCACACGGTCTGCCCACAATGCGGCGGCGGAACAACTTATGGTTTCCGCAAGCGGCTAATCACTGGCTGACATCGCCGGGCTGGCAAGTCATAGTGGCGGCATGAACTGGTTCGCTCCGAAAGGCTTCTCGAACTTCGCCAACTTGGTGCTGGCGATCCTGGTCGTGGGACTGGCTATGACGGCGTGGCTAAACCTCCGGGAAGCGGCGCAAAAACAGGCAGGGAACAGCTTCCTCTCGAAGAGTGTCTCGGTCTTTGCCTTGGACACCACCGAGCAATGCACAGAACTTCGCAACGAGGCAGCGACCTCTTCGTTCAGTGCCAACAGGACGCTGGTCGTCCATGGACCGCTTACAGCAAGCGCTCGCGTAAGTTTCGCGGTGCCATTGGATGAAAATGCGAAGGCAGCCGGTGGGGCCGGTGTTTTCCAGGTGCAAGGCGAACGCGTTATTGGCGAGTGGCTGGGGAGTGAGACTTGCGGATGGTATTTCGTTGGGGAGAGGCTTGCGCCCTACGAGCAGACCATTCCGCCTACATTGATAGCTATCCTCGCGGCCGGTCTCGCTGCGGGATTGACGATCTGGTGGATTGGTAGGGTCGCGCAGCGCCGTCTCGAAACCGATATCGCCCGCGTGCTCGCCGATTGCCGAGAGATCGGCAGCGGCAATCTCACCCATCGGATCGATGGTACGATCAGATCCGATGACTTGCGAGCGGTGGCAGCGGAGGTCAACGGGATGGTCGGACAGCTGGCTCTCCTGGTAGAGAACATGCGGACCGTTTCGGTGACCCTCGCGCATGACATGCGCAACTACATCACGCATGCAAAGGTCCGCCTGCGACAGCTGCGTGACGCTTTACCCGAGGGTGATCGCTCCGCTGTCGAGCCGGCGATGGTATCCTTGAGCCAGCTGGACGCCCTGTCGCGTGAGATTGCCCGCATGGCCGCAAGCCGATCAGACGGGAACGCGGGCCGTGTGGTCGATCTGGCCGATATCGCCAGAGACGCAGCGGGCCTGTTCGCAGACAGTTTTGAGGACGAAGGTGTCACTCTTGCTACGGAATTCAACGCCGCGCCGGTCAAGGTCAATCAGGCGTTGGTCATGGAGGCCATTGTCAATCTGCTGGGCAATGCGCTGAAGTACGGCGCATCGGGCAAGCATGTGATGATCCGAACGGCCTGCGACGGTGCACAGGCTATTGCGGAAGTGATCGATTCCGGACCTGGCGTGCCTGAGGCTCAACGGGACAAGATCTTTCGCCTCGACTATCGACTCAACAACGAAGGACCGGTCGAAGGCCATGGCTTCGGCCTCGCCATTGCAAAAATGTTCACCCGTATGGATGGTGGCGATCTGACGGTAACCGATGCCCATCCGCATGCAGTAAGTCCCGGAGCATGCTTCCGGATCAGCTTCCCGGTTCACACGGCCGACTAAACCTCCAGTACGTAGCCGCCATTTGCAGCCTTGATCTCGGCGGACACGCCGCTTTCCCGAAGCTTCCTCCGCATTCGAGAGATGGCCGTTTGAATCCAAGGCTTCTGGATGTTGAGACCTGACCAGCTCGGCCAACCTGCCACCCAAACGGCGTCATAAGTGGCAGGGCTCGGGTGAGCCTCGGCCACGCACAGCAACAGGTCGAACTGGACCGGCTCAAGCTTGAGATCAGATCCGTTCCAGTAGGCCTTCTGTGCAAGCCTGTGGAGTTCAAACGCCCCGCGCTTGAGGATCAGCGGATGGCTTTCGTGCTGTCCGCGGCGGACCGCTGCATGGATGCGCGCCAGAAGTTCGCGCGGCTCGAAGTCCTTGCCGAGATAGTCATCTGCGCCCGCTCCCAGACCCGTCACCCGGTCATCGATTGTGTTGAGTTGGCTGAGGATCAAGGCGGGCGTTCGCACATTTCGGGTCCGAAGCGCTGTCAACACATCAAGCCCATCACCGCCGATCACATTCCGGTCGAGCAGGAGGCAGTCATAGGACACGGACAGGGCGGCATCGAGCGCTGAGGCGAGATCCACAAAGTGGTCGATTGTGATGGCAGCGTCGAGGCCGGTCAGAGATGTGCGGATATTGTCCGCCATGAATTCGACATCTTCGAGCAGGAGAATTTTCATTTTTCGTCCGATCAATATCAATAGACTGCACCGAAGCTGCCATCGGTTATGCTGGCGTCCGGATCACGGTTCAACGTAATATACTGCTGCTCCGAGCCGCGGCGCGCGACGAGAAGTGTCGCTCGTTCAGGGGCCTGCGCCAAGATGGCAGCCGCAGATTCGGCATCGCGGAGCGGCATACCGTTGATCTGGAGCACGACGTCCCCGCGACCCAAGCCAGCCAATTGGGCCGGGCTGTTTTCAGCCACGACAGCGACCGCGATAACCCTTGCCGTCTCTCTAACTGGCACGTCGATCAAGGTGAGACCAAAATCGGGTGCAGCAGGGGTGTCATCCCGCACCTTCTGGATCGTCTGGACGAGTTCGGGCTGCATCGCGGCCAGCACAACGCTGGACTGCAGGGCCAAATTCTGCGTCAGGATATCTCCGGTCCGTTGAACCGTTAGCGCCAGTTGTTCGCCAGGACGCTTGGTCCACAAAATTCGGGCGAGCTGAACGGGTTCGGTCAACGGCTGACCATCGACCTTCAATATGACATCACCGGCCAGTATCCGGCCCTCAGCAGCCGCACTGTTCCCGAAGACTTGCTCGACGGTGAGACCACCGGTTTGCCTGCCGCTTTCAGTATTGGGCGCAGAGGCTCCAAGTTTGCGGACACGAAGACCAAGAGCGCCGTACTCATAGCGCCCCTCGCGCAGGACGCGCTCCACATATGGCGCAACCACACTTGAAGGAACCGCGAGGCCGATGCCGATATCGTATTGGGTCTCTGCAGGTGTCGCCGTGTTCACTCCGATGACTTTCCCGTTGGGCCCAATGAGAGGCCCACCGGAGTTGCCAGGGTTCAACGCCGCATCATGCTGCAGCAGGAAGATCGCGTTCTGGTCAGAGTAATGGCGGTCAAATCCCGAGATAATCCCTGAGGAAACGGAGAAGGGATAGCTCATCGGTGATCCCAGAGCCGCGACCGGTCGACCGGGGCTGGCGTAATCGGCTTCAGCAAGCTGCAGAGCGGGCAGCGGACTACGGGCTCCCTCAATCTGCAAAAGAGCAAGGTCTACCAAAGGCTGTGCGTCGATAAGCCTTGCCGAGAAGGTCTGACCATCGGGAAAGGACAGCTGGATCACCTGCGCTCCTGAAACAACATGCGCGTTGGTTACCACCAGACCATCCGGGCTGATGACAAAGCCTGAGCCGTGTCTGTGCGGGGCGATCGAGGGACCACTGGCAGAGCGCGACACCTCGATCCGCACGAGCGAACGCAGGGCATTGGAAACGGCATCAGTCCATTCGAACTCTGCCGCGAAAAGCGACGAAGGCATGGCGATGCATAGGCATGCGCCAACTGTAGACCGCAGGATCGTTCGTCGATTAGCGAACATCTTACCGTCCTTCGCCTGCGATGGTGAACGGGGCCCAAGCGGAGGGGTGGGCGAAGCTGGGGTTGGCGGGATCGTTGCGGATGTCGCGCATGGCGTTCTGGAGGGCGGTTGCGCGGCTTTGTCCGGCCTGGGTGCGGCTGAGGGTGTTGACCGTGAGTGCGGCGGCCACGTCATCGCCGACCGGCCAGTGGCTGACCAGCAGGCTTGGGGCTCCGGCGTAGAAGAACGCGCGGGCAAGGCCGGAGAGGCCCGGCTCACCCGGCGTGCCCGAGGGGGCGGCAGTGTTGCAGGCCGAGAGGATCACCCAGTCGACTGCGGTGAGGTTGAGCGTGAGGACCTCGGAAGCGGCAAGATAGCCGTCATCCTGGCTGCTTGCTTCTGTGGGCGGCGTGAACACGAGGCCCGGCTCGGTGCGTGCGCCGCGCTGGCCTGCCTCGCTGGCGGTGAGCCCATGGGTGGCGAGGTGAAGGATGCGGACATTGCTGAGATCAGCGCTGCGCAGGGCGGCCTCGGTCATGGCGGTATCGAGCCGGATCGCGCCTGCCGGAGCGCCGAGCAGCTTGCCGACCGCCTCGAGCTCTGTGCGGGTGCCGGGCAGACGGGCAAGCGCGCGCAGCTCATCGGGGTTCATGAGCGGAGCACCTGCTTCGGTCACGCCGCGCCCGGTGAGCCCCGAGGCATCGACTGGCGGGAGCGCACCGGCACTGCGACCACCGCGGCGGACGGCAGCGCCGCTCAATATCGGATCGCCGAACCCGGCAAAGCCGTTGGCGGCGGTACGCACGGTGGCGGCGCGAGGCGCGGTGCTACCCGATACCCCGCCCTCGCCCGTGTTGAACTGCCTGAGGTAGGCGAGCGACTGGAGTGAGGGGATCTGCACCAGCGCATGGGCGTCGGCGAACCACGGGGTCGCGCGCAGCACCTCGGGATCGCTGTCGTCGCTGCCTGCAGCCGGAGCCTCGGTCACCAGCACGCCGAAGGGCAGGCTCGCCAGCGCGCCGTCGGCGGCGATGAACAGGTGGCTCTTGCCTTCGAGCGTCGCGGCAACCGGCGCGATCAACCTGGCATAGAGATCATGCGCGGTCGCCCGGTCGAAGGAGGGGCGATAAGCCAGCTCGGCATCGGGACCGCGTGACCCCTCGCCCGGGTTGAGATCGCGGCGCAGGGCAGTGACCTTCTCGGCCACCTCATCCGCCTTGATGTCCGCCCGGTGCCAGACCAGCTCGGTCCTGGTCAGTGCCATCACAT
>NZ_LSJS01000147.1 GCF_001557325.1 Erythrobacter donghaensis
GGCGGGGGGCTCCTCGTCGAGCGCGTGGCAGAACTCCTCGCGCGCGCTGGCGGCATCCTCGGGGCAGAACCTGCTCGACCGGACCAACCAGGCCGCCTCCGCCGTGCGTTCGCAGCGCGCGAGCGTGGTGGTGGGCAGCGAGCAGTCGGAGGGCCTCTCGATCACCTCGGAGATCGTCGCCAACTACAATCACTGCCACGCGATGACGATGGAGTATTTCGAAGTCCTCCAGCATTTCCGCGTCGATCAGGAACTCGCCCATGTCGGCGAATGCCTGTTCATCCCGCTCGAGATCCGGCCCTTCGACATGTTGAAGGCGCAGCGCTGGCGGGACATCCTGCAATATCGCCTGCGCCGCCCGCGTCTGTCGCGCGGCTTCGCCGCGATCGAGCGCATCTTGCAGTCCTACGTCGACTCCGGCCTCCCCACGGGCCGCTATGCCGACGAGCCGATCACCGAACTTTCGGGCGAGCTGCGCCTGCAGCTGCGCATTGCCAACCCGCGCGCGCGCAATGCCGAGGAGGAGATCGACGCCTATCTCGCTTCGGCCTGGAACTTCTGGAACACCCTGTTCGGGTCGAACACGGCCAGGCAGGCCTATGATTCCGCGATCGCCGACCGCGATCTGGCCAACCGCATCTTCGAGCGCGAGTACGCCCCGCGGGTCGCCCGCGCCTATTGCGACAGGCTGAAGGCGACGCTGCTGGTGCGCAACCCCAATACCGGTGAGGTCAAGGAGGAGTCGTGCAACGCAGATTTCACCATGGTCTCGTCCTATCGGCCGGACGGCCTGCATCTGGTGACCTTTCGCGCCACCCGGATTCCCGCCAATGTGACCCGCGCCGACATTGTCGCCATCCGCTTCAGCAGCGACCTCGACACGCTCTCGCCCAATTCGGTGACGACGCTGCGTTCCGCCAACGTGGTCTATGCCACAGCCTTCCGCCAGCACGAGCTCGTCCCGCGCCGCTCGATGAACAACGACATCATCGGCGATGACACCGCGCAGATTCCCACTCGGCTGCTGTCGCGCAGCGAGGAGCGCAGCCCGCGGGCCGAGGATCGCGACGCGGTCTCGGCGCTGCTGAAGCACCTCAACGAATTCGTCGAGCACTATCACCAGGTGATCTGGTGGCGTATGGACCCGAACCGGCGGTTCATGCTGCTCGACGGTTTCGTCGCCCCCAATTCGGGCGGGCGCTCGCTTGCCTCCGTGGTCGAGAACCGGGTGATCTCGATCGTCGGCAATTCGCTGGTGATGCCGGTGGCGCCGGGTTACCGGCTCGATCCGCTGATGCGCGAGGCGGACGCGGGCAAGCTCGATCTGCTCGAACTCTACCGCCCGCCGGTGCCGCTCCCGCCGCGGCGGATCAGCCTGCCGACACGCGGCGTCCATGCCGAGGCGATCCTCGGCGAGTGCAACAGCTGCATGGTGCGCGATGACACCCGCTTCTGGCACTGGGAGAGCGAGAAGTTCCCCGGGGTCGAGCCGCCGCAGATCGCCGAGAGCTCGACTGCGACCCGGCGGCAGGCGCCGCTCGACACCGAGCCCGACAGCCTCGCCGCGCCGGTGGTGGCGATCCAGAACGCCCCCGCCGCCCCCGACCCGACCCCGATCACCGCGCTCGGCACGCTGCTCACGCAGCAGGGCCTGTTCAAGGATATCACCGGGCTCGAAGGCAACCAGAAGAACGCCGCTGCCGCCTTCGAACAGGCGCTCAAGACCGGCAATGCCTTCGCCAAGATGGCCGCAGGCGGCGCGAAGGAGGCCTTCGCCAACCGCAATGCCGAGCGCACCATGAAGAAGATCGACGAGGCGCGCGAAGCCAAGATCCTCAGCGAAGCCGATGCCAAGGAAGTGGTCGCCCATCTGTTCGGTGTCCCGCCCGGCAAGGAAGGGGCCAAGGCAAAGCCGCTGACCGAGGATCCGAGTGTCGCCAAAGGTCTCGCCAAGGTGCAGGAGAAGCCCGGCAAGAAGAAGGTGACGGTCACCACCAACACCGGATCGACCAGCCAGACGGTCGAGACCGAGTTCGAGTCCGCCGGATCGCCCGCCGCGCCCAAGGTCGCATTCAGGATCGCCGACGTGCCGCCGCTCAAGCAGCCTTCGCCCGAAACCTGCTGGGCGGTGGCGCTGACCATGCTGCTTTCCGAGCAGCGCCAGCAATCGCTGCCGGTCGAGACCGCGCTGCTCACCGGCGGCGAGGCCTATGTCGAGATGTTCCGCCAGGGCAAGCCGCTGCCCCTGCAGCAGCTCGGCGCGTTCATCGCCGACTTCAAGCTCAAGGAAGCCGCAACCGCGGTGCTGACCGCCAGCACGGTCGAGGCCGCGCTGCGCCGCCATGGCCCCTTGTGGGTGGTGGGCGACGAGCAGGCGGGGGCGGGTTTCTCGGTGCATGCCCGGGTGATCACCGGGATCGCCGGGGACGGCACGCCCGCGGGCACGCAGGTCTATTTCAACGACCCGGCGGCCGGCCAGGCGGGCGAGGAGACGCTCAAGCTGTTCACCGAGAAGCTCGCAGAGCTGATGGAAGGCGCCAGAAGCGCCTTCGGCGGCATCGCGCCGATGGTGCTGGCGCTGTAGCCCTGCGCCCGGGCGGCGCGCCTGTGCGGCCTTCTTCTTTCCGGGGATCGAGTTGACGCCGGTCTGGAGCACATCGCCCGCATCTGGTCTTCCTCCTCGCCGGTTATGTCACCATTTCCGGGGGGGCGGGGTGAGCGGGTTCTGGACGTGGTCGCTGGTGGTGATCGTGCCGCTGCTGCTGGCGGCGATGATCGCCGCGCATGAGGCGGGCCTCGGGATTCGAGCCCGGTCCGGATGTTAGCGCATATCATGCTGCTTGCTGACACTCGGCCCACCGCAGTATGGCGGGGGCCATGAGCTTCAAGCCGGAAACCACGGCTCCCGCCAGCCGCAAGCGCGCCGCCCGGCGCTCCAGCGCCGCGCCCACCATCACCGATGTCGCGCGCGAGGCGCAGTGCTCGCCGATGACGGTGAGCCGCGTGATCAACGGCGAGGAGAACGTGCGCGAGGACACGCTGCAGAAGGTGCTGGGGGCGATCGCCAAGCTCAATTACGTCCCCAACCGCGCGGCGCGCTCGCTCGCGGCGGGATCGCAGCTGCGCATCGCGCTGCTGTTCGCCAACCCCTCGGCCTCCTACCTCAGCGAATTCCTGATGGGCGCGCTGCAGGAGGCGAGCCGCCGCGACATCCATCTGATGGTGCAGGCCTGCGAGAACACCGCCGAGGCGCAGGGGGTGATCAGAAAGCTGCTCGAGGGCGGGATCGAGGGCTTCATCCTCCCCCCGCCGCTGTGCGACGACCAGAGCGTGCTCGACCTGATCCGCTCCTCGGGCGGGATCGCGGTCGCTCTCGGCCCGGGGCGGGCGAGCGGCAGCCACGGGGCGGTGCTGATCGACGAGTTCCAGGCCGCCTACGACATGACCCGGCACATCATCGGGCTGGGCCATGAACGCATCGGCTTTATCATCGGCAACCCCGATCAGGTCGCGAGCGGCCAGCGCCTCGAGGGTTATCGCAAGGCGATGACCGATGCGGGCCTTGCGATCGACGAGAGCCTGATCGCGCAGGGACAGTTCACCTACCGTTCGGGCATGTTGGCGGCCGAGCGGCTGCTCGGCGCGGCGCACCGCCCGACCGCGATCTTCGCCTCCAGCGACGCCATGGCCGCCGCCGCCATCGCCATGGCGCACCGCCGCGGTCTCGACGTGCCGGGCGACATCACCGTGTGCGGCTTCGACGATACCGAGCTCGCCAGCTCGATCTGGCCCGAGCTCACCACCATCCGCCAGCCGATCCGCGCGATGACCGCCGAGGCGGTGGCGATGATCGCCCGTATCCACAGGCAGAAGCCTGGCGCTGCCCGCGCCGAGGCCGAGCAGCGGACGCTCGCCCACCAGCTGATCCGCCGCAATTCCGACGCGGGGCCGAGCGAGGCCGCTTCCATCAGCAAGCCTCCCGGGGGGCAATGACCGAAAGCCGGACCGAGTGGGAGGAACTCCACCGCGAGCAGCCCGGCCAAATTGCCGGGAGCGGGGTGATAGGCCGGTCGTTCTTCACCGAAGGGGCTTGGCCTGCCAAGTCCTCCAATCCTTCGGCAGCGGCATCATGAAAGCCTCGCGCGGGCCTGTGCGAAGCCGGCGACCGGGGCGGGGAAGGCGAACAGGTTGCCGGCGAGCGGGCGCTCGGCCATGTCCTCGGCGCTCATGTTCTTGGTCGCCGTGGTGACATAGGCGGTGGCAAGGGCCGGTCCGCCGAAGGCCATCTTGGTGATGTCGCGCGCGGGAATGGCCACAGTGCCCGCGAGCGTGCCCTCGGGCGTGAAGCGCGCGACGCAGCCGCCCAAATACATGCCCGTCCAGACATGATCGACGCTGTCCACCACCGGCCCATCGGGATAGGCATCCGGGAACAGTGCCCCGGTGTCGGCGAACAGGCGCAGTTCGCCGATCCCTTCCTCGGACAGGTCGGCGACGAAGATCTTCTGCCGGGCGGTGTCGGTGAAGTAGATGCGGCTGCCATCGGCGTTGACGGCCGGGCCATTGGTGATCGCGATCCCGCTCGGGCCGGCAGGGCGGATCGCGCCGCGGTCGAAGACGTAGAACCGGCCCGTCGCGGCGGCCTCGCCGTCATCCATCGAGCCGAACCACACCCGGCCCCAGGGGTCGGTGCAGGCATCGTTGAGACGGTTGCCGGCAGGCTCGCCGGGCACCTCGCACAGCTTCGTGAAGGTGTCGGTTTCGGGATCGAAGGTGTAGAGCCCGTCCTTCAAGCCGCACAGCAGCAGGCCCCCCTCCTCGGCCGGGATCGCCCAGCCGATTGCCGAGGGCGCCTCGGCGAAGCGGCTGCTGCCGGTCGCGGGGTCGAAGTGCCACAGCCGGCAGCGCTTGATGTCGACGAACCACACGACGCCGCGCGCGGCATCCCACAGCACGCCTTCGCCCAAGCGGCAATCGGCGGCGAGCACGTTGGTCACAGGCAGGTTCATCGTCATCCGGCATCCACCCAGTAATTGCGCCCGGTGCAGTAGCACGCATCATCGGCCGCGTGTCGCGGCGATGTGCGCCGCCTATCCCCGCGCGACCGTCTCCAGCAGTTCGCCTGTAACCGGATAGCCCGCATCGGCAAGGATCGTAAGCCACGGCTTGCCGTCCTGCTCGACCACCTGCGGCATGATCGTGCGCACCGGGATCGCCTCGGCCTGTGCCTTGGCTTCGGCAAAGCTCGCGAACAGGGCGAGGCGTTCGAGGTTGCGGCGGGTCGGGAAGATCAGTTTTATCTCGCCCCGCGCCGCCGCATCGAGCGCGCCCTGCGCCGTCGTCCAGAACAGGTGGGTGTTCTCGGCGTGGTCGATCGACACCTCGACCGACCCGGTGCCGAGGTCGGCGAGGTAGAAGCGCGTGTCATAGACCCGCGCGATCGCCTCGTTCTTGGGAAACCAGCGGGCAAAGGGCGTGATCTGGGCAAGGTCGAGCTGCCAGCCGAAGGCTTGGAGCACCGGGGCGAGCGCGCCGCATTCCGCCAGCATTTTTCGCGCGGCATCGGCGCTGGCCGCGTTTATCTCGCCCGACAGGCCGAGCGCGAGGCCTGTCTCCTCGAGCGTCTCGCGCACCGCGGCGATCTGGTGCGCGGCCTCGTCGGGCGCGAGCCCGTGCGCGGCTGCGACCGCCTCGCCGAGTTCGTAGTCCGCAGGATCGACCCGTCCGCCGGGGAACACCGCCATCCCGCCCGCAAAGGTCATGTTGCGCGAGCGAACGGTCATCAGCACCTCGGGCGCACCGCTGCCGGTGGGCGGGTTGCGGAAGATGATGATGGTCGCGGCAGGAATGCCTTCGCGGGCGGATTCGGTGGTCATCGCGGCAAAGGATGGCCGCACGGCGCGTCCTTGCCAAGACCCCAGGCGAATTGCTGCCGCACCGCGTCGGGCAGCCGCCGGAAGGGGTGTCGGGACGCTTTACAACTCGCGGTTAAGGGCGTGGCAAGGCTAAGGAAAAATTGGCTGATTTCCGTGCTTTTTCGAGTTTGGCACGGCGTGTGCATTGAAAGGTGCGGTCCCAATGGTCTTCGACGCGAGGCGCGACCCTTCCTGGTCTCCGGGTTGCGCCTCCCCGAAAATGAAAAAGCGCTCCGCACTGGTCCTGCGGGGCGCTTTTTTGTTTTGGGGGCCTCAGGCGCCGGCGCGGGCCGTCCGGCCCGCTTGGCTTCCTCCAGGGGCCCGGCCCTTACGGGCCACCCTTACGGGCGCGCGTTCGCGCTTGCGGCCCTTTGGGCCGGGCCATCGCCATGATCGAGTGTAGCGCTGGCATCGGTCGCGTGGCGACCGCAAGGCCGAACGGCCGCCCGCAGGCGCCCGGAGCGTAGCGAAGGAACAGCGCCGAGGACGCACCCGCGGAGGCGGGTGCGAAACGCAAACGGTCGC
>NZ_LSJS01000148.1 GCF_001557325.1 Erythrobacter donghaensis
GGTCAAGGGTGGGTGTTGGAGGCAGGCCGATCGATGGAAGTTGAGCGCAAGTTGACGACCGTCCGCCGATTTGACAACATCATTGGATGGCAAAGGTCGCAAATCCTGTTCTTTTTTCGCAATATTTCGGGCTAAAGCCTGGCACCCTCCATGCCGCGGGCTTGATCGATCCTTTCATACGGGTGGATACGCCACTATTTATTGATCCGCTTCTGTTGGAAAAATCTTCATTCCCGAAGATCAGCGGAGACGCTTTTGCAGCGTTCAAGGAGCACTTCTCGAACTTCATTAGGCTGCTGGCCATCTCGCAAAACGAGGGCGATGCGCCTTGGCGAGGCGCTAAATTGCTCCTTAACCTTGCTGAAGCGCCGTCTAACGGCTTGGGGTATGGCTCGACGAGCAAATCGGGAAGTTCGCGCCCAGATAAGGTCCAGCATGCGATCATTCGTACCGCGAGCCAAATTGTTCATCTTGGCTCACGAGATCCCGAGATGATTTCGCTAATGCCGTTCTTTGAGGAAGATGTCGGCCCCGATACAATGAGCGATTTCACGACGCACGTTATCGCGCCTTATCTCGCGGAGATCACGAGAGACTTCTGCAAAGCCAATGGTGTTCCAATCGAGCAGAATGACCTGTGCCCAGGCATCGAATTGCCGATGTATGCGGATGCGTCGGGCGCGAAGAAGGCCACACTATTAGTTCCCCAAGATATCGTTCGCGATTTGCCGATCGCAAATAGTCGTGCTGATATCGAGGCCTCTATAAGCCATAACACAATATTTCGTGGCGACTTGAATCGCTTTTTCTCTGCCATGACGAAGAAGACCGTCGAGGAGCGAAAGAGCGCTATCAAGGAACTTGCTCTTTCCTCCAAGGAAGCTTTCGAAGAGTTTCTTGAGATGGTGAAGGATTTCAACCATCATTACGATCCAAACGACGACGCGCTCGGCTACTATAAAATGCGAGATGTTTTGGCGAAGGGGTTGGAGGACCTCAAGACACCGGTGCATTTTGACCTGTCTAAAGGGCCAGATGAAGTTGAGCGAGTAGCTTTAGCAGCGATCGAATTGTTTAAACATCATGTAGAGAATGGCAATCTCTGGGAAGAGCTTTGGATTGATGGTTCTCCGAAACGAGAACGAGCAGCTCAACTGCTATTTTTCGCGATTGCTGATGCCTTCTGCAAGGCGAACAACATCGATATTTCGCCCGAAGCTAATATGGGTGGCGGACCGGTCGACTTCAAATTTTCTGCTGGCTATAAATGTCGCGTAGTTGTTGAGATGAAACGCTCGACCGGAACAGTAAAATCAGGATACGAAAAACAACTTGAGATTTATAAAGCAGCCGCACAGACTAACCGCGGCATTTTCGTTATCATGGATTTTGGACGCATGGGTGCAAAGCTGCGGCAAATTACCCGCATTCAGCAAATTAGACTGGATAGAGGAGAGCAGGCCTCTAAGATTGTCGTGATCGATGCGAAGCGTAAGATTTCTGCTAGCAAGCGCTGAGTTCAAGATTGAATGAAGACGGACGCCATCCTCCCGGCTCCCCGAGTCACCTTCTGTGGCCCTGCCGAGGACCGGCGCGTCCGGCTCTCCCCCCTGTTTCACGTGATCGAGAGCGCTCTGTGGGGCTGGCCTTTTGCCACCGGCAGGGTGTGGCCCTGCCGAGGACCGGCGCGTTCGGGTCTGCCCGCTGCTCCACGCGATCGGGGGCGCTCTGTGGGGCTGGCGGTTTGCCACCGGCAGGGCGGGGTTGGGCGCGGGGGTTGGGGGCTCCCCTCTTTCGTCATTGCG
>NZ_LSJS01000149.1 GCF_001557325.1 Erythrobacter donghaensis
CCCGCCGGTGACCGCGCCGACGCGCCACGGTTTCGGCTCGACCATCATCACCCGCTCGATCCCGCACGACCTGCAGGGCGAGGCCGACGTGCGCTACCGGCTGGCCGGGGTCGAGGCCGATTTCCTGATCCCGGCGCGCTATCTTGCCGCCCCTGATGCGGACTGGCGCCGCCTGCCCGCACCCCCGCCCGATCCGATGCGCGCCGACCGCCTGCCCCCCGATGCGCCCCGGCGGGTGCTGGTGGTCGAGGATTCGATCATCATCGCGCTCGATACCGAGGAGAACCTGAAGCGCCTCGGGGTTGCCGAAGTGCGGCTCGAAAGCTCGGTCACCGGCGCGCTCGCGGCAATCGCCGATGATCCGCCGGACTTCGCGATCATCGACTTCAACCTCGGCGGCGAAAGCTCCGGACCGATCGCCGATGCCCTGCGCGCGGCGGGCGTGCGCTTCGTGCTGGCGACGGGCTATGCCGAGGGAACGGGCCAGTTCGAGCGACTCGGCGCCGAGGCCGTGCTGCGCAAGCCCTTCGGCATGACCGAGATCGAAAGGTTGCTGGTCGGCGCGTGAGCTATTGCGGGGGCAATAGCGATGTTCTGTAAATGTTTCACGTGAAACATTGCGGGGACATCACGCCGCCCGGGTGAGCAGGGTCACTTCCGCCGCGCCGAAATCGAGGCTGGCGAGCCCGTCCGCCACCAGGCACTCCCCCGCGCCCGCCCGCGCCGATCCGTCGCACGCCGCCACCTCGCCTGCGAGCGGCAGCACCAGCAGCGCGCCCCGGTAGTCCGCGAGCGTCGCCGCATCGGGCGCGCCTTCGACGCGGTCGAGCCGGAAATGCGGGCCATCGACCAGCACCTGCCCGGCGGCAATCGAACGCTTGTGCTGTGCCGCGTAAGGAGCCCCCGAAGCGACAGCCAGGGCCCGCTCCAGATGCAATTCGCGCGGGCGGCCATAATCGTAGAGGCGGAAGGTGGTGTCGCTGGTCTGCTGCACCTCGACCAGCGCGAGGCCCGGCCCGATCGCGTGGACCGTGCCAGCCGGCAGGTAGAACAGGTCGCCGGGGCGCGCCGGGTGCCAGGTCAGCAGGTCTTCGATGGTGCCGTCCTTCGCTGCCGCTTCGATCTCGGCAGCGGTCACCTCACGCTCGAACCCGATCGCGAGGCGCGCATCGGGCGCGGCATCGAGCACCAGCCAGCACTCCTCCTTCCCCGCCTCGCCTGCGATGGCGGTGGCATCGGAGGGGTGCACCTGAACCGACAATTTCTCGCTCGTGAACAGATACTTGACCAGCACCTGCGGGACTTCGACCGGGGGTTCGAACCAGATCTCGCCGATCCGTGCCCCCGCAGGCGCGGCGAAGGGCGCGGGCAGCGTGTCGCGGCCCCAGACCTTCTCGACCATCTTCGTCGGGAGCTGGCGTGCGGTCACTGGTTCACCGCCCCGGGCAGCTTGCCCACGGCCTGCGCGCCCACGCGCGTGGTGACCAGCACCTCGCCGCCCGAGACGATGATGCACACGCCCTCGAGGCCGACGGCCGAGATGCGCGGGCCATCGGTGGTGGCAAAGACATCGCGGCAGGCGGCAAGGTCGACGCGCCCGCGCGCGACATTGCCGCCCGCGTCCGCCTCGCCCGCAAGCGCATCCGCGAGCGCGGCCCAGTTGCCGATGTCGGACCAGCCCATGTCGGCCGGGACCATCGCCGCGCGGGCGGTGTTTTCCATCACGGCATAGTCGATCGAGTCTCCCTCGATCGCGGCGAAAGGCTCGGGCGCCGGATGGAAGCGGGCGCCCTCTTCCTTTCCGCCGGCGACCGCCTCGGCTACCCGCCGCGCCATCTCGGGGCGGTGGGCGGCAAGCTCGGCGAGCAGGTGCCCGGCACGGAAGGCGAAGATCCCGCCGTTCCAGGAATACTCCCCGCTGGCGAGATATTCGCGCGCACGCTCGAGATCGGGCTTCTCGACGAACTGCCGGATCGCGTAGCCGCCCGCGAGCGGTTCGCCGCGCCGCAGGTAGCCGTAGCCGGTCTCGGGGCGGTCGGCGGCGATGCCGAAGCTGACGAGCCAGTCCTCGCGCGCCAGCGCCGCAGCGGCGAGCGCGGCGGCGCGGAAGGCGGCGCTGTCGGCGATGTGGTGGTCGCTCGGGCAGACCAGCATCACCGCGTCCTCGGGCAGCAGCGCGGCGGCGAGCGCGATGGCCGGGGCGGTGTTCTTCGCGGCCGGCTCGATCACCAGCCGCGCGCCGGGCGTTTGCCCAAGCTGTGCGGTGATGAGGTCGGCATGGGCGGCGCCTGCCACCACCATCGGCGCAGCGAAGCGATCGTCACCCGCGACGCGGCGCACCGCCTGCTCGAACAGGGTCTCCTCGCTCACCAGTGGGAGGAACGGCTTGGGCACGGCCTTGCGGCTCACCGGCCACAGCCGCGTCCCGCTGCCGCCGCACAGAATAACCGGATGGATCACCGACACCTTCGCAAAGCCCCCTTCGTGCTGATGCGGGCTATATCAGCCGGAAGACGCGATGCCACTGCCAAGTGCTCGTCCAGCCGCATCTGCCGCGCATCCGGGCGCGGCTCAGAACCACTGCTGGCGCCAGTAGAAGGGCGCTGCGACCGGATTGCCGCTCGCGTCCGTCGCCGGGCGAAAGCCGAGGCGGCTTTCGACCAGCTGGCAGGTGATGCGGTCGGCTTGCGGATCGGGGCTCGGGCGGACGATGGCGCAGTCGCGCGCGCGGCCCTCGGGGGTGACGGTGACGCGCACGATCACCTGCGTGCCGCGCCGCGCCTCGCGCCCGCCCGGAGGGACGGGGAAATCGCGCGCATTGTCGATCGTGCCGGAGATGTGGACCGGCTTGGAGACCGCCACCCCGCCGCGCCCGCTCCCGGCATTGCCGCTGCCGGTGCCGGTGCCGCTCCCCGCTGCGCCCGTGCCCTCGCCCGCCGCCGCCCCGCCCGAGCGGCTCGCCGTGCCGGTCGAGGAGGCACGGGGCAGGACGACATCCTCCTTGAGCCGCCGCTGCGGCACCTCTGCCGCGACCGGCCTTGCCACCGCCTCGCGGCCCGGCGCGCCTTGCGCCCCCTCGTCCGGCTCGGCGCGGTTCTCGGGCGGCGGCGGGGCAGGCTCGGGCGCGGCGATGTCGAAGGCCGCGACCACCTGCCGCTCGACCGAGGCGGTGATGTCGGGCGCGAAGGCACGCGCGAGGCCATAGAGCGCGGCGGCATGGAGGACCACCAGCCCCGCCACCACCGGCCAGCGCAGCCGGCGCTTCTGCGCGCTGTAGAGTTGTCCGCTTGCCATGCCGTCCGGCTGCCCGCTCCAGATTGGTCGGATTCGGATGCGGTTGTCTCCGCAAACCTTGCGCGAGGCTTATAACAGCCGCGCAGCAATTGGCGATGGAGCGCACACGATCGAGCGCGCACTGGATCACGAGCAGCACCCGGGCAGCGATGCGCCGGATGCCGATGACGACCGCTCCCCGCATGACGGGGATCCGGCGCGCACGCGCGCGTCCGCTGCAGGCGCGCCCGCGTCCGAGGGCGCCGCATCCGATCCGCTCGCATCCCATTCTTCGGCGTCCGGTTCCCTCGGCCGCCCGGCAAGCCGGGCCACATCCGCGCGCGCGGCGGCGACGGGATCGGCACGGCGCCGGGTGCGCGTGCAGGCGCGCGCGCTGCTGGCGGCGCTGCGCCACTGGCCGGGCCGGTCCGGCATCGCGACCGGCCCGCTCGACCGCCGCAGCCTCGCCGCCGCGCTGATCGCGGGGGCGGGCTATCTCGTGACCGCCTGCCTCAGCCTCGTGCTGGCCCGTGAAGGCGATACGGTCAGCCCGATCTGGCTGCCCAATGCCTGCGTCGTCGCGCTGCTGCTGCGCACGCGGGTGCGCAACGAACTGCCGCTGTTCGCCGCCTGTTTCGCCGCGAGCCTTGCTGCCAATGCGCTCGCCCGGGTGCCCGATCCGGTGGCGCTGGTCTTCTCGCTCGCCAACATCGTCGAGATCGTCCTGGTTCTCGCGCTGACCCGCATCGCCGGGCGGGCCGAGCCGGACATGACACGGCTCGCCGATCTGGCGCGCTTCGTGTGGGCCGGCGGTCTCGTCGGCCCGCTGGTCTCGGCGGTGCTCATCGTGCCGGTGCTCGACGGCGACCTGGACAGCTTGCGCGCCGGGACTCTGGTGTGGTTCCTGACCGACAGCATGGCGATGGTGCTGATCGTGCCGCCGGTGCTGCTGCTCGCCGACCGGCTGCGCAACCGGCTCGCCCCGCCGCCGGCCGGCACTCTCGAAAGCGCGACGCTGCTCGTGGGGGGCATGGTGAGCGCCTTTCTGGTGTTCAACCAGACCCACTATCCGCTGATGTTCCTGATCCAGCCGGTGACCCTGCTCCACGCCTTCCGGCTCGGCAGCCTCGGAAGCGCGCTCAATGTCGCCGGCGTCGCGGTGGTGGCGGGCGTGATGACCTTCGCGGGCGCGGGTCCGATTGCGGCCTCCGGGGGGGTGATTGCCGAGCTGCACCTGCTCCAGGCCTTCATCGCGGCGAACTTCCTCACCGGGCTCCCGGTCGCCGCGATCCTCGCCGGGCGCGACCGGATGATGGCGCGGCTCGAGGCGGGCAAGCGCGAGGTCGATCTGCTTGCCGACAACATCTCCGATGCGATCCTGCGCTTCGATCTCGCGGGCATGTGCACCTACGCCTCGCCCTCGGTCGGCGAGGTGATGGGAGTGCCGCCCGCGACCTTCCTCGGCCGCCACGCTTCGGCCCGGCTCCACCCCGAAGCGCAGACCCGCGCGCAGCAGGCGATGGAACGGCTGCTCGCCGGACAGAGCGAGCGCGAGCGGGTCACCTATCGCCGCTTCGCCGATGCGCCCGACGGCTCGCCCGTCTTCCTCGAGGCCGACTGCGCGCTGGTGCGCCATCCCGAAACCGGCGCGCCCGATGCCGTGGTGGTTGCCGCGCGCGACGTGACCGAAAGGGTCGAGCTCGAACTGCTGCTCACCCGCGCACGCCGCCATGCCGAGAACGCGGCGCGCGCCAAGTCCGAATTCCTCGCCAACATGAGCCACGAGATCCGCACGCCCATGAACGGCGTGCTGGGCTTCGCCGAGCTGATGCTCCAGGGCGAGCTCGAGCACGACCAGCGCCGCTATGCCGAGCTGATCGTGCAATCGGGCCGTTCGATGATGATGCTGCTGAACGATGTGCTCGATCTCTCCAAGATCGAGAGCGGGCAGTTCGCGATCGACCGCGCGCCGGTCAACCTCCACGCCAGCCTCGCCGAATGCGCCGCGCTCCACCGCCCCGCCGCCGAGCGCAAGGGGCTCGGCCTCAGCCTTGTCTGCGAATGCGACGGCGATGCCGACTGCCGCTTTTCCGAAGCGCGCCCGCCGTGGGTGCTGACCGACGGGCTGCGGCTCAGGCAGATCATGCTCAACCTCATCGGCAATGCGGTGAAGTTCACCGAGGCGGGCGCGATCACGGTCAGCTACCGCGTCACCCGCACCGAGGTGCGCGTGACCGTGGCCGACAGCGGGATCGGGATCAGCCCGCTCCAGCTCGAGACGATCTTCCTCCCCTTCACCCAGGCCGAGGCAAGCACTGCGCGGCGCTATGGCGGCACCGGGCTCGGTCTCTCGATCAGTCGCCAGCTGGCCGCGCTGCTGGGCGGGCGGATCGAGGTCGAGAGCACGCCCGGCGAAGGCTCGTGCTTTGCTCTGGTGCTGCCGGCCGCCCTCGCCCCCCCGGCCACGCCGCCGGTGCTCGCCGAACCGCCGCCGCCGCTGGCAGGCGAGCCGGGAGCGGACCAGACCGACACCCCCGGTGCCGAGCTTGCGCCCGCGCGCATCCTGCTGGTCGAGGATCACGACATCAACCGCCTGCTCGTGACCGAGATGCTCGAACGCTGCGGGCAGGAGGTCGATGTCGCGCATGACGGGAACGAGGGGATCGCGATGGTGATCGATTCGGTGATGCGCGGCCGGCCCTATGATCTGGTGCTGATGGACGTGCAGATGCCCGATTGCGACGGGCTGGCCGCGACCCGCGCGATCCGGGCCGAGGGGATCGGGCCCGGGCTGCTGCCGGTGATCGCCCTCACCGCCAATGCCTATCCCGAAGATGTCGCCGCCGCGCGCGCGGCGGGGATGCAGGGGCATCTCGCCAAGCCGGTGGTCTTCGCCCAGCTCGCGCGTGCGCTGCAACGCTGGTTGCCGACCCGGATCGTCGAGGCCGGGCACGCGAGCGGGGCTGCGGATACGGGCGGGCGCATCGGCCTCGGCGGGAGCGTGCCTGCTCCTGCGCGCATCGCCGATCCGACCGCGCGCGCCACGGCGCTGGCGCGGTCGCCGCGGCTGGTCGCACGCTGGCAGGCGCGGCGGCTGGAGGCGATCGCGGCCGTTGCGGCGCGGCTCGCCGACGGCTCGCTGGCGCTGGCCGGCGCGCGCGGCGACGGCGGCGCGGGCGATTTGCCGCGGCTGCTGCACAAGCTCGCGGGCACGGCGGCGATGTTCGGCGAACCGGCACTGGGCCTCGCCGCAGCGGCGCTCGAGCGGGCGCTGGTCACCGGCGAGGATGCGGCCACCTGCGCCGCGCTCGCGCAGCAGCTGATCGCCGAAGCCGAAGCGGACAGCGCACCAAGCGCCGCCTCTGCCCGCCGGGGCTGAGCGCGAAGAGGCCTGCGCCCGCGCGCGCCGGCCGGGCTCCTCGACATGCCGACAGATGCCCCGCCGCCCCGTCCCGCCCGGGACGGAGCGCCTGCTGCCGCATCCCCGGCCCGTGCCCCGGCGGCGGGGGATGCCCAAAGCAAAAGGGCGGCCCGCTGCCGGGCCGCCCTCTCGTCTGTTCCGACTGATCGCTGCGATCAGAACTTGACGCGCACCCCGAAGCGGACGCCCCACAGCGAACCGTTGATCTGGGTCGCTTCCACCGGCGGCGTGAAGCTGCTGCCCGACCGGTTGGCGTAGAGGTACTGCGCACAGGGCTGAGCGGCGGTGGCCGTCGCCGAGCCCGGGGTGCCCTGCGGCGCGGTGAGGCAGGTCACGTTGACCACCTGCGCGGCGTAGGGGAAGCCGACCTGACGGATCGTGCCCCAGTCCTTGTCGATGAAGTTGAGGACGTTCTCCATCTCCGCCGAGAACTCGATCTTGCCGCCGAACACGAAGGGCACTTCCTGACGGACCGCGAGGTCGAGCTTGTGCACCCACGGGGTCTTGGCGATGTTCTTCGGCGCGATCTGGCCCTGATACTCCTTCAGCTCCGAATTCAGGATGAAGTTCTGGAAGCCGATGAAGTCGAAGTTCGGGGCATAGGCCACCCGCGGGTCGGCCGTCGGGCTGCTGACGTTGGGCACGTAGATCAGACCGCGCTGGCTGCGGCCCTGCACCCCGAGCACCGCCGGACGGAAGGCACCGCCGGTCGGGTCGTTGAAGACGTAGCTGTACCTCTGGCCCGAGCGGACGTTGTAGAAGAACTCGACGCGGGTGTTGTTCTCGCCGAAGATCTCGCCGTCGAAACCGAGACCCAGACGGAACTGGTGGTCGCGCTGGTAGTTCGAGATGCCCTGTGCCGAGAAGTTCGCATCATCCCCGACCACCGTGTTGGTGTAGTTCGAGAAGGCGACCGACGAGGTGCCGGGGTTCTGATCGGACACGTCCTGATAGGTGTAGGAGCCGTTGAGGAAGAAGCCCGCGTCCCACCGCTTGTTGAAGCGGGCGACGAGGTTCCAGCTGTCACCGAATTCGGTGTTGGTCAGCAGGATGTCGGTGTTCTGGCCGTTGATGTCCTGACCGGCGAGCGCGGTGTAGCGGACGCGGCCGTCGGGCAGCGTGCCGTTGGGCACCGAGCGCAGGTCGGTCCACTCGAGCGCGTTGTTGACCTTCGAGTAGATCACGTCGGCGCCGAAGTTCCAGCCGTCGCCCAGGAAGCTGCCGAGGTTGGCTTCGTAATCGACCGAAGCCGCGAAGCGCCAGGTCGAGGGCACGTCGAAGTCCGGATCGATCGCGTTGGTCGGCGCGGTCGCGGTGCCGGCGGTGCGGATCGCATCGATCAGCGACTGCGGCAGGCCGGTGCCGCCGGTGACGCCATTGAGCGTCGCCGCGCCGATGGCGTTGCGCTGCTCGGGGGTGAGGCTCAGGCCGGTGATGGTGAAGGTGTCCGGAGCGCCGCCGGTGCCGGGCACGCGGTTGACCTGGACACGGCCGAGCGTCGGACCGGGGTTCGAATAGCTGTTCGAGATCCACACCAGCGGGCTGCCGCCGCCGAACAGGCCCGCCGAACCGCGGATCTGGAGGCGATCGGTCGGCGCCCAGTTCACCCCGAAGCGCGGCTGGAACAGGTCACGCGCGTTGAGGGTCGAGGTGTTGGTGAAGCCGAAGCGGTTGAGGAAGTCCTGGTTGAAGAACGGACGATCCGGCGAGTCGAACAGGTCGTAGCGCACCCCGGCGACCAGCGTCAGGGTGTCGGTCACGTCGATCGTGTCCGACAGGCCGAAGGTCCAGCTGTTGTTCTGGAAGTCGGCGGTGACGGTGTCGATCCCGCCGCGCAGCGGCACGGCGATGTCGAGGCTGTTGGCGCGCTGGGCCTGCAGGTCGGCGATGCTGTCGAAGTACCACGCACCCGAAACGCGCTGGGCGAAGAGGTTGCGCACGTCCTGACGGCGACGCTCGGCGATGAACTTCAGGGTGTGGTTGTTCGCCTTGAGGGTCGCGGCGAACTCGATCGCCAGAGACTGGCTGTCGAGCTCGTTGGCCTGACGGCTGATGTCCGGGCCGAACTGGAGGCGCTGCTGGCCGGGGGAGCACTGCGATGCCGAGTTGCCGGGAGCGACTGTCGGGTTGGTCGGGTCGAGGCACACCAGGAACTGGCCGAAATCGCGGTTGCCGCCGATCGGCACCTGGAGACGCACGTAATCGGCATAGGAGACGCGCAGCACGGTCGAGAAGTTATCCGACCACTGGTTGTTCGACTGGAGGATGCCGAAGTGGTTGACCGCGCCCTGCGTGTAGTTGTTCGACAGCAGGTTGTAGGTCGGGTTGGCGGCGGTGATCTGGCCGGTGCCGGTCTGGCCCGCGAGCAGCGAGGATTCGTTCCAGATGTAGGTCGCGGTCAGGCGGTGACCGTCGGCGACGTTCCAGTCGAGCTTGGTGACGAGCTTGTCGTCGCTTTCGACGATGTCGTTGGCAACGCCGAGCGTGTCGAAGTTGTAGACCGAACTGGCGATCGAATTGATCTGGCTGATATCGGCATCGGTCAGGCCGAGCTGCGTGGGGTCGACGTCGGACGGGACGGTGTCACGGGTGCGCTCGTAGGTGACCGCGAAGAACAGCTTGTCCTTGATGATCGGGCCGGTGACCTGCGCGGTGTAGATCTGCGATTCGAACGAGCCGACGCGGGTCAGTTCGCGCGCGCGGGTGCCGCGCAGATCGTCGTTCTGGTAGTAGGCGCCGCCCAGGAAGGTGAAGCGGTTGCCGCCCGACTTGAGCTGGGTGTTGATCGCGCCGCCCTGGAAGAAGCCCTGCTGGATGTCGACCGGCGCGGTCTCGACCGAGAATTCGCCGATCGCGTCAAGCGGCACCGGCCCGCGCGAGGACACGAGGCCGCCGGATTCGAGCCCGAAGGGGTCGCCGAAGGCCACACCGTCGACGGTGAAGCGGTTGAAGCGGTTGTTCTGCCCGGCAATGCTGATGGCGTTGCCGTTGGTGGCATCGAGCGTCACCAGCGGATCGCGCGCGGCGAGGTTGCGGATGTCGCGCTGGACGTTGGCGACGCCGGCGATGTCGCGGGCGGTCAGCACGGTCGCGGGGCCGGTCGCGAGCGTGATCGCCGAGCGGACGCGGGCGCCGGTGACGACGATGGTCTGGCCCTGTTCGACCAGCGCGACGCTGATGCGCTGCGCCTGGCCGGCGGTCAGGAAGCCGATTTCCTGCGAGGCGATTTCATAACCGTCGGCCGAAACTTCGACGAGGAAGGGGCCGCCCAGACGCAGGCCGGCCGCGTTGAAGCTGCCGGCGGCGTCGGTGGTCTGGGTCGAGGTGGTGCCCGAGGGGACGTGGGTCACGGTCACGGTCGCACCGGCGATCGGCGCGCCGTTCTGGTCGGTGACGTCGCCGCGAACCGACGAGGTGGTTTCCTGCGCGAAGGCGGGGGTTGCGATCGTGGTGGTCGCGGCGAGGCTGACGATGCTCGCGGCGAGGAGATACTTAAGCTTCATGGATGAAAGCCCCTGGTCACAGTGGAGAGAGAAAATGCGTATTGCGGGCGGCCCTAGGCCTGAACGCTTGCGCCAAAGCGACGGTTCTGTGACGATTTCGTGACTCGCGCGCAGGGGCCGCGCGGAATCACTGCCAAGACCTTTCGCCGCGCCCCGAAAACCTACGGATTTCCGGCGCTTCCTTGCCGCGGTGTTGCATTGCCGCAACGCCGCAGCGATTTTATCCGAAAGGGCTTTGCAAGGCCCAGGAGACCCGGTTCAGACCAGATTGATCTCGCGCAGGCGCTGCATGAGATAATCATGCGCGGTGATCGGCGCGGGCGCGGCAGCGGCGTCCTCGCCCACGCATTCGGGCAGCGGCTCGATCAGGAAATCGGGCCGGAAATGGAGGAAGAACGGCATCGAATAGCGCGCCCGCCGCGCCGCCTCCCCGCGCGGGTTGACCACCCGGTGGGTGGTCGAGCGCAGCTTGCCGTTGGTCTGGCGCTGGAGCATGTCGCCGACATTGATCACCAGCGCGCCCGCCGGCACGTCGATCGCGTGCCACTGCCCGTCCTTGGCGAGCAGTTCGAGCCCCGCCTCCTCGGCACCCAGCAGCAGCGTAATGGTGTTGATGTCCTCGTGCCCCGCCGCACGGATCGCGCCCTCCGGCGCGCCCTCGGCGAGCGGCGGGTAGTGGAGCAGGCGCATCACCGAATTGCCGTCCTCCACGCTCTTGGCGAAGAAATCGCGCGGGCGGCCGAGGTGCAGCGCGATCGCCTCGAGCACCCGTCCCCCCGCGACCTCGAAGGCGGCGAACAGCGCACTCATCGTCTCGCGGAAGCCTTCGACCTCGCTCGGCCAGACATTGGGCGCCATGAACGGGCTCAGCGGATGGCCTTGCGGAAGGTCGCGGCCGACGTGCCAGAACTCCTTCAAGTCGAACACCTCGGCGTCCTTGGCCTTCTCGGTGCCGAACGGAGTGTAGCCGCGCGCGCCGCCGCCGCCTGCGATCTTGTAGGCGCGCTTCACTTCGTCGGGCAGGGCGAAGAAGGCCTTCGACACCCGCTCGGCCTCGTCGATCAGTTCTTGCGGAATGCCGTGGTCGCGAACCACGGCGAAACCATATTCGCCAAAGCTGCGGCCGAGTTCGTCGGCGATGGTTTCGAGCGGCTGGGCGAGGCTTACGGAGGCGATGTCGATCATGACCGCGCCCTTACACCCGTGCGGGCGCGGCTGCCAAGAGGTTGTGGCACGGCGCCGGAGGGGCGTCAGTAGGGCAGGAACAGGCTGGCGAGCGCCGCGCTCATGAGGTTGGCGAGGCTCCCCGCGGCGAGCGCCTTCAGCCCCAGCTTGGCGATCACCGGACGCTGGTTGGGTGCGAGCCCGCCGGTCACCGCCATCTGGATCGCGATCGAGGAGAAATTGGCGAAACCGCACAAGGCAAAGGTGATGATCGCACGGCTGCGCTGGGTCAGCTCTCCCGCCTGCATCTGACCGAGGTCGATGAAGGCGACGAATTCGTTGAGGACGATCTTGGTGCCGAACAATCCGCCCGCGATCTGCGCCTGGTTCCAGTCGGAGATGCCGATCAGGTACATCACGGGCGCGAACAGGTAGCCGAGCAGCTTCTGGAAGCTCAGGCCCTCGAACCACGCCGCGGTCGCCGGATCGAGCGGCGCGCCGATCCCGGCCGCGAGCTGGACGATCCCCCCGCCCAGCCCGGCGAGCATGCCGTTGGCGAGCGCCACCAGCGCGACGAACACCATCACCATGGCGCCGACCGCGACCGCCAGCTTGACCCCGGTCTGGGTGCCCTGTGCGGCCGCTTCGATGATGTTGGCGGGGCGCTGGCCTTCTTCGAAGGTTTCGGCCGCGCTCACCTCGTCGGTCTTGAGCCCGCCCTCGAGGATCGCCGCCGGGCCGACCGCGCTGATCCGGGCCTGGGGGAGTTCGACCTCCTGCCCGTTCTCGTCATACATGACCACGCGCGTCGCCTCGGTGAGGGTATTGGGGCGCCCGCGCGCCCGCGCCACCGCGGCCGCGGCGACCGCGCCATCATAGCCTGGCCCTTTCTGCGGGTCGTCGGGCATGATGATCTTGGCCATCAGGATCCCGCCGGGCGCCGACATGAAGGCGGCGGCGAGCAGGAAGGGCACGGCCTCGGCGCCGATGAAGCTGGCATAGGCGGCAAGGATCGTGCCGGCGACCCCCGCCATCCCCACCGCCATCAGCGTGAACAGGCCCGAGGGGCTCAGGGCGGCCAGATAGGGCCGCACCACCAGCGGGCTTTCCGACTGGCCGACGAAGATGTTCGCCGCCGCGCCCAGGGCCTCGACCTTGCTGATCCCGGTGATCCACCCGATCGCGCCCCCCACCCAGCGCACCAGCCGCTGCATGATGCCGAGGTGATAGAGGATCGAGACGATCGCGGCGAAGAACACGATCACCGGCAGCGCGGCGATCACGAAGGTGTTGGCGAAGGGGTTGTTCTCCATCGGCCCGAACACCGATGTGATCCCGACCTTGGAGAAATCGAGCAGCGCGATCACGCCGCTGGAAAGTCCGCCGATCACCGTCACGCCCGCATCGGTGCGCAGCACGACCAGTGCGGTGACCGCCTGGAGCGCGAAGGCCGAACTCACGACGCGCAGATTGATGTGCCGCCGTCCGGAGGACAGCGCGAAGGCGATGGCGAGAATGGCGAGCACCCCGGCGAGGCTCAGCAGGGAGGACGTGAGACTTCCGTTCACGGCTGCGACAATTCCTTCGATGCTTCAGAAAGACCCGATCCCCGGCGCGATCACCCCGTCCCGCGCCCAAGTCGTTCTGGCGTGGCAGTTTGCGAAGGCTCTGGCAAGCCGGATGCGCGGGCGCGCCGTCACAAGCCTGCGGGTAAGCGGCACGGACAGGCCGCGCGGCCGCTTTTCTTTTGGGCATTCGCTGGGTAGCACGCTTGCGATGGACAATTCCGCCCCTGCCGTTCCGGCCGCCGCCCCCTTCGCTGCCACCACGCCCGCGGGCGTTTCGATGCCGCTGGGGATGTTCGTCTACACCCTGCTCTATGGCGGGATGACGGTGCTGGCCGGCGTGCTCGCCTTCAAGCAGGTGCAGCTGTGGCCGACGGCGCTGTCGGTCGAGAGCGGGATCTTCCCCTTCCTGCTGCTGGTGGTGATCTCGAGCACGCTCTCGCAGCTCTACGGGCGCGAGGCGGCCAAGCGGATCGTGTGGTGGGGGTTCCTGCCGCTGGGCCTGTCGGCGCTGCTGATGCAGCTGGTGCTGGCGCTGCCCGCGTCTTCCGAGATGCTCGCCTTCCGCCCCGATGACCTCGCTGCCTTCGAGCGCGTGCACCAGTCGACCTGGCGCGTGTGGATGGCGGGGCCGGCGAGCTACATCACCTCGCTCCTGCTCAACATCTGGATCTTCGACCGCCTGCGCGGCAGCGGAGAGGGCGAATCGACGCTCGGGCTGATGGTGCGCGGGGCGATCGCTTCCGCGCTTTCGCAGGCGGTCGATTCGGTGATCTTCATCACCCTTGCCTTCTATGGCGAGTTCGACATCACCGACCTGTTGATCGGGCAGGTGCTGGCCAAGGTGTTCCTGAGCCTCGTGCTGGTGCCCTTCCTGATCACCTTCGGCGTGCGCGCGGCGCACTGGCTGGACGCGCGGAAGGCGGGCTAAAGCGCCGCGCCCCACCGCTCCCAGACCAGCGCGGAGAGGCCGAGCCAGGTGGTGAACATGATCAGGTAGGGCCAGCGGCGCGGCCACAGGCGGGCGACCAGCAGC
>NZ_LSJS01000015.1 GCF_001557325.1 Erythrobacter donghaensis
GCCGCTTGCTGCGCCCGGTCACCTCGGCGACCTTCTCCGGTCCATAGTGCTCGATAATCCCGTCCAGCGCTGGCTTGATCGGGGGCATGGCGCACAGATGCTCGATCATCTCGCTGCGGCGGGCGATCGCAGTCTGGTTGTGGACTGGACGGCCTTCTTCGTTGAACATCGGTGCCGAACGCTGGGTGCCGGTATCATCGACGAATACCTGCATCTGTTGGGTGGGGAAGGCGCGCTCAAGGTACTCGATCACGGCGTCGAGCGGGCTGAGGTCGA
>NZ_LSJS01000150.1 GCF_001557325.1 Erythrobacter donghaensis
CGCCGCCCTTCAGCGGGAAAACGGGGACACTCCAGCCTTGCAGCACCCGCGCGCGCTCGCCTATCACCTGACGCCCGCCTTCGCCATCGACCGGCTGCTGCTGGCAGGCGGCGACGCGCGGGTGCTGCAAGGCTGGAGTGTCCCCGTTTTCCCGCTGAAGGGCGGCGCGATTGTCGCGCGCGGGGTGACCGCCGGGCCGGCCGTGGCGCGAATCCTCCAGACGGTCGAGGCGCGCTGGGTCGCAGAGGGCTTCCCGGATGGCGAGCGCATCGAGGCGATGCTTGCCGAAGAGCTCGCCCGCGCGACCCCGTGAGAGCCACGATTCGCCGCTAATGGGGCGAAAACCGGGACGGACGTCGCACAGACCGCCTCGGCTGCAATTGTCTCAATTATCGGACACAGGTTAGGTTTGCTCCTGCGGGCCACCCCCAGCCCGCATCCCAGCCCGGACGTGCCGCCTCCCCCCTTGGCACAGCAACCCTCCGGCACATGGAACAAGGGAGTTGAACAATGAAGATCCTCAAGCAGGCACTGCTCGCCGCTGCGCTCGCCGTGACCCCGGCTGCGGCCTTCGCGCAGGATGTCGGTGCCACGATTTACGGCTCTGACGGCAATGCCGTGGGCACCGTCGCCGAGGTGAATGATCAGGTGGTCGTGATCGACACCGGCACGCACAAGGCCCCGGTCCCCGTCGGCATGGTGCTCGATGGCGAGAAGGGCAAGAGCGTCAATGCCACCAAGGCCCAGATCGACACCATGATGGCCGAGCGCATTGCCGAAGCCAACGCCAAGCGCGACGCGGCGCTGGTCGAGGGCGCCGCGGTGGTCTCGATCGGCGGACGTCCGGCGGGCATGCTCGGCAAGGTCGATCTTGCCGCCGACAGCATCGACTTCAAGGCCGAGGGTGGCACGGTCTTCCCGATGAAGAAGGAGCATTTCGCGGTGAACCCGCAGGGCCAGCTGATGGTGCTCTACAGCAAGGACCAGATCGCCGCGGCGGCGGCGGGTGCCAAGACCGGCGGCTAGTCCGTCTCGCACTGTGCGGCCGGGCGGCATGTCCCGTCCGGCCGCTTTTCGCGCTCAAGCAGCGAAGCGGTAGCGCGATCAAATCACCCGAAGCGGTTGTTTTTCGGGAAACCCTGCGGCGGCATCCGCCCTGCTGCACCGCGCGCGACCTTCCACATGCGGATCTCGGTCTCGGTGCGGGTGCGCTCGCCCGACCCGCCCATCTGCCAGCTGAGGCCATCGGCGAGCACGAAGGTGGTGGCATCCGCCATCCCCCCGTCGCGGTAGCGTTGCAGCTGCACGCCCTGCCCGCGCGACATCACCGGCAGTTCCTCGAGGTTGAACACCACCAGCTTGCGGTTGTCGCCCACCACCGCGACATGATCGTGGCCCTCGCCGATGAGGCGGATCACCGCGAGCCGCGCGCCATCCTTCAGGTTCACGACCTGCCGCCCCTTGCGCGTTTCGGCGAGCAGTTCGTCCAACGCCGCGACGAAACCCTTGCCGTGGCTCGAAGCGAGCAGCAGGCGGCCGCCCGGGCGGTGCACCATCAGCGCGCAGACGCTGGCCTCGCTCTCGAGGTCGATCATCGTGCGCACCGGTTCGCCGAAGCCGCGCGCGCCGGGGAGCTTGTCGCAGCCCAGCGTGAAGAACCGCCCGTCGGATGCGGCGAGCAGCAGCTTGTCGGTCGTCTGGGCGTGGAGAATGAAGGCGAGGCCGTCGCCTTCCTTGTACTTGAATTCCTGATCGAGCGGGACGTGGCCGCTCGCCGCCCTGATCCAGCCCTTCTGGCTGAGGATCACCGTAACCGGCGCCTTCTCGATCATCGCATCCATGCTGAATTCGACCGTCGGGGCAGCCTCGGCGATCAGCGTGCGGCGCTTGCCCAGCGGCGTGTCCTCGCCGTAGGACTTGCGAAGCGCGCGCAGGTCGCGCTTCAACCGGGTGCGCTGCTTGGCCGGGCTTTCAAGCAGGGCGGTAAGCTCGGCCTCTTCGGCCAGCAGCTCGTCCTGCTCCTTCCTCAGCTGCATCTCCTCGAGCTTGCGCAAGGAGCGCAGCCGCATGTTGAGGATCGCCTCGGCCTGGCGGTCGGTCAGTTCGAACTCGGCCATCATCACCGGCTTGGGCTCGTCCTCGGTGCGGATGATCTCGATCACCCGATCGAGGTTCAGGAAGGCGATGATGTAGCCGCGCACCAGCTCGAGCCGGCTCGCAATCTGCTCCAGCCGGTGCTTCGCGCGGCGCTGCAGGATGTCGATCTGCGCGAAGGTCCAGCTTTCGAGCAGCTCCTTCAGCCCCATCACCATCGGCGTGCGCCCGAACCCGGGCCGCGCGTCGAGGACGTTGAGGTTGAGGCTGAAGCGAGTCTCGAGATCGGTGAGCTTGAACAGGCTCTCCTTCAGCAGCTCGGGATCGACATTGCGGCTCTTGGGCACCAGCACGATGCGGATCGCCGCGTCGCTCTCGTCGCGCACGTCCTCGAGTATGGGGAGCTTGCGGTCGGCGATCGCTTGCGCGATCTGCTCGATCAGTTTGGACTTGGGCACCTGATAGGGAATTTCCGAGATGACCAGCTGCCACTGGCCCCCGCCCAGCCGCTCGATCCCCGCCGCGATATCGGCCTCGTCCCTGGCCTCGGGCGCAAGGAAGCGGCCGCGCAGGCGGAAGGCGCCGCGCCCGGTGCGATAGGCCTCGGCGATGGCAGCGGGGCTGTCGACCACCTGGCCCCCGGTGGCGAAATCGGGGCCGCGAAAGTGCTGCATCAGCTCTTCGTGGCTGACCGAGGGGTTGTCGATCAGCGCCAGCGTCGCATCGATGATCTCGGCGACATTGTGGCTGGGGATGCTCGTCGCCATGCCCACCGCGATCCCGCTCGCGCCATTGGCGAGCAGGTTGGGGAACAGGCCGGGGAATATCTCGGGCTCGACCTCCTCGCCGTTATAGGTCGGGAGGAAGTCGACCGTGCCCTCGTCGAGCCCGGCCATCAGTTCGAGCGCGGTCCTGGTCAGGCGCGCTTCGGTGTAGCGGTAGGCGGCGGCGTTATCGCCATCGACATTGCCGAAATTCCCCTGCCCCTCGACCAGCGGGTATCTGAGGGCAAAGTCCTGCGCGAGGCGCACCATCGCGTCATAGACCGACGCGTCGCCATGGGGGTGATACTTGCCGATCACGTCACCGACGACGCGGGCGGACTTCTTGAAGGCGTCGGTCGGGTTGAGTTTCAATTGCCGCATCGCCCACAGCAGCCGGCGGTGCACCGGCTTCAGCCCGTCGCGCAGATCGGGCAGCGAGCGCGCGGTGATCGTCGAGAGCGCATAGACGAGGTAACGCTCGGACAGCGCGGCATCGAAGGGCGCATCGACGATCGCGTCGAAGCCGTCGTCAGGGGTATCGGTGGGAGGGGGCGCGGCCATGTCCTCCCATAACAACCGCCGCGGGCCCAAGGGAGAGGGGTTTCCACAGGGTTGCACATTTCGTCGCCGCGCGGATCGCGGCAAGAATGTGGCGAAATTGCGGTTGGATTATGGCGAAAATGAGGCATGATTGCGGCGAAACTGAGGCAGAGGCGCTGAGTCGCACCTCCCGCCGCTCAGCTTCACCGAGGAGAGAACCCATGCGTAAGACCCTGATTTGCGCCGTTTCCGTCACTGCCCTCACCCTTTCCGCATGCAGCAAGCCGCGCGACGAGACCGACGCGAGCTATGCCGATGGCAGCGAGACCGCCGTTGCCGCAGAGGCGATGACCGCGAGCGAACCCGCCC
>NZ_LSJS01000151.1 GCF_001557325.1 Erythrobacter donghaensis
GGGCTGCCGTCTTTCAGCCACATTTGCCGCCCGGGCGGGGCGAGGGCGGGACGCCCGGGCAGCGGCGTGATTGCCCCGGACCGGACGAGGCCCATATTCGAATTGTCCGGTTCGTGAGGGGTCATGCGGCCGGGACAGCAGCCGCGTTCGTCGTGCTTGGGTCAATCAATGATGGAGTTACCCATGCACAAGTCTTTCAAAACCCTCGCTCTGGCCGGTTCAGCCATGACGCTTGCCATGACCGGCACCTTTGCCGTTGCGCAGGAACAGACGCCGGATGCGGCCCCGGGCCAGACTCCCGGCACGACGATGCCGGGACAGACGACCGACACCATGCCTACCGACGGCATGCCGGAAACCACGCCGCCCTCGATGCCGGACACCGCGCCGTCGACCGAGCAGGAGTGGGACACGGACACCACGACCACCACCACCGGCACGCCTGACGCCCCTGCCACCACCACCACCACCCCGCCGCCTGCGGCCGATCAGGACGCGATGATGCAGTCCTGGCCCGCCGACCGTCAGGCCGGGTTCAAGGCCTGGCCGGCCGACACCCAGACCTATTTCTGGTCATTGAACCCGCAGCGTCAGGAAATCTTCTGGGCGCTGTCGGACAGCGACAAGGTCACGCTCAGCCAGATGCCCGAGGCGCAGCGCGAGGCGACCTGGGCGCAGATCGAAACCCGCCTGACGCCGCCGCGCGGCTAAACCAACGGATCGGGACCTGCCTCCGGGCCAGCATCGGGGGAAGCATCCAGCCGCAAGAGGTGGAGCTTCCCCTTGCCGACCCGGCGTTCGGTCTCGGCCACCAGCCCCTTGATCGCGATGTCCTCGTTGAACGCGGTCTCGAGCGCGATCCACGTCTCCGGGCCGATCCAGCCGAGGCGCAGCAGGCGGTCGAGGGCCACCTCGCCGGCGCCCGAGCGGTAGGGCGGATCGGCGAGGATCAGGTCGAGCGGCTTCGCAGCTGCGCGCAGCGCCATCACCGAGCCCGCCTCGACCCGCGCCCGCGTTCCTGCGCCGAGCGTGGCGATATTGGCGCGGATCACCTCGACCGCCGCGCGGTCCTGCTCGACGAACAGGCAGCTTTCCGCCCCGCGCGAGAGGGCCTCGAGCCCCAGCGCGCCCGAGCCTGCGAAGAGGTCGGCGACCTGCAATCCCTCGAAATCGCCCAGCCGGCTGGTGAGCATCGCGAACAGCGTTTCACGGGCACGGTCCGCGGTCGGGCGCGTGCCGTCGCCCTTGGGCGCGGCGAGCTTGCGCCCGCGCCACTCCCCGGCGATGATCCTCACTTGAGCGGGCCTTTCGCCAGCTCCGCCAGAAACCGGTCGACCGGCTTGCCCTTGAGCTCCACCGCCTGCCCCCTCGGCAGATCGCCGAGGTTGAACGGGCCGTAGCCGACGCGGATCAGGCGGTTGACCTGCAATCCCAGATGTTCGAGCACGCGCCGAACCTCGCGGTTCTTGCCCTCGGTGATGGTCATCTCGATCCACAGGTTGCGGCCCGAAGAGCGTTCGAGGTTGGCGTTGATCGAACCATAGCGCATGCCGTCGATGGTGACGCCCTCGATCAGGTCCTCGAGCTGCGCTTGCGAGACCTCGCCGAAGGCGCGCGCGCGGTAGGTGCGCGGCACGCGGCTGGCGGGCAGTTCGAGCGTCCGCTTCACCGCGCCGTCATTGGTGAGCAGCAGCAGCCCCTCGGTATTGAGGTCGAGCCGCCCGACCGGCATCACCCGCCCGGCATTCTTGGGCAGGGCGTTCCTGAGCGCAGTGTAGATCGTCGGGCGCCCGGCCGGGTCGCGCTCGGCGGTGATGAGGCCGGTGGGCTTGTGGAAGGCGAACAGCCGGGTCGCCTCGGCGGCAGAGACGGGCTTGCCGTCGACCGTCACGCCCCTGAGGCTCGCGAGGATCGTCGCAGGCGTCTCCAGCACCTTGCCGTCGAGCGCGACGCGCCCCTCGGCGATCATCCGCTCTACCTCGCGGCGGCTGGCGATCCCGGCGCGGGCGAGCAGCTTGGCGATACGGTCGCCTTCGGGGCGATTTTCGGAGCGGGGAGGCTGGGTGGGCATGGGGGCCGCGCCTAGGCCGTCACGGGGCCGCCCGCAAGGCTTCGCTCACGATCTGGTCGAAGCGCGCGATCCCGCCTTCGAGCGTACCGAGGGTGAGGTGATCGACCGCCCCCGACGCCAGCCCTTGCTGGCCGAGCTCCGCCGCCCGGAAATCCTCCGACGCGAATACGCCCCCGTCGAGCAGGTTCCAGCTCTTCTCCCAATGCGCCAGCGCCTTCTCGGTCGCGGGTGCCTCGGGGATGAGCATGAAGTCCTCGACCAGCGTCAGGTCATGGGCCTGCGGCATCAGCACCATCACGTTGACGTAGTCGGGGCTGGGCACGATCACCGTCGCGGGGAGCAGCTGGTAGGCGAAGGTCACCACCCGGCGCAGAGCGGCCATGTCGGTGAGGTCGACGCCCTCCATCTCCTGGAGCCGCCCGACGGCGCTGCGCTGGTGCGGGCCGATCGTGTCCCCGGCGGTGATCCCGTCCTTGAAGAAGGGGCCGATCGTCGCTGCGTGGAGCCGGGTGACATGGTAGCTTTCGAGGAAGGCATCCATGATCAGCTTCCAGTTGCCCTTCACGCTGTGGAGCTTACGCCGGAACAGGTGCGCAGCCCTGAGGCCGAAGGCATCGAAGTCGCTCCCCAGTTCCTGTGCAGCGCTGAAATCGGCGCTTTGGTCCGGCGCGAACCAGATCAGGCCGCCTGCCTCCACGCTCGGCAGTTCCACCAGCCCGAAGTCGCCCTTGTCGAGCCCCGGAAAGGTCTCCGGCCGGGGGAGGGCAAGGAGGCCCCCGTCGAGCCGGTAGGTCCAGGCGTGATAGGGGCACACCAGCCGCTTGGCGCATTGCACTTCATTCCCCTCCACCAGCCGCGTGCCCCTGTGGCGGCAGACGTTGAGGAAGACGTGGGCCTTGCCGTCATTGTCGCGGGTGATCAGCAGCGGTCGGCCGGTGGCGTCGTGCGGCACGGCCATGCCGGGTTCGGGCAGCAGAGCGCTCGGGGCGATGACCTGCGGCAGGCGATCGAACAACGCCGCCTTCTCGCGCGCGAAGTGATCGGGGCAGGTGTAGTTGCTCGCTGGCACCCGCTGGATCCCGCCCGCAACCTTGGCGCGCCCTTCGCGGATGGCCTCGGCAAGGGCGAGCTGGCCCGGGGTGGGCGACAAACCCGAATCTTCTCTACGCAAATCTGTTGTGGCAGCGTTCATCGCTCTTTTCTCATCCTCTCGTCCCGGCCTAGTGTGACACGAAACCGGGCCGGAGCAAATCCGCCCCGACAGCATGGGATCGTCAATGGCCACAGCCGCACCCCAAACTGCTACGCGCCTGTCGCGCTGGATCGCGCTGATGGCGGCGCTGCGGCATCCCAAGACCGCCTATGTCCTGCTGTTCGGCTTTGCCAGCGGGCTACCCTATGCGCTGCTGCTCGGAACGCTCTACGCCTGGCTGACCGACGCCAAGGTCGATGTCGAGACGATGGGCGTGTTCTCGCTGGTGGGGCTTGCCTATGCGTTCAAGTTCCTGTGGTCGCCCGCCTTGGACCGGGTCGATCTGCCGGGGCTGAGGAAGCTCGGCAAGCGCAAGCAGTGGATCGTGACGGCGCAGTTATTGCTGGGGGCGATCCTGGTGATCCTCTCGCTGCTCGATCCGCTGTCCTCGCTGGGAGTCTTCTCGCTGCTGGCCGGGATCGGCGCCTTTGCCAGCGCCACGCAGGACGTGGTGATCGACGCGTGGCGGGTGGATGTCGCGGACGAGGTGGCGACCATCGACATCCTCTCGACCGTGTTCCAGATGGGCTACCGCGTCGCGGCGCTGGTGGGCGGGGCGCTGGCGCTGTTCATGGCCGAGCGGCTGGGCTGGCCGACGGTCTTCGCGAGCATGGGCGGCATCCTCCTCATCGTGGGCTTCCTGGGCCTGTTTGCCCCCGACGCCGAACGCAGCGCCGCCGCGCTGGAGAGCGAGCGCGCCAATCTCGGCACTCTGCGGCAGGCGGGGCAGATAGTGCCCCGCGTGCGCGCCTATGCGCTGGGCGCGGTCGCCGTGCTGTGGGGCTGGGCGCTGGTGACGGTGCTCGCTTTCATGGTGGATTCGCTCACCGCCACGCCCGAGACGCGGCCCGATTCCACCGCCTTCGTCAGCCAGATGGGCCCGCTGATCGTGATCGCGACCGTGGTGATCCCCGGCGCCATCGCAGGCTGGCTCGAGGCGATGCGCAAGTCCGGGCGCCACGTGCTCACCGCCGATGTGCCCGCAAGCAGCGCGCTCGATACCGCGCTCGATCACGGCTACCGCGCGCTGATCCTGCCGCTCGCGGAGATCATCGGACGCTTGAAATGGGCCGCGGTGCTGGTGATCGCGCTGGTGCTGTCCTACCGCATCACCGATGCGATCTGGGGGAGCTTTGCCTACCCCTTCTATCTGGGCGAGCTGCAATACACCAAGGACGAGGTGGCGATTGCCTCCAAGTTCTTCGGTGTCGGCGCGCTGATCTTGGGGCTGGCGCTGGGCGGCACGCTGCTGACTGTCATCGGCCGCATGACGACGCTGACGCTGGGCGCTGTCATCGCGGCGCTGACCAACCTGCTCTACGCCGACCTTGCCGTAGGCGGCGCGCGGATGCAGCTGGCGAGCGATCTGACCGGCTTCACCGCGCTGGCCGGTCTGTTCGGGGCGGATGACCGAATGGCGCGGCTGATGCTGACCATCGGGATGGAGAACATCGCCGTCGGCATCGCGGGGGCGGCCTTCGTCGCCTATCTCTCGAGTGTGGTCGCGAAGGGTTACAGCGCGGTGCAATATGCGCTCTTGTCCTCGCTGACGATGCTGGTGGGGACGCTGGGCCGCCCGGCGCTCGGCCAGATGATCGAGGAGCGCGGCTATTACGACGTGTTCCTGCTGACCACCGGGATCGGCGCCTTTGCCGTGGTGCTGTGTGTGATCGAGTGGGTGCGGCAGGCGCGCTCGGGGCGGGCAGAGAACGCGCCCCCGCCGGAGCCGGAGATCTAATCGGGCAGCTCGTCGTTCAGCCGCAGCACCTCGCCCGCGAGGTAGAGCGAGCCTGCGATGAGGATGGGCAGGCCGTCATCGGGGATCATTGCGAGGGCCGTCGGCACATCGAGCGCGGCGCGTGCCGAGGGGCCGAAGGCGCTTGCCGGGTGCCAGTCATGCCCCGGCACCGGTACAGCCGTGATGCTCTCCAGAAGCGAAGCGAGCGGGGCGGTCAGCGCGGCGGGATTCTTGCCCTCGATCATCCCGATGATGAGGTGGATTGGCCGCAATTCGCCTGTCGCGAGTATTCGATCAGCATAGATGTGCCTGTTCAGGAAGCTGAACAACCGCTGCGCCGCACTCGGGTTATGGCCGCCATCAAGCCATACTTCGCGGCGCCCGGTCAAAGGCCCAGGCGAAAGGCGCTGCAACCGGGCGGGCCACTGCGCCGATACAATCCCCTTGGCGATCGCTTCCATCGTAATCTTCACCTGCCGCTGGTGGCGCAGCATGGCTATGGCGAGCCCGGCATTCTCGATCTGATGATCGCCGGCAAGGTTGGGCCGAAGCAAAACAAACGACGTTTGCTTGCCGCTGCTTTCCTGCCAATCGGCGTAGCGGACTTTTTCTGGTGCTCGCCAATTCGCCTTGATGGCCCATGCGTCGGCGTGTCCACCGAAATAGGACGGAGCACCGACTTTTTCGGCGACCTCCTCGATAGCCCAATTCGCTTCGGGTTCGTTCGGCGTGCGCACTATCAGAGGCACTCCTTTTTTGGCGATGCCCGCCTTCTCGAACGCGATTCGCGCCATCGGCTCCGTCGGAACGCCCTCCTCGGGCGCGAGCAGGAAGCGTTCGTGATCGAGGCCCAGCGCCGCAATCCCGCAGGCCGCCAGCGCCTCGGGCTCCAGCACATTGGTCGCATCGAAGCGCCCGCCCATGCCGACCTCGACCACGCAGGCATCGGCAGGGGTGCGGCTGAAGGCGAGGAAGGCGGCGGCGATGGTGACTTCGAAGAAGCTCGGGCCGAGGTCCTCGCCTGCGTCCAGCACTTCTTCCAGTACATCGGCCAGCATGCCGTCAGAAATCAGTTCTCCCGCCAGCCGGATGCGCTCGTTGTAGCGCACCAGATGGGGGGAGGTGGTCACGTGGACCTTGTAGCCTTGCGCCTCCAGCATGGCGCGCAGGAAGGCGCAGGTCGATCCCTTGCCGTTGGTGCCCGCCACATGGAACACCGGCGGCAGCTGGCGATGCGGGTTGCCGAGGCGCTCCATCAGCGCACGGATCGTCTCCAGCCCAAGTCGCCCCTGCGGCAGGCTCAGCGCGGCGAGGCGGTCAAGCTGCGCCTGCACGCGCGGGTCGTCGGATGTGCCGAAATCGCGCATGCTCAAGCCCCCTCCTCTTGAGAGGAGGGGGTTGGGGGTGGTAGCGAGCGAAGCGAGCATGATCGCAGGCACCACCCCGCTGCGACTAGCTTCGCTGCGCTCAGCAAGTCTCGCGGCCCTCCTCTGAAGAGGAGGGCGGACTTCGGCTTCACGCCGCCTTCGCGGGAGCAAGGTAATCCAGCACCTGCGCCAGCGTCGCCCGCAACTCGCGACGCGGCACCACCATGTCGACCATGCCGTGCTTGTGGAGATACTCGGCGCGCTGGAAGCCTTCGGGCAGCTGTTCGCGGATCGTGTCCTGGATCACCCGCTGGCCGGCAAAGCCGATCAGCGCGCCCGGCTCGGCGATATGGATGTCGCCGAGCATGGCGTAGCTCGCGGTGACCCCGCCGGTGGTGGGGTCGGACAGCACCACGATGTAGGGCAGCCCGGCCTGCTTCAGCCGCCGGGTCATCACCGTCGCGCGGGGCATCTGCATGAGCGAGAGGATCCCCTCCTGCATCCGCGCGCCGCCCGCGGCGGTCACCACGACATAGGCGCAGCCGCGATCCAGCGCCTTCTGCGCGCCGTTGCAGAAGGCCTGCCCCACGGCCATCCCCATCGAGCCGCCCATGAAGCCGAAGTCCTGCACGCCGACCACCGCGGGCTGCGTGTCGATGAAGCCCGAGCCGACCACGAAGGCATCCTCATGCGGGTTCGCGGCGCGCGCGGCCTTGAGGCGGTCGGTGTATTTCTTGGTGTCCTTGAACTGCAGCGGGTCCTCGGTGACCTTGGGCAGCGGCAGGACCTCGAACCCCGGATCGAGCAGCAGCGCGAGCCGCGCGTCCGCCCCGATCCGGCCGTGATGCTCGCACTTGGGGCAGACCGAGAGGTTCGCCTCGTAATCGGCGGCGAACAGCAGCTCCTGGCACGAGGGGCACTTGATCCACAGGTCTTTCTCGGTGGTCTTCTTCTCCGAGGAGAAGCCGAGCGAATTGCGGACGCGGGTGAACCAGTTCATGCGGCGTGCTCCTGACGGGCGGAGTGGACGGCGGCGGCGAGCGCCGAGGTCAACTCCCTTAGCTTGGCCGGGGCCTCGGCGCCATATTGGCCGCAGATTTCCACCAGGGCCGAGCCGACCACCACGCCGTCCGCCACCCGGGCGATGGCCGAGGCCTGCTCGGGCGTGCGCACGCCGAAGCCGACCGCGACCGGAATGTCGGTCGATTGCTTGATGCGCGCCACATTCGCCTCGATGCTGGCGATCTGGGCCTGCTGCTTGCCGGTGATCCCGGCGACCGAGACGTAGTAGAGGAAGCCCTCCGACCCTTCGAGCACCTGTGGCAGGCGCGCGGCGTCGGTGGTGGGGGTGGCGAGGCGGATCGGCGCGATGCCCTTCGCGCGCAGCGCCGGGCCGAGCGCGTCGTCCTCCTCGGGCGGAATGTCGACGCAGATGACGCCGTCAACGCCAGCGGCGGCGGCGGCCTCGGCGAACCACTCCGGGCCGCGACGCACCATCGGGTTCGCATAGCCCATCAGCACCAGCGGCACATCGGGGTGCCGGGCGCGGAAGTCGGTGGCGTAGCGCAGCACGTCTGCCGTGGTCGTGCCCGCGCCGAGCGAGCGCAGATTGGCGCTCTGGATCGCGGGGCCATCGGCCATCGGATCGGTGAAGGGCATGCCCAGCTCGATCACATCCGCCCCGGCTTCCACCAGCGCATCGAGATTGGCCGCCGTGTCGCCATCGCCTGCGGTGATGAAGCAGACGAGCGCGGGGCGTGGGGCGGCGAAGGTGGCGGTGAGGCGACTAGTCATTATCATTTGATTTCTTGATCACCGAATGACGTTTAGGAAGCGTCATTAGGGCACCGAAGAGCCCTAAAAAGACCGAGCCAAATAATGCAGCTTCAAGGACTACTCGAAATGTTAGCGGAAGATGCTCTTGGCCTGCTCGGTAAGTGCCGCCCAGAAATAAGGCAATTGAACCAGCGACAAGCATGACGACAAAACCTGTCGCCATTCCGTAGCAGACATTTCCAAGAAACCGCTTCAAAGCTCCACCCCCAGCCTCTCAGCCACGGTAAAGATGTCCTTGTCCCCGCGCCCGCACAGGTTGGCGAGGATGATGCTGTCCTTCGGCATCGTCGGCGCGACCTTCTTCACCGCCGCGATGGCGTGCGAGGGTTCGAGCGCGGGGATGATCCCCTCGGTCGCGCAGAGCAGCTGGAAGGCGTCCAGCGCCTCCTCGTCGGTGACGGCGGTGTAATCGACGCGGCCGCTCTCCTTGAGCCACGCGTGCTCGGGGCCGATGCCGGGGTAGTCGAGCCCGGCACTGATCGAGTGGCCCTCGGTGATCTGGCCGTCGGCGTCCTGCAGCAGATAGGTGCGGTTGCCGTGGAGCACGCCGGGGGTGCCGCCGAGCAGGCTCGCAGCGTGTTCATTACCGTCCAACCCATGCCCCGCTGCTTCGACGCCGAGCATCTTCACGCTCGGATCATCGAGGAAGGGATGGAACAGCCCCAGCGCGTTCGATCCGCCGCCGATCGCGGCGACCAGCAGGTCGGGCAAGCGGCCCGTCCTCGCTAGCATCTGCGCGCGGGCCTCCTTGCCGATCACACTCTGGAAGTTGCGCACCATCTCGGGATAGGGGTGGGGGCCCGCCGCGGTGCCGATGATGTAGAAGGTGTCGTGGACATTGGCGACCCAGTCGCGCAGGCCCTCGTTCATCGCGTCCTTGAGCGTCGCCCCGCCGCTGGTGACGGGCACCACCTCGGCGCCCAGGAGCTTCATGCGGAACACGTTGGGCGACTGGCGCTTCACGTCCTCGGCGCCCATGTAGATGACGCAAGGCAGGCCGAAGCGCGCGCAGACCGTCGCGGTCGCCACGCCGTGCTGGCCCGCGCCGGTCTCGGCGATGATGCGCTTCTTGCCCATCCGGATCGCCAGCAGGATCTGGCCGATGCAGTTGTTGATCTTGTGCGCGCCGGTGTGGTTGAGCTCGTCGCGCTTGAACCACACCTGTGCGCCGCCCAGCGCCTCGGTCAGCCGGGGCGCGAAATAGAGCGGCGAGGGGCGGCCGACGTAATGCTCGAGCAGGTCGTCGAATTCCGCCTGGAACGCGGGGTCAGCCTGTGCCTTCCGGTATTCGCGCTCGAGATCGAGCACCAGCGGCATCAGCGTCTCGGCGACATAGCGCCCGCCGAACTGGCCGAAATGGCCGCGCTCGTCCGGCTGGTTGCGGAAGGAGTTGAGAGGTGTGTTCATAGCCGTGCGGCTTTGCAGAAGGCGGCGATCTTGTCCACGTCCTTGAGGCCGGGCGCGCTCTCGACCCCGCTCGAGGTGTCGACCAGCGCCGCGCCCGTCAGGCGGACCGCCTCGCCGACATTGGCGGGGGTGAGGCCGCCGGCGAGGCCCCAGGCGAGCGGGCCCTTGTAGGCGGCGAGCAGGGCCCAGTCGAAGGCGAGGCCCATGCCGCCGGGCAGCTGGCCCTTGGGGGTCTTGGCGTCGAACAGCAGGAAATCGGCGGCTCCGGCGTAGGCCGCGGCCTTGGCGACGTCATCCGCGCTGGCGACCGAGAGCACTTTCCAAACCGGCAGGCCGAAGCGCGCCTTGACCTGCGCGACGCGCTCGGGCGCCTCGTGGCCGTGGAGCTGGATCGCATCGAGCCTGCCCGCCGCCACCGCCTCGGCCAGCGCGGCGTCATCGGCATCGACGAACACCCCGGCCTTGCGGATCGCGTCACCCGCATGGCCTGCAAGCCGCGCGGCCACCGCACTCGTGACAAAGCGGGGGGAGGGCGCGAAGAAGTTCAGCCCCACCCACTCGGCCCGCCCCGCGATGCAGGCGGCGAGCGTTTCGGGGGTCGAAATTCCGCATATCTTGACGAGGGTGCCTGCCATACGCGGCGCTCTACGCCGCCGTAGCCGCCGCGTGAAGCGCGAAGTGCTTGATCGGGCGGGAAAGGCGCGGCAGTCTGGCGGGCGCAACAGGGAAGCAATCGTCCATGAAATTCCGCATCTTCCTCGCCACTGCCGGTGCCCTGGCGCTGACAGCATGCAATCCGGGCGCGCAGGTCGAGGGTGCGCGTGCGCAGATCGACAAATTCCACGCGCTTTACGATCAGGGCAACGCCAAGCGCTTCTACCAGGAGACCGGGGTCGAGTTCCGCAAGGTCGTGACCGAAGAACAGGTGCAGGGGCTGATGACGCTGTTCTCCAAGCGGCTCGGCAAGGTCGAGTCGAGCAAGCAGACCGGCTTCAACACCGGGTTCAACAACGGCACCACGACCACCACGATCGTGATGCAGACCCGCTTTGAACGCGGCGAGGCGACCGAGACCTACATATTCACCGGGTCGGGCAAGGACATGAAGCTGCTGAACTGGAACGTCACTTCGCCGCTGCTCGAACTGAGCCCCGAGGATATCAAGAAGCTGACCGAGGATGAGGGCAAAGCCGCCCGCTAGAGCGTCTTTTCCAGCACCACGAAGGTGATCTGCGGGCCGGTCTCGGCATCGGCGGGGCGCAGTTCGTGGAAAGGGCGGGTCTCGCCGGTCAGGGCATAGCCGCGCCGCACGTACCACGCGATCAGGCTTTCGCGGCTGTCGATCACGGTCATTTCCATGCGCGCGATGCCGATGGCGCGGCCGTGATCCTCCGCCGCATCGAGCAACCGCCGCCCGAGCCCGCCCGATTGCAGGGTGGGCAGCACGCAGAGCATCCCGAGATAGGCGAGGCTCTCGTTCTTGCGCGTCACCGCGACGCAGCCGACCAGATCGCCGCCATCCCGCGCGGTCAGGATCGTCACCGCCGGATCGGCGAGCAGCGCGTCGAGCTCGTCCCGCCCGATGCGTTCATCGTCGAGGATGTCGGCCTCGTGGTTCCACCCCTGCCGCGCCGAATCGCCGCGATAGGCGGCTTCGAGCAGTGCCTTCAGCACGGGCGCGTCGGCAGGGGCGGCGGCGGTGATTGCCAAGGTTTCGTGCATGGTCGTCAGTCGTTCTGGATCAGGCGCAGCAGCGTCCCGTCGGGGTCGATCAGATAGGCGATGGTGAGCCCGCTCTCCTCCAGCCGGGGCGGGTGATAGCGCGGCTGTCCGGTCCTCGCGTCGGGGATCCCGCTCGCCTCAATCTCGGCCATCATTGCATTGAGGTCGTCGAGCCTCAGGCAGCTGCCGAAAGACGAGCTGTAAGGATCGAAGTCGGGCCAGAGGAAGAACTCGAGCTTCAGTGCGCCGCGCGAGAGGATCATCCAGCCGTCCGAGCGGTAATCCTCCGCGAACCCGAGCCTGGCATAGAATGCGGCGGTCGCGGCGAAATCGCGGGAGGGCAGGTTGGGAGTGGCGTGGTCGGTCACAGCCGCCCGCCCTCGGGCCAGTTGGACCAATGCGTGTTCGCCCCCGCCGTGATTGCCTCGGGGTCGTGCGGATCGCCGGCGAGCAGGGCGGCCACGGCGCGAAAGCTGGCCGTCTCGCTCGGCCATTCCTCGCGGGCGAGATCGGGGTGACGCCAGTCATCGAACAGCCCGACCTGCACGATGCCGGGCGGAAGGTTCGCGGTTCGCTCGGCCGGCGTGGCGAGGACGAGTTCGCGGTGGTGATGGGCAAGATAGCGCGCCAGCTCGAAGACCAGCAGGCGATTGTCCTCCGGCTCGATCCCGGCTGCCCTGACGGCGTCGAGATCCGGGACGGGGATGACCTGATCGCGCAGCGCGAGGCGCTCGGCGTCCGCGGCGACATAGTCGGGGCAGTCCTCGTCGTAGAGGCTGTCCTGATCGATGACCTGGACGAAGCGTTGCTCCAGATGCGGGTTTTCGGCGAGGTAATCGGCGTGGGCCGCCGCGGTGATGAAGGCGCTCGGAGGTCGGCGATTGGCCGGGCGGCTCGCAAAGGTCGTGATCATGCAGTCAGGCTCGCCCGCGCGCGGCGAGTAGCCGAAGGTCTCCAGCACGATCGCCCAATCCTCAGGCGAGCGATAGAGCGACATGCGCGCGGCGGCCGGATAGACATAGCCGTTGTCGAGCATCGGGAAGGAGAAGTCCTGCGCCGCCCGGTCGAGAATGGCGAGGATGTCTTCGGCGCGCATGCAGATCAAAGCGTCGCCTCGATCGCCCGCGCGGCCGCGGCCGGATCTTCCGCGCGGCTGATCGGGCGGCCGATGACGAGCACGCTTGCGCCGTTGTCGCGCGCCGCGCGCGGCGTGACGACGCGCTTCTGGTCGCCGGTGCCGCCGCCCGTGGGACGCAGGCCGGGGACGACGAAGAAGCCGTCCCTCCACGCCTTCTTGACCATCCCGACCTCCTGGCCGGAGCACACGATCCCGTCGAGCCCGGCCGCATGGGCAAGCTCGGCAAGGCGCATCACCTGCGTCTCGGCGCTGCCATAGACGCCGGTCGCGGTGAGGTCGCTCGCATCGAGGCTGGTGAGCATGGTCACCGCGACCACCTTGGTCCCCGCGGCGGCGGCGGCCTTGGCATCCTCCATCATCGCCCGCCCGCCGCTGGCATGGACGGTGACGATCGCGGGTTCATAGACGTGGATCGCCTGCATCGCGGCAGCGACGGTGTTGGGGATGTCGTGGAACTTCAGGTCGAGGAAGATCGGCAACCCGCAATGGGCGATCTCGTGCACGCCGTGCGCGCCGTGGGCGCAGAAGAACTCGAGCCCGAGCTTGACCCCGCCGACATGCGCCTTGACCTTCTCGACCAGCGCGCGCGCGGGTTCGAGCTGGGGCACGTCCAGCGCCAGATAGACCGGATTGCTCATTCGCCTGCGCTCCCCCCGCCGTCACCCGGGCCGCTTGCCCCGTCGCCCGCATCGGAAATGTCGAAGGGCTCAGGCCCCTCTCCCCCGCTTTCGCGCAGGCTTTCCACAGGGTTGTCCGACGCATGCGAGGCGCTCGCCGCCGCCGTCATGTCGGCACGGTGCGCCATGGCATTGTTCTTGAGCGAATTCTCGAGCGTGCGCACCCGCCGCCCCATGCTCCACAGAACGCTGCGGTGCACCGCCCACATCGGCAGGAAGCCGGCGGTGAAGGCGAGCAGCGCCAGCACCGGCACCTTGGTCTCGAGCACGAGGTTCTGCCACAGCCGCAGTTCGACCGGCTGCCAGTTGTAGATGGCGAAGACCAGGAAGCCGAGCGCGGCCAGAACCCAGATGATGGTGCGAAGGACTTTCACGAAGGTGGTGTCTCCCGATGGCCCCTTGTGGCGGCGAACCTAAGCCATTCGCGTCCCTTGTCCAGCACCGGCGCCCTCATCCGAAGACGCGCGCGAAGATCGTGTCGACATGCTTGAAGTGGTAGCCGAGGTCGAACTTCTCCTCGAGCTGCTCGGGGCTGAGGGCGGCGGTGACCTCGGGATCGGCCTTGAGCAGATCGAGCAGCGACAGCGCGCCGTCCGATTCCCACACCTTCATCGCGTTGCGCTGGACAAGACGGTAGCTCTCGTCGCGGGTCAGGCCCGCCTGCGTCAGCGCCAGCAGCACGCGCTGCGAATGGATCAGCCCGCCCATGCGGTTCATGTTCTTCTCCATGCGCCCAGGATAGACCAGCAGCTTCTCGACCACCCCGGTCAGCCGCGCGAGCGCGAAGTCGAGCGTGATCGTCGCATCGGGGCCGATGTAGCGCTCCACCGAGGAGTGCGAGATATCGCGCTCGTGCCACAGAGCGACGTTCTCGAGCGCGGGGGTGACGGCGCTGCGCACCACCCGCGCCAAGCCGGTGAGGTTCTCGGTCAGCACCGGATTGCGCTTGTGCGGCATGGCGCTGGAGCCCTTCTGGCCGGGCGAGAAATACTCCTCGGCCTCGAGCACCTCGGTGCGCTGCAGGTGGCGGATCTCGGTGGCGAGGCGCTCGATCGAGCTGGCGATGACGCCGAGCGTGGCGAAGAACATCGCGTGGCGATCGCGGGGGATGACCTGCGTCGAGACCGGCTCGATGGCGAGGCCCAGCTTATCCGCGACATAGGCTTCGACCGCCGGATCGACATTGGCAAAGGTCCCGACCGCACCCGAGATCGCGCAGGTCGCGATCTCCGCGCGCGCCGCGACCAGCCGGGTGCGGCAGCGGCTGAATTCGGCATAGGCCTCGGCAAGCTTCAGGCCGAAGGTCACCGGCTCGGCATGGATGCCGTGGCTGCGGCCGATGGTGGGGGTGTACTTGTGCTCCTCGGCGCGGGTGCGGATCGCAGCGAGCAGCGCGTCGAGATCGGCGAGCAGGATGTCGCTCGCCCGCGCCAATTGCACCGAAAGCGTGGTGTCGAGCACGTCGGAGCTGGTCATGCCCTGGTGCATGAAGCGCGCTTCCTCGCCGACCTGCTGCGCCACCCAATCGAGGAAGGCGATCACGTCATGCTTGGTGACGGCCTCGATCGCGTCGATCGCGGCGACGTCGATCGCCGGGTTGGTCGCCCACCAGTCCCACAGCGCCTTGGCCGCCGATTGCGGCACGACGCCGAGATCGGCGAGCTTCTGGGTCGCGTGGGCCTCGATCTCGAACCAGATGCGATACTTCGCCTCCGGCTCCCACAGGGCGGTCATGGCGGGGCGGGCGTAGCGGGGGACCATCGGGCGGCTCCGGGTGAGGGGCGTGAACGTGGCCCAGCGGCTAGGCGGGCGCGGCCGCGAAGGCAAGCGTCAGGCCGTTTTGCCGCGCCAGTCGAAGGCCTTTTCGCCGACCAGCCAGGCGGCGATGCCGCCGCAGAACTGCGCGGCGATGAACAGGGCCGCGTCGCCCGGCGCGATCCCCGCGAAGGTGTCCGACAGGGTGCGGGCGAGGGTGACGGCAGGGTTGGCAAAGGCGGTCGAGGCGGTGAACCAGTATCCCGCCACGATCACCAGCGCGACCGCCGCCGGAACCGCTGCGGGCCTTGCCGCCAGGGTGCCGAGAATGGTCAGCACGAGGGCGAAGGTGGCGACCGCTTCGGACAGCCATTGCGACGCGCCGGTGCGCTGGTGCAGCGAGACCTGCATGATCGGCTGATCGAACATCGCGTGCGCCAGCAGCGTGCCTGCCACCCCGCCGGCGATCTGCACCACCGCAAACGCCGCCAACTGCCTCGCGTCCAGCTCGCCCCGCAGCGCGAAGACGCAGCTCACCACCGGATTGAAATGCGCGCCCGACACCGGACCCAGCATGGTGATCAGCACGAACAGCATCGCCCCGGTGGCGGCGGTGTTGGCGAGCAGGGCAAGGGCGATGTTCCCTGCGGCCAGCGTCTCGGCCATGATCCCCGGCCCGATCACCGTGGCGACGAGCAGGGCCGTGCCGAGGCCTTCTGCCGTCAGCCTCGCTGCGCTTGTCGCCTTGCTCATGTCGTGCTGTCTCCCCGTGTCGCCGACCATCCGGGTGCCATGCGCGGCGCCGCGCCGCTTTCGGCAGATCACCATTGCCGAGCATGATGGGCACGAGATGTCCGGATCGGGTCAGATCAGGCCCTTGGCGCGCAGGCTGGTGTGACCCTCGCGTCCGATGATCACGTGATCGTGGACGGTCACGCCCATGTGCCGCCCCGCCTCGGCAAGGCGCTGGGTGATCTGGATGTCGGCGCGGGAGGGCTCGGGGCTGCCCGAGGGGTGGTTGTGGACGAGGATCATCGCGGAGGCGCCCACGTCCATCGCCCGGCGGATCACCTCGCGCGGGTGGATCGCGGCTTCATCGATGCTGCCGTCACCCACGTGATGATCCTCGATCAGGCGGTTCTTGGTGTCGAGATACAGCACCCGCACCCGCTCGATGGTGAGGTGCGCCATGTCGGTGGTGAGGTAGTCGATCAGCGCCTGCCAGCTGGAGAGCACCGGCTTGCCCATGATCTCGCCGCGCGCCATGCGCCGCGCCGCCGTGGCAACCGCCTTCAAGGCGGCGGCCGAATTCTCGCCGATCCCCTTGACCCGCTGGAGCGCCTTGGGATCGGCATTGATCACCCCGCCAAGGCTCCCGAACTGGGCGAGCAGCGCCTTGGCGATCGGCTTGGTGTTGCCGCGCGGGATTGCGGCATAGAGCAGATATTCGAGCACCTCGTAATCGGCGAGCGCCTCGGCGCCTCCCGTCAGGAGGCGGTGCCTGAGGCGGGCGCGGTGCCCGTCGCCTGCGGCCTTGCCGGCGTCGAAATCGGGCACGGCACCGTCGAGAAAATCGAAACTGTCTTCAGCTTCCGGCAATGCGACCCTCCGGAAAAGCGTTGGCCCTGCGTGTCTCATTGCCTTTGGAAGGGGATACGCGCAAGAGTTGGAGACGATGCGGCAGGCGGATGCGGAGACGGCGGAGGGGCCGCAGGACGGCGGGAGCGGGCGCGGGCGCGCGCGGCGCTTCTGGCGCAGCCCGGTCATGCTGGGCGTCGCCGCCCTCGCGCTGGCGGGCGGCGGCACCGCCTGGCTCGCCCGCGAGCGAATCGCCCGCGACGTGATCGACGACTATCTCGGCCAGCGCGGCGTTCCGGCGAGCTACGACATCGTCAGCCTCGCGCCGAACCGGCAGGTGATCGCAAACCTCGTCATCGGCGATCCGGCGCGGCCCGATCTCACTGTCCGGCGCATGGTGATCGAGATGGGCGTCGGCTGGCAGGGGCCCGAGCTGCGGCGCGTGTCGGTCGAAGGCGCACGGATCTTCGCTTCCTTCAGGGGCGGCAGGCTCAGCCTCGGCAAGCTCGATCCGCTGGTCTTCACCGGCGGTGACGCACCGCCCGCGCTTCCCGCCATCGACGTGGTGCTGACCGATGCACGCGGGCTGCTGGAGAGCGATTACGGCCGCGCCGGGTTCAAGCTCGATGGCAAAGGCCGGCTCGACGACGGCTTTGCCGGGGTCCTCGCCGCGAGCGCGCCGGGGATCGGCACCGCCGATTGCCGGGCGGGCAAGGCGACGCTCTACGCCAGGCTGACGACGGCAAGCGGCGCGCCCACGCTCGATGGCCCGCTGCGCCTCGCCGATCTCTCCTGCGGCGGGGCGAGCCTCGAGCGGGCGGACATCGGCACAAGGGCGAGGCTTGCCCCCGATTTCGCCGCGGCCGAGGCGGACTTCAAGGTCGAGGGCGGCGGTGCGCGGTTGGCCGATCTCACTGCGGCAGGCCTCGGCGGGACGGCGGAACTCGGCTGGTCCGGGGGGCGCCTCGCGATCGGGCACGATCTGGCGCTGACCGGGCTTGCCGCGCCGCAGGGCCGCCTTGCGCGGCTCGCGGCGACAGGCGACTGGCGCGGCGCGGCGGACGGTTCGAGCGGGCAGTGGGAGGGCACCCTGCGCGGCGCGGGCCTCGCCCCCGCGAGCGACCTCACCGAGGGCCTTGCCGCAATCGAACGGGGCGCAGCGGGCACGCTGATCGCGCCGCTCGCCGCGCGCGCACGCACCGGACTCGGCGCAGCGCTGCAAGGGGCGACCTTCCGCGGCGATGCGATCATCCGCCACCGCGGCGGCGAGGCCTCGCTGGTGGTTCCGGAGGCGATCCTTGCCAGCGCGCGCGGGACGCGGGTGCTGGCGCTCTCGCGCGTCAATGCGAAGCTCGGCGCGCAGGGCGTGAGCGGGCTTGCGGGCAATCTGCTGGCGGGCGGCGAGGGGCTCCCTTCGATCAACGGCCGGATCGCGCAGGAGCGCGGCGGCGGGTGGAGCGCGCGGCTCGCCATGGCCGATTACGCCGCCGGGGCGAACCGCCTTGCGATCCCGCGCCTGACGTTGACGAGCCGCGCGGGCGGGGCGCTCGCCTTCGAGGGGCTGGTCAAGGCCAGCGGCGACCTGCCCGGGGGCGGGGTCAATGACCTGACCGTGCCGATCGAGGGCACGTGGTCGCAAGCCTCCGGCCTCGCGCTCGGCACGGCTTGCACGCCGCTGCGCTTCGCCAGGCTCGCGCTGTCGGGTCTGACGCTGGCGGGGCAGCAGGTGACCCTCTGCCCGGAGGGGCGCGCGCCGATCCTCGCCTATGGCAAAGGCTTGCGCCTCGCCGCGCGCACCGGGCCGCTGAAGCTCGCCGGCACGCTCGGCGAGAGCCCGGCGAACTTCGCCGCGGGGGGCGTAAGCCTGCGCTATCCGCAGCCTTTCGCGGTCGAGGGCCTTGCCGCCCGCATCGGCGAAGGGGACAGCGAGGTGCGCCTGTCGGCCGCCAGCCTCACCGGCAGCTTCGGCGAAGCCTTTGCGGGCGATTTTGCCGGGGGCACCGCAAGGCTCGCCGCCGTGCCCTTCGATCTCGACGCGATCGCGGGGGGCTGGTCCTTCGCCGATGGTGTCCTCAGCCTCACAGACGCCAGCTTCACCCTGACCGACCGCCCGAACGCGGATCACCCCGAGCCGCGTTTCACCCCGCTGGTTGCCAATGGCGCAGCGCTGCGGCTCGAGGACAACCGCATCACCGCCGATGCCCGGCTCGCCCACCGCGAATCGGGCCGCGCCGTGGGCGAGGTGGCCATCCTCCACGATCTCGACACCGCCGCTGGCAGCGCGCGCCTCGCGGTGCCCGCGCTGGTGTTCGACAAGGATTTCCAGCCCGAGAACCTCTCGCCCCTCGCCAAGGGCGTGATCGCGCTGGCCGATGGCGCGGTGACCGGCAGCGGGCGGATCGACTGGCAGGGCGAGACGCTCACCAGTTCGGGCACCTTCGGCACCAAGGGGCTCGATTTCGCCGCCGCCTTCGGTCCGGTGCGCGGGCTTGCGGGCGAGGTGGTGTTCACCGACCTCCTCAACCTCACCACCGCCCCCGACCAGCGCCTGACCATCGCCGCGATCAACCCCGGAATCGAGGTGCTCGCAGGCACGGTGCAGTTCGAGGTGAAGGACGGCACGCTCCTTTCGCTCGAGGACGCGCGCTTCCCCTTCATGGGCGGCACGCTGACGATGCGCCCGCTGGCGATGGACTTCAGCCAGCCCGAGGAACGCCGTTACGTCTTCGAGATCACCGGCCTCGATGCCGCCAAGTTCGTCGCGCAGATGGAGCTCACCAATCTCTCGGCCACCGGCATCTTCGACGGCACCGTGCCGATCGTGTTCGACAAGGAGGGCCATGGCCGGATCGACAGCGGCGTGCTGGTGGCGCGCGCGGGCGGGGGGAACGTCGCCTATATCGGCGACCTCACCTACGAAGACCTCGGGACGATGGGCAACTACGCCTTCTCCGCGCTGCGTTCGCTCGACTATCGCCAGATGCGCGTGGGGCTGGGCGGGCAGCTCGACGGCGAGATCGTCACCAGCTTCGAATTCGACGGGGTCCGCCAGGGCGCGGGAACCAGCCGCAATTTCGTGACGCGCCGCCTCGCGAGGCTGCCGATCCTGTTCAAGGTCAACGTGCGATCGGAGAACTTCCACCAGCTCGCGACGATGATCCGCTCGTTCTGGGATATCGACTACCTCGGCAGTCCGGTCGATCGCGGGCTGCTCAAGGCCGAAGATGGCCGCTTCGTGCCCGCCAATCCCGCACGCCCGACCTTGCCGCGCGCTAACGGGCCCGTTCAACCTGCCGAAAGCGAAAGCCAGCCATGATGCATCGTGAATTGACCGCTCCCGGCGGCGCTGCCACATCCTCCGGGACAGGCCCGGGAAGCGGGGCGCACAGGGGGCGGCAGATGACAGGACGACACCGGGCCATGATGGCGGGAGCGGCGATGCTTGCGGGGAGCCTTGGCGGATGCATCAACATCGCCGCGCCCGAGAAGCCGATCGTGATCGAGCTCAACATCAACATCCGGCAGGAAGTGATCTACCGGCTCGCGGAGGACGCGGCCAACACGATTGAAGAGAACCCGGACATCTTCTGAAGGTGGCCGGCGGTCTGGAGGAAAGCTGATGCTGAGTGCCAAATCCACACGTCTGGCCGCGCTGCTCGCGGTCGCGGCGCTTGCGGTGCCCGCCGCGGCGCAGCGCGATCCGGCTTTCGATGCCGCGCGCGCCTCGGGCAAGGTCGGCGAAAGGGTCGACGGCTATGTCGGCATCGTCGGGGCCGAGACGCCCGACCTGCGCCGGATCGTCGACGACATCAACATCAAGCGCAAGGCCGTCTATGCCGAACGCGCGCAGGCCAAGAACGCGACGATCGAGGAATATGCCCTGACGATCGGCTGCCAGCAGATCCTCAAGACCGCGCCGGGGGAAAAGTACCAGGCGCCCGACGGCTCCTGGCAGACCCGCACCGGCGCGCCCCCGCAGCGCCACCCCAAGTGCCCGTGAGCTTTGTGCAGCTGCACAAAACTCACGCCTGCCGATGTTGACACATATCTAGCCCCCTTCTAAGGGGGCGGCGCCCTCGGCGGGCACCTTGTTGCATGTGGCTTGGCCTTGCGTTTAGGGACAATGCCATGAGCGACGAGAAACCCGCCCGAGAACCCATTCACGAGGATGCGCGGATCGACGCGCTCGAAGCGCGGCTCAAGGCCGCACGCGAGCGCGAAGAGCAGCGCAACCGGCCGCAGGTGAAGGGTGTCGATGCGAATTACCGCAGCGGCAACCGCGCTCTGGCCAACCTTCTGGGCGGGGTCATCGGCGGCCTGGTGATCGGCTTTGCGATCGACGCATTGCTGGGCATCGCGCCCTGGGGTCTGTTAGGCGGGTTGTTCCTCGGAACGGCATCGGCTTTCAGAAGCATCATCCTGAGCGCGAATACGCGCCCCGAAGACGAGGCTGATGGCGGGGTTTAGGCGGGTATTGGCCCGGTACTACCCGCTTCAGGCCCGGCGAGGGGCGTGTTCCACGTGAAACATTTAGGGATCTTTCGATCGTGGCAGCCGAAGAAGGCAAGGTCGATCCGATGAAGCAGTTCACCATCGAACCCCTGCTGGGGTCCGATTGGCAACTGGCCGACGGGATCAACATCGCGTTCACCAATTCCGCGCTGTGGATGGCGATCACCGCCGTCCTCGTCTGGGTGTTCGTCGCGGGCGGCATGCGGCGCGAGCTGGTTCCGGGCCGCTGGCAGATGGCGGTCGAGACCATGACCGGCTTCATCGACGACCTGCTCGAAGCCAACGTGGGCAAGGCCGGGCGCAAATATGTGCCCTACATCTTCACGCTGTTCATGTTCATCCTGTTCGGCAATCTGCTCGGCCTCGTGCCGGTGGGGCTGATCCCGGGCATCCACGCCTTCACCTTCACCAGCCACTTCACCGCGACCGGCGTGCTCGCGATCATGAGCTTCTCGATCGTGCTGATCGTCGGCTTCTGGAAGCACGGCCTGCACTTCTTCTCGCTGTTCTGGCCCGCGAACACCCCCGTGTTTCTCGCTGCGCCGATCAGCCTGATCGAGCTCGTCAGCTTCATGGTCCGCCCCTTCAGCCTCGCGCTGCGACTGTTCGTGGCGATGATGGCCGGCCACGTCCTGCTCAAGGTGCTCGCGAGCTTCGTCATCGCCGGCGGCGGCGCGGGCCTCGGGCTTGGCGTGCTGGTCGGCGTGCCGAGCTTCGCGCTGATGGTCGCGATCAGCGCGCTCGAAATCCTCGTTGCGGGCATTCAGGCCTATGTCTTCGCGCTCCTGACCTCGCTCTACATCAACGACGCGGAAAACCTTCACTGAGGGCTTTACGAAGCGCTCTTCACTACCATCGCCAACAATCAGAATTTCAACGGAGTTTAATACCATGGACGCACAAGCTGCAGCTCTTCTCGGTGCCGGTCTCGCGGCGATCGGCGCGGGCCTTGCCGCGCTCGGCGTGGGCAACGTCTTCGCATCGTTCCTCGAAGGCGCGCTGCGCAATCCGGGTGCCGCCGACGGTCAGCAGGGCCGCCTGTTCATCGGCTTCGCGGCCGCCGAACTTCTCGGCCTGCTGGCCTTCGTGATCGCCGTCCTGCTGATCTTCAGCTAAGACGGAACGTGGCCTCACGCCGGGCCGGAGCCAAGCGCTCCGGCCCGGCGGGGCCGATCACGCGGCGCTCGCGACCAAGGGTTCAACATGCCTCAGATCGATCAACTCTCCGAAACCCTGACCAGCCAGGTCTTCTGGCTGCTGGTGTTCTTCGGCCTCACCTTCGTCCTTGTCGGACTGGGGATGGTGCCCAAGATCCTCGGCACGGTGGAGATGCGCGACAACCAGATAGCCGGCGATCTCGCCGCGGCTCAGGCTGCGCGCGATGCGGCGACAGCTGAGGAAGAGGCCTGGCGCACCCGCGAGAATGCCAACCGTGCCGCCGCGCAGGCGCTGATCGGCGAGGCCAAGGCCAAGGCGGCCGCCGCCACCGCCGCCAAGCTCGCCGCAGCGCAGGGCCGTCTCGACGCCCACCTCGCCGAGGCCGAGGCCGCGATCGAGGCCGCCCGCAGCAGCGCCATGGCCGAGATCGAGGGCGTTGCCGCCGACGCCGCGCGCGACATCGTCGCCCGCGTCGCCGGGGCCAATATCAAACCCGCAACCGCCAAGGCTGCGGTCAAGAAGGTGATGGCGCATGGCTGACATCCTGACCCTGCTCGCCGGCGGTGCTGAAGGCGCTCACCACGCCGAACCCAGCGTCTTCGGGATCGACACCTATCAGTGGGTCGCGCTGGCGATGGCCGTGCTGATCGGCGTGTTCATCTGGAAGAAGGTCCCCGGGATCATCACCGGCGGGCTCGATGCCAAGATCGCCGCGATCCGCGCCGCACTCGATGAAGCCAAGACCCTGCGCGCCGAGGCCGAAGCGCTGCGCGCCGAATATGCCGCCAAGATCGCGGGCGCCGAGAAGGACGCCGAGGCGATGCTGGCGGGTGCTCGTAAGGAAGCCGACGCGATCCTCGCCAGGGCAGAGGCCGATGGCGAAGTGATGGTCGCCCGCCGCCAGAAGATGGCCGAAGAGAAGATCGCCGCGGCCGAGCGCGCCGCAGTCGCCGAGGTCAAGGCCCGCGCGGTCACCGCCGCCGCTGCCGCTTCGAAGGCGCTGATCGCCAAGGCGCATGATGGCGAGGCCGACCGCAAGCTCGCCGACGAGGTCATCGCCTCGCTTTGAGGCTTGCCGACCATACGGTGATCGAGAGGGCGGCCCGCTGTGGCCGCCCTTCCTGTTTTGGTTGGTCAGTCGGTCGCGGAAGCGGGGCGGATCGGCGGGGCGGGTGAAACATCGGGGCCCCGGCCCAGCTTCTCCTTCTTTTCGCAAGGAGATCGCCCATGACGCTCACCGCCTGCGCCATCAACTGCTCGCTCGCCCGCTCGGGCAGCCGCGAGAGCTCGACCGACGCGATGATCGCGGTGCTGCGCGAGGCTTTCGCAGGGCATGAAGTGGCGCTGGGCGAACCGATCCGCATCGCCGATCACAACGTCAAGCCGGGGGTCACTTCGGATGAGGGCGAGGGCGACGATTGGCCGCGCATCCGCCAGACGATCCTTGCCGCCGACATTCTCGTGTTCGGCACGCCGATCTGGCTGGGGCAGGCCTCGTCCATCGCCAAGCGGGTGCTCGAACGAATGGACGCCTTCCTGTCGGAGACCGACGACAAAGGCCGGATGCCGAGCTACGGCAAGGTCGCGGTCGCGGCGATCGTCGGCAATGAGGACGGCGCGCATTGGGCGTCCTCGCAGCTGTTCCAGTCCTTGAACGACACGGGCTGGACCATTCCCGCCGTCGCGGCCTGCTATTGGGTCGGCGAGGCGATGGGGAGCACCGACTTCAAGGATCTCGACGCGGCTCCCGAAAATGTGACCAAGACCGCGGAGATGGTCGCCAGCAACGCGGCGCATCTGGCGCGGCTGCTGAAGGACGCGCCCTATCCGGGCTGAAACACCACCTTGCCCACCAGCTCGCGCCGCGCCATCGCCTCGAAGCCCTCGCGCCAGCGCGAGAGGGGAAGCGTGCGGTCGATCGCGGGGGTGATCGCCCCCGCTTCGGCAAGCCGGGCGATGGCGCGGGTGATCGCCGCGCCCCGCTCGGGAAAGCGGCGGGCGTATTCTCCGGCGCGCAGGCCGACGATGCTGAAGCCCTTGATCAGCGGGATGTTGGTCGAAACCTCGGCGATCCGCCCGCTGGTGAAGCCCACCACGATGAGCTTGCCGCCGAATGCGACGCAGCGGGTGGACTCGTCGAACACGTCGCCGCCCACGGGATCGAAGACGATGTCGGCGAGCGCTCCGCCGGTGAGCTGCGCGACCTCCTCGCGAAAGCGCCCCTCGGCGGTGATTACGGCCTCGGGGTGGGCTAGAGCGGCGATCCGGTCGGCCTTGGCGGGCGAGCCGGTGGTGGCGATCACCCGCGCGCCCAGTGCCCGCGCGAGGTCGCAGGCTGCAAGGCCCACGCCGCCGCTCGCGCCATGAACCAGCACCCACTGGCCCTCCTCAAGGCCGCCCAGCTCGACGAGCCCGGTGAAGGCGGTCGCATAGGCCGCGCCCATCGCGGCGGCGGCGGGAAAATCCATCCCGGCGGGCATGGGCGAAAGCTTGTCTGCCGGCACGCAGGCGATTTCGGCGAAGGCGCCGGTCTTGTTGCCGCCCATCACGCGGTCGCCGGGCGCGAAGCCGCTGCCGGCGTCCGCCTCAAGCACTTGCCCCGCGAATTCGAGGCCGCTGGTGAAGGGCACCGCCGGCTTGAACTGGTATTCGCCTCGGGTCATCAGGAGGTCGGGGAAGTTGAGCGAAGCGGCGGCCACACGCACCTTGACCTCGCCCGCGCCGCGCGCCGGCTCCGCCACATCGGCGAGCACCACGCCCGACAGGTCGCCCGAGAGGCGTTCGACGATCAGCGCCTGCATCAGCCGAAGATCGACAGGTCGAGCGGTTCCGAGGGGCCCAGCCACAGGACGTAGCGGGTGTGATCGGCAAGGTCGTTGCCCGACAGGCCGTGGCAGAAGATCGTCAGGTCGCCGCGCTCGTGCATTGCCCACAGGGTGAAGGCCGCGAAGGTCTCCGGCGACATCGACAGCTGGCACGACCCGCGCGGATGGGGGCCGACGGCCGCGAGGTGGAAGCGCCCGACCGCGATCCTGAAATGCGCCCGCGCGCGCTCGGCAAAGGCCTGCGCCTCCCCGACCTGGTCCGCGTCATAGTAGATGTGGGCGTGAAAGCCCCGGATCGCCCCCGGGTTCTGCATCGGTCAGAAGGTGTCCTTTGCCGCCCGCAGCGCGGCGAAGGTTTCGGCCGGGATGCTGCCGCCCCAGCGGGCCATCATGTCGGGATCGTCGGCGCGCAGGAAGGGGTTGGTGGCAAGCTCGCGCCGAAGCGTGGTCGGCACGGTCGGCTCGTCCTTCGCGCGCTTGGCGGTGATCTCGTCGATATAGTCCTTGAGCGCGACGTTGTCGGGATCGGCATGGGCCGCGAACTTCGCATTCGAGGCGGTGTATTCGTGCGCGCAGTAAAGCAGGGTTTCGGGCGGCAGGGCCTTTATCCGCGACAGGCTGTCCCAGAACTGCCCGGGCTCGCCCTCGAACATCCGCCCGCAGCCGAGCGCGAAGACCGAATCGCCGACAAAGGCGATGCCGGCTTCGGGGAAATGGAAGGCGATGTGGCCGTTGGTGTGGCCCGACACGTCGATCACCTGCGCAGCGACCTCGCCGATCATCACCGTCTCGCCATGTGTCACCGTCCGGTCGAGCGGGAACTTGCCCGCGACCTCGGCGGGCCCGAGGATGGTGCAGCCGGTCGCCTCCTGGATATGTGCGTTGCCGCCCGCGTGGTCGGGGTGCCAGTGGGTGTTCCAGATCTGGGTGATACGCCAGCCCTTAAGCTCGGCCTCGAGCAGGTACTGCCTGGCGTCGGGCGTATCGATGGCGACGGTTTCGTGGCTCTCGGTGTCGTGGACGAGATAGCCGTAATTGTCGCTGAGACAGGGGAACTGGTGAACGTGGATCATGGGCGCGACCTTACGCCCATGCGGCAGACGTGAAAAGGCCCGCCTGCTCGGTTGAGCGGGCGGGCCTTTCGAATTGGCCGAGGAGGCCCGCCCCGCGCGGGGGCGAGCCTTGCCGGAATTACTCGCTGCCCTTCTTGAGCGCGGCGCCAAGGATGTCGCCGAGCGAAGCGCCCGAATCCGACGAGCCGAACTGCGCAACCGCTTCCTTCTCTTCGGCGATCTGGCGCGCCTTGATGGAGAAGTTGGGCTTCTTCGAACGGTCGAAGCCGATCACCATGGCATCGACCTTCTGGCCGACCTGGAAGCGGTCCGGGCGCTGCTCGTCGCGGTCGCGGCCGAGGTCGGAGCGCTTGATGAAGCCGGTCGCGCCATCTTCGCCGACCTGCACTTCGAGGCCGCCGTCGCGCACTTCGAGCACGGTGACGGTGACGGTCTGGTTCTTGCGCAGGTTCGAGCCGGTCGAGGCCGCTTCAGCCGAAGGCGCGCCCTTTTCGAGCTGCTTCATGCCGAGGCTGATGCGCTCCTTGTCGACGTCCACGTCGAGCACGATGGCCTTGACCATTTCGCCCTTGCGGTGGAGCGCCAGCGCGTCCTCGCCCGAGATGCCCCAGGCGATGTCCGACATGTGGACCATGCCGTCCACGTCGCCATCGAGACCGATGAACAGGCCGAATTCGGTGGCGTTCTTGACTTCGCCCTCGACTTCGCTGCCGACCGGGTGCTTCTCGGCGAACTCGTCCCACGGATTGCGCTGGGCCTGCTTGAGGCCGAGGCTGATGCGGCGCTTGTCGCTGTCGACCTCGAGCACCATCACGTCGACTTCCTGCGAGGTCGAGACGATCTTGCCCGGGTGGACGTTCTTCTTGGTCCAGCTCATTTCCGAGACGTGGACGAGGCCTTCGATGCCCGGCTCGAGCTCGACGAAGGCGCCATATTCGGTGATGTTGGTGACCTGGCCCTGCAGCTTCATGCCGACCGGGTACTTGGCCGCGACGCCATCCCACGGATCGCTCTCGAGCTGCTTCATGCCGAGGCTGATGCGCTGCGTTTCGGCGTTGATGCGCACGATCTGCACGGTCACGGTGTCGCCGATGGCGATCACTTCGCTCGGGTGGTTGACGCGCTTGTAGCTCATGTCGGTGACATGCAGCAGGCCGTCGATGCCGCCGAGATCCACGAAGGCACCGTAATCGGTGATGTTCTTGACCACGCCGTCGATGATCTGGCCTTCGACCAGGTCATTGATGAGCTCGCTGCGCTGTTCGGCGCGGGTTTCTTCGAGGACGGCACGACGCGAGACCACGATGTTGCCGCGGCGACGGTCCATCTTGAGGATCTGGAAGGGCTGCGGCACGTCCATCAGCGGGGTGACGTCGCGCACGGGGCGGATGTCGACCTGCGAGCCGGGGAGGAAGGCCACGGCGCCGTCGAGATCGACGGTGAAGCCGCCCTTGACGCGGCCGAAGATGCGGCCCTCGACGCGCTTGCCTTCGCCGAATTCGCTTTCGAGCTTGTCCCAGGCGGCTTCGCGGCGGGCGCGGTCACGCGAGAGCATGGCTTCGCCATCGGCGTTCTCGACGCGGTCGACATAGACTTCGACTTCGCCGCCGACGGTCAGGCCGTGGTCGTCATCGCCGCGGGCGAATTCTTTCAGGGAGATGCGGCCTTCGCTCTTGAGGCCGACGTCGATCACGGCAAAGCCGTTCTCGATCGCGGTGACGGTGCCCTTGACGACGCGGCCCTCGAAGCCTTCGTCGCCGGCGCCGCCGAGCTGTTCGTTGAGGAGCGCCTCGAAATCGGCGCGAGTGGGCATTTGGGTTGCCATAGGCTCAAAAAGTCCTGTTTCGTTGTGCTACCGGCCACCGGTTTTTCCGGGGTCTTTCACCGCTTCCCGTGCACCATTGCGCGGGCTGGCGGGGCAAGAGGCAGACTTCTCCGCGTGGCCCCATGCCAGCACGAAGGTTCCTTCAACCGTGGATGATTGCGAGAACGGGGCCGCGCCTAGGCGAGAGCCTTGCGAAATGCAAGGAAAACCGCCCTCAGTCGAACCGTGCCAGCACCGCCTCGATCGCCGCAGCGATGGCCTCGTCAGGGCCGAGCGTAGTGGTGTCGAGCAAAACCGCGCCGGGGGCGGCAATCAGTGGCGCATCGGCGCGGTTCATGTCGCGTTCGTCTCGGGCGGCGATATCGGCCTCGATTGCAGCGAGCTCCACCGCGATCCCGCGCCCGGTCATCTCCAGCCAGCGCCGCCGCGCGCGTGTGGCGACGCTGGCGGTGACGAATAGCTTCACCTGTGCCTCGGGCGCGATCACCGTGCCGATATCGCGCCCGTCGAGCACTGCGCCGCCCTCCTGCCGGGCGAAGGCGCGCTGGCGTTCGTAGAGCGCGCGGCGCACCTGCGGATGGACGGACACGCGGCTCGCATAGCCGCCGACCTCCTCCGAGCGCAGGATGTCGTCCTCCAGCAGGCCTTCGGGAAAGTCGCAAGCCGCCAGCGCTTCGGCCGGATCGTCGGGGTTGCCGCCGTTCAACTGCACCTGCCGCCCGACCGCGCGGTAGAGCAGCCCGGTATCGAGATGCGGCAGCGCGAAATGCGCCGCCAGCGCCTTGGCGATGGTGCCCTTGCCTGAAGCCGTGGGGCCGTCGACTGCGATGATCATTCCGCCGCCTCCCTGCGTCCGCGCCAGGCTTTCACCAGGCCGACCAGCGCGATGGAGGCCCAGAAGAACTCCAGCACGAGGCTCGCCCAGTTGGTGTGGTAGATCAGCGAGACCGTAAGCAGCGCGGCGCCGAGTAGGTTGGTGCCGTGGAGCAGGAAGGGGTTGGTCGCCTTGGCAAGTGTCAGATAGGCATAGGCGCCGATGATGCAGGCCGTGCCGAACAGGCCGACGATGCTGGGCCAGTCGAGCGGGGTGTTCACGCCGTCGCCTCTTGCAGAAGCCCCATGAAGGTGGGGAAGCTGGTGTTGATCGGGCTGATGTCGTCGACCTCGACCCCCTCTGCGCTGACAAGACCCGCGACCGCCATGCTCATGGCTATGCGGTGATCGAGCAGCGACTTGACGCGTCCGTTGGCCGTGCCCCTGAGCGGCTCGCCGCCGGTGCCGTGGATGGTGAGGCCGTCCTCGTGCTCCTCGACCCGCGCGCCCGCAGCCGTGAGCGCGGCGGCCATGGCGGCGAGGCGGTCGCTTTCCTTGACGCGCAGTTCCTCGAGGCCGGTGGTGCGGGTGGTGCCGCTGGCGAGCGTGGCTGCGACGAAGAGCACCGGAAACTCGTCGATCATGGCGGGCGCGATGGCCGGGTCCACCTCGACGCCGCTGAGCTGCGCATGGCGCACCCGCAGATCGGCGACCGGCTCGCCGCCGACCTCGCGGGGGTTCACCTCCTCGATATCCGCGCCCATCTGGCGCAGCACGTGAAGCAGCCCGGCACGGGTCGGGTTGAGGCCGACATTCATGATCGTGAGGTCGCTCCCCGGCACCAGCGTGGCAGCCACCATGTAGAAGGCGGCCGAGGAGGGATCGCCGGGGACGGTCACGTCCATCGGGGTGAGTTCCGCCTCGCCGTGGACGGCGATCACGGTCTCGCCGTTCTCCTCGCCCACTTCGAGCTTCGCGCCGAAGCCGGTGAGCATCCGCTCGGTATGGTCGCGGGTGGGGACGGGCTCGATCACGCGGGTCATGCCGGGGGTGTTCAGCCCCGCGAGCAGCACAGCGCTCTTGACCTGCGCGCTCGCCACGGGGAGGCGGTATATGATGGGCACGGCCGGGCTGGCACCGCGCAGCATCAGGGGCAGCGTGCCGCCCGCGCTCGCCTCGAAGCTGGCGCCCATCATCGAGAGCGGGTCGATCACGCGCTTCATCGGGCGGCCCGACAGGCTCGCATCGCCCGTGAAGGTGGCGGTGATCGCGTGGCTCGCCACGAGGCCCATGAGGAGCCGCGTCGATGTGCCCGAATTGCCCATGTCGAGCGCCTGCTTGGGTTCGAGCAGGCTGCCCACGCCGACGCCGTCGACGGTCCACACGCCGTCCTCGCCGCGCGCCACCTGCGCTCCGAAGGCACGCATCGCGGCGGCGGTGGCGAGTACATCCTCGCCCTCGAGCAGCCCGGTGATCCGGCTGCGGCCCACCGCAAGCCCGGCGAACATCAGCGAGCGGTGGCTGATCGACTTGTCGCCGGGAACGCGGATCGTGCCGGTCAGCGGGCCGATGGGGGCAAAGCGGTGGCTGGTCATAAGGCGGCGGTCTTTGACAGCGCCCCGCGCTTCTGGCAAGGCGCGCCGCGTTTGCCCGCCCGGCTCTTGATAAAGAGCTTGCCGGGACCAATTTTTGCGATCAATCGCCCTTCGAATTTCGTGACACTGACAAGGCCCGCCCTTCGCCGAGGGTCGGCCTCAATCGAGGAATACACATGGCCAAGCCCGAATGGGGTACCAAGCGTACCTGCCCGAAATGCGGGACCCGCTTCTACGATCTCGGCAAGGAAGACCCGGTCGCCTGCATCGAATGCGGCGAGACCTGGACGCCGGAGCCGGTGCTCAAGTCCAAGCAGCCGATTCCCTTCGAGGAAGTCGAGAAGAAGGTCGATGCCGAAGCCGACGCCGATCTGGGCGGTGACGATGATCTGGGCGATCTCGAGGACATCGAGGATATCGACGAGGACGGCGATTCGCCCGATAACGATGTCGACCTCGGCGGCGACGACGATCTCGGCGTGTCGACCGGCACCGGCGACGACGACGAGGATGATTCCTGAGTGTAGCGCTCGCCCGTCCGGGCGAGCGTCCTCGGCGCTGTTCCCGCCGCGATGCGGCGGGGCACCTGCGGCTCGGCCCCGTGGCCTCGCGGTCGCTATGCGACCGATGCAGCCCTTGCAATCCGATCTTCGGATTTTGAGTCGTGCCGATCAAATTTCGCTTGCAAGGGGGAGGAGGCCCTTATAATGGCCGCCTCCCGCGAGCAGGGCACCCGCCCTGCCTCGCATGATGACTGGCTCGGGGCCTTAGCTCAGCTGGGAGAGCGCAACACTGGCAGTGTTGAGGTCAGCGGTTCGATCCCGCTAGGCTCCACCAGTCACCATTGATCAAAGTCGAAAGGCGCATCCCCTTGAGGGGACACCTTCCGCAACGCTGGCCGACGAGGTTTCGTCCGCCGGCGTTTTTCGCATGATGCGCGGGGCTTCGGCGCGCGCGAGGAGAAGTGAGCGATGTTCGACACGCTGTCTGACCGTCTCGGGGGCGTATTCGACAAGCTGAAAGGCCGCGGCGCGCTGCGTGAGCAGGACGTGCGCGATGCCATGCGCGAAGTGCGCATCGCGCTGCTCGAAGCCGACGTCGCGCTCCCCGTCGCCCGCCGCTTCATCGATGCCGTCACCGAGAAGGCCGTCGGCCAGGATGTCCTGAAGTCGGTCACTCCCGGCCAGATGGTCATCAAGATCGTCCATGACGAACTGGTCGAGACGCTCGGCGGGATGGAGGTCGAAGGCCTCAAGCTCGAAGCGAAGCCCCCGGTCGTGATCATGATGGTCGGCCTGCAAGGCTCAGGCAAGACCACTACCACCGCCAAGCTCGCCAAGCTGATCCGCGAACGCCACGGCAAGAAGGCGCTGATGGCCTCGCTCGACGTCAACCGTCCGGCTGCGCAGGAGCAGCTGGCGGTGCTGGGCGGGCAGGTCGATGTGGCCACCCTGCCGATCGTCGCGGGCCAGCAGCCGGTCGATATCGCCCGGCGCGCGATGGAATCGGCCAAGCTCCAGAATTTCGACGTCCTGCTGCTCGACACCGCGGGCCGCCTGCATGTCGACGATGCGCTGATGGCCGAGATGAAGGCCGTCGCCAGCGTTTCGGCCCCCAATGAAGTGCTGCTGGTGGTCGACTCGCTCACCGGCCAGGACGCGGTCAACGTCGCCCAGTCCTTCAGCGGGGAGGTGCCGCTCACCGGCGTGGTGCTGACCCGAATGGACGGTGACGCCCGCGGCGGTGCGGCGCTCTCGATGCGCGCGGTCACTGGCAAGCCGATCAAGTTCGCGGGCACCGGTGAAAAGCTCGACGCAATCGAGCCCTTCCGTCCCGGCTCGGTCGCCGACCGCATCCTCGGCATGGGCGACGTTGTCAGCCTGGTCGAGAAGGCCGCAGCGACGATCAAGGAAGAGGATGCCGAAAAGCTCGCCCGCAACCTCGAGAAGGGCAAGTTCGATCTCGACGATCTCGCCATGCAGCTGCGCCAGATGCGCAGCATGGGCGGCCTCGGGATGCTCGCCGGCATGATGCCGGGCATGAAGAAGGCCAAGGCCGCCATGGCCAACTCGGGCATGGACGACAAGGTGCTGATCCACATGGAGGCGATCATCTCCTCGATGACCGCCAAGGAACGCGCCAACCCCGACCTGATGAACGCCAAGCGCAAGAAGCGCGTTGCGGCGGGCAGCGGGACCGACGTGCAGACGGTCAACAAGGTGCTCAAGATGCACCAGGAAATGGCCCGCGCGATGAAGCAGATCAAGAAGATGGGCGGCCTCAAAGGGCTCGCCGCCATGTTCGGCGGCGGCGGCGGACCGATGGGCGGCATGGGCGGCGGCGCAGGCGGCCTCCCGGGCCTCGGCGGTCCCGGTCCGATGGGTGGCCTGCCCGGCCTCGGCGGCCCTCCGCGGTTCAAGAAATAGTTTCAAGTCAGAAGTTTCGGTTCAAAGGTTCAATTCTCTCGAAAGGTAACACCTCATGTCTATCTCCATCCGGCTCTCGCGCGGCGGTGCCAAGAAGCGCCCCTATTACCGCATCGTCGTCGCCAACAGCCGCTCGCCCCGCGACGGCAAGTATCTCGAGCAGATCGGCACCTATAACCCGCTGCTCGCCAAGGACAGCCCCGAGCGCGTGAAGCTCGTCGAGGACCGCGCCCGCTACTGGCTCGGCGTCGGCGCGCAGCCGACCGACCGTGTCGCCCGCTTCCTCGATGCCGCCGGCATCAAGGAGCGTGCCGCCCGCGTGAACCCCAAGAAGGGCGAACCGGGCGAGAAGGCCAAGGAGCGCGCCGAAGAGCGTGCCGCCAAGATCGCCGAGGCCGAGGAAGCCGCGCGCGCTGCCGAGGAAGAAGCCAAGGCCGCTGCCGCTGCCCCGGCCGAGGAAGCGCCCGCCGCTGAAGAAGCTGCCGCCGAGGAAGCGCCTGCTGCCGAGGAAGCTGCCACCGAAGAGCAGGCCGAAGGCTAAGCCGCGATGAGCTCCAAGCCCGTCACCCTTGCCGCCATCGCCGGCGCGCACGGGGTGGCGGGCGAGGTGCGTCTGAAGCTGTTCGGCGAGGGCGTCGCCACGCTCGCGCAGCACAAGAGCTTCAACGACGGCGCGCTCACCCTCGTGAAGATCCGCGAGGACGGGAAGGGCGGGGCCATCGCCCGCCTTGCCGAAAGCACCTCCCGCGCCGATGCCGAGAAGCTGCGCGGCACGGTGCTGACCGTCCCGCGCGAGGCGCTCCCGCCGCTGGGCGAGGGCGAATTCTACCATGCCGACCTGCTCGGCCTCCCGGTCGTCACCGATGCCGGAGCGATGATCGGCACCGTGCTCGCGATCGAGAACTTCGGCGCGACCGACATCATCGAGATCACTCTCGACCCCGCCCCCGCGAAGGGGCCGAAGACCTTCATGGTTCCGATGATCCCCGCGGCGGTGATCGAATGGGACGACAATCGGCTTGTGATAGCCGCGGATTTCGCCGATAATTGACGACGTGAGTTCGCCCTTCGACGAGACTCTCTGGCAGCGCATCGCCGACCACCACATTGGCCCGGCGGATGCATCGCTTTCCTTCGCCGCCCGCCTTGCCCGCGAAAACCGCTGGAGCCCCGCGCACGCCGAGCGCGTGATCGGTGAATACAGGCGCTTCTGCTATCTCGCGCTGACCGCCGGCCATGAGGTGACGCCGTCCGACGCGGTCGACCAGGCCTGGCATCTCCACCTCACCTACAGCCGCGATTACTGGCAGGTGTTCTGCCCTGAGGTTCTCGGGCGCGATCTCCACCACGGCCCGACACAGGGCGGGCCGACCGAGCGCGATCGCTTCTACCGCCAATATGCCGCGACGCTTGCCGCCTACGAAACCGCCTTCGGCACCGCGCCGCCCGCCGACATCTGGCCGGGCGCGCATCGGCGCTTTGCCGTCGATCCGCGGGGAGTGCGCGTTAACCTTTGGCGTGATATTGTGCTGACACGCCGGGTCGCGCTGGCGCTGGGCCTCACCCCGGTTACCATGGGGTGGCTTGCGGGAAGGATGATGTGATGGAGCTGTTCTCGTCCTGGACGGGCAGCGATTTCCTGCTCTTCTACAGCGTCTTGCTGGTGTTTGCCGCCGCCGGCGCATGGTGGATCCCGCACCTTTTGCGCGATGCCGGGCGCCGCGGCACCCTCGATGATGTCGAGAGCGTGGCCGTGCTCACCGGCGGGCGGTCACGGCTGGCCGATTCGCTGCTGGCCGAGCTCTTCGTGCATGGCGCGCTGGGCGAGGGCGAGAAAGGCAAGCTCGCCATCACCCACCGCAACGTGGCGGTCTCGCCCGCGGGCCGTGCGCTGCTCGAAGCGGGCGAGCCGCTCAGCCTTGCCGCTGCCAAGAAGGCGCTGGGCGCCCATGCCGAGCGCGTCGCCGCCAAGCTTCAGCGCGCCGGGCTGCTGATGCGCGATGCGGACTACACGCGGCTCCGCTGGCTGGCGATCACGCCGCTCGCGGCGCTGTTCCTGCTCGGACTCTACCGACAGCGTGCGGGCGATGCGGTGGGCGAGCCGACCGGATTTCTGGTGATCCTGCTGTTCGTGACCGCCGCGCTGGCGCTGGTCCGCTTTTTCACCGTCGATCCGCGCACCGCTGGCGGGATCGAGGCAGTGCGCGATCTGCGCACGAGAAACGGCCGCTTCTCGCGTGCCCCTATGCCGGACGAGGCCGCGATGGCGGTCGCGCTGTTCGGCACCACGGTGCTGGTCGGCACGCCGTGGGAACCCGTTCATGCGATGCGCAAGCCCGAGGGTGACGGCGGTTCGGGCTGCGGCGGCAGCAGCAGCGACGGCGGCTCGGGCTGCGGCGGGGGCGGCTGCGGCGGTTGCGGAGGCTGATTTCCCGGCGTAAGCGGCGGGAATGACCAAGCTTCCTGTCGCCGTCGTGCAAGCCGCCCCTGTCCCGCTCGATTTTAAGGGCGGGATCGACAAGGCCGTGTCTCTCGCCCGCGCGGCGGTAGAGAGCGGGGCGAAGGTCGTCGCCTTCGGAGAGACCTTTCTGGGGGGCTATCCGCTGTGGCTCGACGAGGCGCCGGGCGCGGCCTTGTGGGATCACCCGGGGGCGAAGGCGCTACACCGGATCATGCTGGAGCAAGCGGTGGTCGCCAATGACGAGCGGCTGCTGCCCTTGCAGGAACTGGCCGATGCGAGCGGCGCGATCATCTCCATCGGCGCGCATGAGCGGGTGCGGCGGAGCCTCGTCAATAACCAGCTGACCTTCCGCCCCGGCCTGCCGGTGATGGACCACCGCAAGCTGGTGCCGACCCACGGCGAGCGCCTGATCTGGGCGCGGGGTGATGGCTCCACCTTGGGCGTGCATCAGGCCGAGTGGGGCCGGATCGGCTCGCTGATCTGCTGGGAGCACTGGATGCCGCTCGCCCGCGCGGCGATGCACAACCTCGGCGAGGACGTGCACATCGCCGCCTGGCCCACGGTGCGCGAGAGCCACGCGGTCGCCTCAAGGCATTATGCGATGGAGGGGCGGTGCTTCGTTCTGGCGGCGGGGCTGGTGCAGATGAAGGACGAACTGCTGGATGGGCTGGAGCGGGTTGGCGGTGATGCCGCCGCGCGCGAGTTGCTCGAAGCCATCCCCGGCGAGGTGCTCAACCGCGGCGGCTCCCTGATCGCCGCTCCCGACACCCGCGTGATCGCGCAGGCGGGCGAGGGGGAGGAGACGCTTTTCGCGGAGCTTGACCTTGCCGAGGTGGGCGAGGGGCTGACGAGCCTCGATACGGACGGGCATTATGCGCGGCCCGATGTTTTTGAACTGCGAGTGGATACGCGGGCGAAGGAGGGGGTAAATTGGCTGAATTGACCATCCATCATTTGATGGCCTTTGCTCGAACCTCAGCTCGAGATGTGCCCATCAACGAATTTTCTTGCCTTGATGGTTGCAGTAGACCCGTTGAGGTGCCGACCTTTGAAGTGGCTACGCTACTGTTTTTTCTTGTTCCCATTGCCTTTGCAATTGCGTGGCTATTGTTTCGAATGCCCAAAATAGGCCCGAAGTCGAGAGACAACGATACCGAATGACCTTCGCCGCCACCATCCTCACGCTCTACCCGGAGATGTTCCCCGGGCCGCTCGGGCACTCCATTGCCGGGCGCGCGCTGGCTGAGGCCAGGTGGGCCTGCGAGACGGTGCAGATCCGCGACTTCGCCACCGACAAGCACCGCACCGTCGATGATACGCCTGCGGGCGGCGGGGCGGGGATGGTGCTCAAGTGCGATGTGCTGGCGCGGGCGCTCGACAGCGCGCCTGCCGCCGGACGCCCCATCCTCGCCATGACCCCGCGGGGCAAACCCATCACCCAAGCCCGCATCCGCGAACTCGCGAGCGGCCCCGGCGTCATCATTCTTTGCGGCCGCTTCGAGGGCTTCGACGAACGCCTGTTCGAGGCCCGGCCGGAGATCGAACAGGTCTCCCTCGCCGACATCGTGCTTTCCGGTGGCGAGATGGCGGCGCTTACCATCCTTGACGCTTGCATTCGCCTCCTTCCCGGAGTAATGGGCGCCCCTTCCAGCGGGGCCGAGGAGTCGTACGAAAACGGCCTTCTCGAGTACCCGCACTACACCCGACCTTACGAATGGGAAGGGCGCACGATCCCCGAAGTGCTGCGATCGGGGGATCATGCGAAGATCGCGGCGTGGCGCAAGCTGCAAAGCGAGAATGACACACGGTCACGCAGGCCGGACTTGTGGGAGCGCCATGAGGGCGCTCGGGTCCAGCCTGCCTCTGGCGCGCGGCGCAAAACCAAGGAACCGGACCAGTGAACCTGATCCAGCAGATTGAAGCCGAAGAAATCGCCAAGTCCGGCAAGGACATCCCCGAATTCCGCGCAGGCGACACCGTCCGCGTCGGCGTGAAGGTGAAGGAAGGCAACCGCGAGCGTATCCAGGCCTATGAAGGCGTCGTGATCGCCCGCTCGAACCGCGGCATGGGTTCGAACTTCACCGTGCGCAAGATGAGCTTCGGCGAAGGCGTCGAGCGCGTCTTCCCGCTCTACTCGCCGATCGTCGAGAGCATCACCGTGGTCCGCCGCGGCGTGGTGCGCCGCGCCAAGCTCTATTACCTGCGCGGCCGCACCGGCAAGAGCGCGCGTATCGTCGAGCGCAAGGCCTCCGCGCCCAAGGCGTAAGGCTTTTCGGCCAGCAAATCGCGAAGGGCGGCTCCGGCAAGGGGCCGCCCTTTTCGTTTGCGCATCTTGCCTTTGCGCGGCGGCGTTGCAAGGAGGTTGCGGACACAACCGAAAGGCCGCCACCTTCATGCGTTCACGCCTCGCCGCGATCCTTGCCCTTGCCCTTGTCGGTCCCATCGCGGCCGCACAGGCACAGGAAACCGCCGCAAGCTCCCCTTCGTCACAGGACGAGACCGTATCGGCATCGCTCTCGGGCGAGGGGCTCGAGCAGTTCTGCAGCTCAGCCTGGCCGCGTGGCGAGGAGGGATCGCCGAATCGGGATTTCTGCCTCTATTTTCCCATGCGAATCCAGAAGGTGGCCAAGCTGGAGGATGGCACGAACGCGCTGTCGGTGTTCGGGCTGATCAAGAATATCGGAGGCAAGGCCAAGCCCGTCCCGGCTGTGGCCGTGATTGCACGCGACGGGGAGGGCCGCATCGTGTTCCGCAAAGCCCTTTCGTCCGAAGGGGACCCCCTCCCGGTCGGCGCGGCTGTGACGGTTGCGCAGGATGTGGGCGCGCTTCCGGCGACGGCGAGGTCGATCACCATCGGTTGGGCCGCCAGTATCGAGAGCGAAGCCGCGCCATCCCCTTCTGCGAAAGAGAACGCCATGCTCACCTTCGAACGCGTCTTCGGCTCCCCCGGCCTTGATGGCCCCGCGCCGCGGCAGGTCAAGCTTTCCCCCGACGGGCGCTTCCTCACCCTGCTGCGCAACCGCGCCGATGATCGCGATCGCTATGACCTGTGGGGCTATGACATCGAGACCCGCGAGTGGCGGATGCTGGTGGATTCGGAGAAGCTCGGCTCGGGCCGCGAACTCTCGGAAGACGAGAAGATGCAGCGCGAGCGTGCGCGCGTCGGCAGCCTCAAGGGGATCATCAGCTACCAGTGGGCGAGCGACGGCAGCGGCGTGCTGGTGCCTCTGGATGGTGACCTGTTTCTGGCGAAGCTCGACGGCACAGTGACGCAGCTCACCGATACCGAGGGGACGGAACTCAACCCCAAGCTGTCGAGCAAGGGCGCTTACGTCAGCTTCGTGCGCGACCGGCGGTTGTGGGTCGGCCCGGTCGGCGGCGAGGCCAAGCCGATCACGCCTGCTGGCGAGGCCGAGACCATCCGCTGGGGCGAGGCGGAATTCGTCGCGCAGGAGGAAATGGCACGGCTGCAGGGCTATTGGTGGAGCCCCGACGACAGCCGCATCGTCGTCCAGCGCACCGACGAGGCCGCCGTCGGCGTCGTCACCCGCGCGGCGATCGGGGCGAAGGGCACCAAGGTGTTCGACCAGCGCTACCCGGCAGCGGGCACCGACAATGCCGTGGTCGAACTGTTCGTGATGAATCCTGATGGCTCGGGCAGCGTCAAGATCGACCTCGGGCTCGATCTCGACATCTATGTCGCCCGCGTCGACTGGGCGCCCGATGGCAGCGCGATCTATGTCCAGCGGCAGGATCGCGCGCAGACGAAAATCGACGTGCTCAAGGTCGATCCCGTGACCGGCGCGAGCACGGTCTGGTTCACCGAGACTGCCGCGCGCCCCGACTACTGGATCAACCTCAGCGACAATTACCGCTTCCTCAAGGACGGTAGCCTGCTGTGGTGGTCCGAGCGTGACGGCTATGGTCACTTCTATCGCTTCGGCGGTTCCAAGGTTGCCGCGGAAGTGCTTGCAGCCGAGGCGGCGGGTGAGCCGGTGATCTACAACAACGGCCGGTGGCAGCAGCTCACGCGTGGCACCACGCCGACCACCGCGCTTGTCGGCGTGGACGAGGCGGCCGGCACCTTCACCTATCAGGCGACCCGCGATGTCCTGACACAGCAGATCTATCGGGCGCGGCTGGACGGGACGGGGGAGCCCGAGCTGCTGACCGACCCCGCCTTCACCAACAGCGCCAGCATGGATGGCGCAGCCCGCCTGCTCTACGTCACCCGCTCGGGCCCGAACCAGCCCCCCCAGTCCTACCTCGCCACCCCCGACGGCAACCGCGTGGCGTGGATCGAGGAGAACCGCGTCGAGGGCGAGCACCCCTATGCGCCCTTCCTCGCCGGCCACGTCACGCCCGAATACGGCACCATCGCCGCCGAGGACGGCACACCGCTCCACTGGATGATGCTCAAGCCGAAGATGGAGCCAGGCAAGCGCTACCCGGTGTTCTTCAGCCATTACGGCGGGCCGGGCCCGCAGATGGTGACCAAGGGCTGGGGCGGGGCGCTCGCGCAGTCGATCGTGGACAGTGGTTACATCTATTTCGTCCTCGACAACCGCGGTTCGGCCAATCGCGGGGTGGATTTCGAACAGCCGCTCTACCGCGCGATGGGCGGGGCCGAGGTGCGCGACCAGAAGGCCGGCGCGCTGTTCCTCAAGAGCCTCGACTATGTCGATCCGGCCAAGATCGCCACCTATGGCTGGTCCTATGGCGGTTACATGACGCTGAAGATGCTCGAAGCCGACCCGGGGCTTTACGCGGCGGGCATCGCGGGCGCGCCGGTGACGCGCTGGGAACTCTACGACACCCACTACACCGAACGCTACATGGGCGATCCGCGCGAGGTACCCGAGGCCTACGAGAAGGCGAGCGCCATTCCGGACGCGACCAAGATCGCCGATCCGCTGCTGCTGATCCACGGCATGGCCGACGACAACGTGATCTTCGAGAACTCCTCGGAGCTGATCAGCGTCATGCAGGAGAGCAACACGCCCTTCGAGATGATGCTCTACCCCGGCTACACCCACCGCGTCTCCGGCCCGAAGATCGGGCCGCACGTGTGGAACGGCATCTTCCGCTTCCTGAGGGCGCACGGCGTAGCGCCGCCCGAATAGGTCTGCACGACGACGATAGCGGTTGCGCTTGGCGCACCCGTCGCTATCTCGCGGCTGCGAAGTGATAGGAGAACGCCAAGTGGGTTACCGGGTGGCAGTGGTCGGTGCGACCGGCAATGTCGGGCGCGAGATGATGCAGGTCTTGGCCGAGCGCGAGTTTCCGTGCGACGAGGTCGCCGCGGTTGCCTCGTCGCGCTCCACCGGGAGCGAGGTCGAATTCGGTGACACCGGCAAGATGCTCAAGTGCAGGAACATCGAGCATTTCGACTGGGCCGGATGGGACATTGCGCTGTTCGCGGCCGGAAGCGGCCCGGCCAAGGAATATGCCCCCAAGGCGGCGGCTGCCGGGTGCATCGTGATCGACAATTCCTCGCTCTACCGCATGGACCCCGATGTCCCGCTGGTGGTGCCCGAGGTGAACCCAGACGCGATCGACGGCTACACCGCGCGCAACATCATCGCCAACCCCAACTGCTCGACCGCGCAGCTGGTGGTGGCGCTGAAGCCGTTGCATGATGCCGCGACGATCAAGCGCGTGGTGGTCAGCACCTATCAGTCGACCTCGGGCGCCGGGAAGGCGGGCATGGACGAGCTCTTCGCTCAATCCCGCGCGATCTTCGTCGGCGATCCGGTTGAGCCGCAGAAGTTCACCAAGCAGATCGCCTTCAACGTCATCCCGCATATCGACGTCTTCCTCGACGATGGTTCGACCAAGGAAGAGTGGAAGATGGTGGTCGAGACCAAGAAGATCCTCGACCCGAAGATCAAACTGAGCGCGACCTGCGTGCGCGTGCCGGTGTTCGTGGGCCACTCCGAGGCGGTCAACATCGAGTTCGAGAACGAACTCAGCGCCGAAGCCGCGATGGACATCCTGCGCGAGGCGCCCGGCGTGATGCTGATCGATAAGCGCGAGGATGGCGGCTACATCACGCCCGTCGAATGCGTGGGAGACGCCGCGACCTTCGTCAGCCGCGTGCGCGAGGATCCGACGGTCGAGAACGGGCTCACCATGTGGGTGGTCTCGGACAACCTGCGCAAGGGCGCCGCGCTCAACGCGGTGCAGATCGCCGAGCTGCTCGGCCGCCGCCACCTCAAGAAGGGTTAGACACCGAGCGTGCTGCCGCTTGCGACAGCGCAGCGCTGGATGCTTGCGGCGGTGGCGCTAGCCGTGCCGCTGAGCGCGTGGGGGGCAATCTACCCGACCAACACCTGGTTGCAGGTCGGCCCGGTGGCGCTGATGCTGCCGCTCGCCTACCGGCTGCTGCGGCACTGGACGGTCAGCAATGCCTCGGCCGCCTGCATGACCGGATTTGTGCTGCTGCATCTGTTTGCGGCGCGCTGGTCCTACAGCTTTGTCCCCTATGAGGCATGGTTGGGCGAGGGGATCAGCGCGGTCTTCGGCTCGGATCGCAACAATTTCGATCGGCTGGTGCATTTCCTGTTTGGCGTGCTGGCGATGCCGCCGATGGTGGAACTGGGCGCGCGCCATGGCGGACTGTCGGCGCGGATGGCGCTGGCCTTCGCGCTGATGTTTGTCTTGGCGGTGGGCGGGCTTTACGAGATTTTCGAGTGGTCGCTCACCCTGTCTCTGGCGCCCGAGGATGCCGGGGCCTACAACGGCGAACAGGGCGACATGTTTGACGCGCAGAAGGATATGGCGCTAGCCGGGTTGGGTGCCGTGCTAACGGTGCCGCTCGTGCGCCGCGCGGGCTGGTGGAGAGGGATTGCGGAATGAAGAAGGAACTGGCGCTGCTGGCGCTTGCGGGCGCCTTGGCTCTGGCGGGTTGCGACAGCGGCGGGGTGCCGAGCCCGGCCGAAAAGCTCGAGGGCAAGGGGCAGGAAGCGCCGGTTGCGGCCAACGCCGTCGCGCTGCGGGGCGACGGGCTGACGGCGGGGGCCGAGAGCTTCTTCTTCGCTGCCGGGAAGGCCGAGGTCGAGGCTGCGCTCGCCAGCGCGCTGGGCACGGCGCTGCGCAGCGGCGAGAACCCCGAATGCGGCGCGGGGCCGATCACCTTCACCGATTACGCGGGCGGGCTCACCGCGCATTTCCAGGAGGGGCGTCTGGTTGGCTGGAACTGGCACCTGCCGCAGGACGGCGACCGCGCGCCGAGTGGCACCGTCGCGCTGGCAGGAAAGGTGCAGCTCGGCACCCCGCGCGCCGAGGTCGAGGCCGCACCCGGTTTCGCCAAGGTCGAAGGCAGCACGCTGGGCGAGGAATTCGCGCTCGGCGACAGGCTCGGCGGTTTTATCAACGGCGACAAAGTGGAGATGCTCTATGCCGGAACCCAGTGCTTCTTCCGTTGAGCCTGCCGGCATGACGCTGCGGGCCGACCTGTTCTTCAGCTTCCGCTCGCCCTATTCCTACCTTGCCGTCGGGCGCTACCGGGCAATGACCGAGGAATACGACCTTGCCATTGCGCTGCGCACCGTGTGGCCGATCGCGATCCGCGATCCCTCGATCCTGTTCACCGGCAATCCCAATGTCGGGCGTTACATCTTCATCGACGCCGCCCGCTCGGCGCAGATGCTCGGTATCCCCTATCGCTGGCCGCGCCCCGATCCGGTTGCGCAGAACCTCGCGACGCGCGAGATCGCGGCCGAGCAGCCGCATATCCACCGCCTGTGCCGGATGGGGCAGGCGGCCGAGCGGGCGGGGCGGGGGCTGGCCTTTGCCGACGAGGTCTCGCGGGTGATCTGGTCGGGCACGGTCGATGACTGGCACGAGGGCGATCACCTCGCTGAGGCCGCCGCACGGGCAGGCCTCGATTTCGCCGCGCTCGAGGCAGAGGCGGCCGATGATGCGGCGGCGCTCGACGCGGAGATCGAAGCCAACCAGGCCGCGCTTGAAGCGGCGGGCCACTGGGGCGTGCCGACGCTGGTGTTTGAGGGCGAACCCTTCTTCGGGCAGGACCGTATCGCCATGGCCAAGTGGCGGATGGAGCAGAAGGGACTGCAACCGCGATGAAGGGCGAACTCACCGGCGGGTGCCTGTGCGGCGCGGTGCGCTACTCGCTGCGTGAGGGCCTGCGTCTCAACGCCTATGCCTGCCACTGCACCGATTGCCAGAGCCGCACCGGAAGCGCCTTTTCCGAGCACATGCTGTTCGCGCTCGCCGATCTCGTCATCACGGGCGAGCTCGATGTCGGCGAATATGACCAGCCGAGCGGGGCGCACTCGCGTATCCACGGCTGCGCCAGATGCAAGGCGCGCATCTATGCCACCAACGACTCGCGCGAGGGGATGGCGAGCCTGCGCTGCGGCACGCTCGACAACAGCGCGTCCTTCGTCCCCGCCGGGCACGTGTGGGTGAAGAGCAAGCAGCCGTGGATCGGCCTGCCCGAAGGCGCGAAGGTGATGGACGAACAGCCGCGCAGCACCGAGGAATGGGTCGCCTTCGTGGGGCTGGCGTGAGCGCGCCGGAAACCTCCCGCTTCGCCAGCTTCGACGGCACGCATCTCGCCGTCCACACTCTTGGCGAGGGGCCCCCGGTGGTGGTGCTCCACGGGCTGTTTTCCAGCGCGCAGATGAACTGGATCAAGTGGGGCCATGCCGAGGCGCTCGCGGCGGCGGGGTTCCGGGCGATCATGCTCGATTTCCGGGTTCACGGTGAGAGCGACGCGCCGCGCGATGCGGCGGCGTACCCCACAGGCGTGCTGGTGCGCGATGTCGCCGCGCTCGCCGAGCATTTCGCGCTCGAGCCGGGGGGGTTCGACATGGTCGGCTTCTCGCTCGGCGCGCGCACCGCGGTGCACACCGTGGCCCACGGGGTGCTCGAACCGCGCCGCCTCGCCATCTGCGGGATGGGGGTCGCGGGGCTCGCGGGCTGGGCGCGGCGGGCGGATTTCTTCAAGCGGGTGATCGACGAATTCGACACCATCCGCCCCGGCGATCCCGTCTATGCCGCGCGGACGTTCCTGAAGTCGCAAGGGGTCGACCGGGCGGCCGCGCGGCTGTTGCTTGGCGCGATGGACGATTTCGACCTCGCGAGCCTCGCCAACATCACCATGCCCACCGCCGTGATCTGCGGCGACGAGGACCGCGACAACGGCTCTGCCGAAGACCTTGCCGCGCTGCTGCCGGAGGCACGCTATGTCGAGGTGCCCGGCACCCACATGGGCAGCGTGACGAAGCCCGAACTCGGCTCGGCGATTGCGGGCTTCCTCGCGGCTTGATTCCGCCGCCAAGCGCGTTCAAACCTGACACCATTGTCACATGACTGACGGGAACCCCTCGCAATGAAATCTGCCGCTCCCCTGCTGAAGGGCGCCGCCGCCGCGCTCGCCATCGCCTTTGCCGCGCCGCTCGCCGCGCAGGAGGCCGCGCCGGCCGCAGCCCCCGCCGCCGCCTATCCCGAAACGCCCGAGGGTGCTGCGGCCTGGGTTGCCATGGTCGAGGCCGATCTCGCCGCCTTCTCGAAGGAATATGGCCACGTCTCCTGGCTCAACGCCACCTACATCAACCATGACAGCGACACGCTCGCCGCGCGCTACGGCGCCGAGCTGACGGTCAAGCAGGTCGGCTACGCCAACGAGGCCGCGCGCTATGCCCGCGTGGCCGGGCTCGATGCCGAGACCGCGCGCAAGCTCGACATTCTCCGGAACGGCATTTCGCTTCCCGCCCCGAACCGCCCCGGCGCGGCCGAGGAGCTCAATGCGATCGCCACCCGCCTCGGCTCGGCCTACGGGCGCGGCAAGGGGACGCTGAACGGCCAGCCGATCAACGGCAGCGACATCGAGGCCGAGATGGGCAACCTTGAGCGCACCCCGGACGAACTGAAGGAAATGTGGGCAAGCTGGCACGACAATGTCGGCGCCCCGATGCGCGGCGACTATGTCCGCATGAGCGCGCTCGCCAACGAGGGCGCCAAGGAGCTGGGCTTTGCCGATTACGGCGCGATGTGGCGTTCGGGCTACGACATGCCCCCCGAACAGTTCGCCGCCGAGACCGAGCGGATGTGGCAGGAAGTGAAGCCGCTCTATATCGCGCTCCACACCTATGTGCGCCGCAAGCTGAACGAGAAATACGGCGATGCCGTCCAGCCGCGCACCGGCCCGATCCGCGCCGATCTGCTCGGCAACATGTGGGCGCAGGAATGGGGCAATATCTACCCGCTGGTCGCCCCGGCAGGCGCGGGCGATATCGGCTATGACCTCACCGATCTGATCGCCAAGAAGAACCTCGACGCGGTCGGCATGGTCAAGGTCGGGGAGCAGTTCTTCTCCTCGCTCGGCTTCGCGCCGCTGCCCGAAACCTTCTGGGAGCGCAGCCAGTTCGTGAAGCCCGCCGACCGCGAGGTGGTGTGCCACGCCTCGGCCTGGAACATCGACAATGTCGACGATCTGCGCATCAAGATGTGCATCAAGCCCAATGCCGACGATTTCGTGACGATCCACCACGAGCTCGGCCACAACTACTACCAGCGCGCCTACAACCAGCAGGATCCGCTGCATCTCAACGGCGCGAATGACGGCTTCCACGAGGCGATCGGCGACATGATCGCGCTGTCGATCACGCCCGAATATCTGGTGCAGATCGACATGCTCGATCCTGCCCAGGTGCCGAGCGCCGACAAGGACATCGGCCTGCTGCTGCGCCAGGCGATGGACAAGGTTGCCTTCCTGCCCTTCGGCCTGCTGCTCGACCGCTATCGCTGGGGGCTGTATGACGGCTCGATCCCCGAGAGCGCGATCAACACCGGCTGGAACGATCTGCGCCGCGACTATCAGGGAATCGTCCCGCCGGTACCGCGCGATCCGGCCGGGTTCGATGCGGGGGCCAAGTATCACATCCCCGCCAACGTCTCCTACACCCGCTACTTCCTCGCGCGGCTGCTCCAGTTCCAGTTCTACAAGTCCGCCTGCGAAACCGCCGGGTGGAAGGGCCCGCTCCACCGCTGCTCGTTCTACGGCAACAAGGAGGTGGGCGCAAAGCTCGATGCGATGCTCCAACTGGGGTCCTCCAAGCCCTGGCCCGACGCGCTCGAGGCCTTCACCGGCGAGCGGCAGATGAGCGGCAAGGCGATGGTCGAGTACTTCGCCCCGCTCAAGAAGTGGCTCGACCAGCAGAACAAGGGCGAGACGGCGGGCTGGTGATGCGGCGCGGGGGACTGATCCTGGCCGGGATGCTGGCGGCGCTCGCCGCCGGCATGCCTGCTGCCGCCGAAACGCCGGACGGCGCGCTGTTCGTCGCGGGCAAGCGCGGCAACACGCTCGCCAAGGTCGATCTGGCGACGGGCGCGGAGGTGCTGCGACTGCCGAGCTGCACCAACCCGCACGAATTGGCGACCTCGCCCGACGGGCAGCACGTGGCGCTCGCCTGCTATGGCGGCACCACGGTCGATATCTTCGCGGCCACGACGCTCGCGCGGGTGGCCAGCATCGATCTCGGCACAAACGCGCGCCCGCACGGGATCGTCTGGCACGCGAATGGCGACATCTATGCGACAGCCGAGGGCCGCCAGTCGATCTTCCGCATCTCCGATCCCCTGTCGGAAACGCGCGCGCTGTTCGAGTTCGGCTCCGGCAAGATCGGCACGCACATGCTCGCGGTCAGCCCCGATGCGCGCACGGCGTGGACGACCGACCTCGGCTCGCGCACGGTGACGCGGATCGACCTTGTCACCCGCCGCGCCCCACTTTCGGTGATGGTGGGCGAGGAGCCCGAGGGCATTGCGCTTTCGCCCGACGGCACCACGCTGTGGGTCTCTGCGCGGGGTTCCAATCAGGCCTTCGCGCTCGACCCGCAGACGATGGAGGTGCGCGAGACCATCGCCACCGGCCGCTTCCCCTTGCGCATCGCGGTGCGCCCGCAAGGGGACGTCGCGGTGACCAGCGATCTCCAGGACGGCAGTCTCAGCGTCATCGACACCGCCACCGCCAAGGTGATCCGCACCATCGCGGTCTCCGGCCCCGCCGAGGCACAGGCGCGGTTTCAGGTCACGATCCTGTGGTCGGACGACGGCACCCGCATCTACGTCGCCGAAACCGCCAGCGATACGGTCGCCGAGGTCGACTATGTCGCGGGCGTGGTGCTGCGGCGGCTGCCTGGCAGCGGGGGCGGGGACGGGATGGCGATCCTGCCCTGATGGCAGCAAGGCCGCCTCTCGTCGTGGGCTGGCGCGAGCTGGTGTGCCTGCCCGAACTGGGGCTCGCCGGCATCCCCGCCAAGATCGACACCGGCGCGCGCACCTCCTCGCTCCATGCCCATGTGCTCGAGGATTTCCTGCGCGATGGCGAACGCTTCGTGCGCTTCGCGGTCGACTGGGACGGGGAGCGGCATTTCTGCGAGGCGATCCATGTCGACCTGCGCGGCATCACCTCCTCGAACGGCGACCAGCAGACCCGCTTTGTCATAAAGACGCCGCTCTCGATCGGTAATCTCACCTTCCGGGCGGAAATCAGCCTGGCGGACAGGTCCCAGATGCAGTTCCCGATGCTGATCGGGCGCACCGCGCTTCGGCGGCGGATGGTGGTGGATAGTGGTCATTCTTGGCTGCAATCACCTGCGATAGCGCATATGGGGCGCCTCCGCCGGTAGCGCGCTTTCCAGCCGGGTGTCTTTGCCCGGCGGTTCGGAAAAGCGCGCCAAACAAGGGTCCGGGCCGGTCTTGAAAGGGTCTTCATGAAAATCGCGATGCTGGCGCGCAATGCCAACCTCTATTCGCACCGGAGGCTGAAGGAGGCCGCCGAGGCGCGGGGGCACAGCCTCGACATCCTCAACACGCTGCGCTGCACGGTGCACATCGCCAGCCACCGCCCGCAGGTGTTCTACAACGGCGCGCCGATCGCCGCCTATGACGCGGTGATCCCGCGTATTGGCGCCTCGATCACCAATTACGGCCTCGCGATCCTGCGGCAGTTCGAGATGACCGGCATCTGGTCGCTGAACGAGAGCGTAGCCATCGGCCGCAGCCGGGACAAGCTGCGGTCCTTGCAGATTCTCGCCAAGCACGGGCTCGGCCTGCCGCTCACCGCCTATGCCAACGACCCCAAGGCCGCCGAGGAGATCATCAGGGCGGTCAAGGGGCCCCCTGTCGTGATCAAGCTGATCGAGGGGACGCAGGGCATCGGCGTGGTGCTCGCCGAGACGATGAGCAGCGCCAAGTCGGTGATCGAGGCGTTCCGCGGCGCCAACGTCAACATCCTCGTGCAGGAGTTCATCAAGGAGGCCGGCGGCACCGACATCCGCGCGCTGGTGGTGGGCGGCAAGGTGGTCGCGGCGATGAAGCGCACGGGCGCTGCCGACGAGTTCCGCTCGAACCTCCACCGCGGCGGCAGCGCGCAGGTGATCAAGATCACCCCCGAGGAACGCTCGACCGCAGTGCGCGCAGCCAAGCGGATGGGGCTGAACGTGTGCGGCGTCGATATGCTGCGCTCGAACCACGGCCCCGTCATCATGGAGGTCAATTCCTCCCCCGGCCTCGAAGGCATCGAGAGCGCGACGGGCAAGGACATCGCCGGCCAGATCATCGACTTCATCGCCGCCAATGCGGGTGGGACGACCAAGACCAAGGGGCGGGGCTAGGGGCCTCGGGCGCGTCTCACGCGTTCCGCGCCATCAGCCCCCCGTCGACCGGGATCGCGACGCCGGTGATGTAGCTCGCCGCCGGCAGCACCAGCGACAGGGTGATGTGTGCGACCTCCTCCGGTTCGCCGTAGCGCCGCAATGCGGTGCGGCGTTTCGCGAAGATCACCTTGTGCTCCTCGGATACGGCGTCGGTCATCGCGGTGCGGATCGGGCCGGGGCAGATGCAGTTGACCGTAATCCCCTCCGGTCCGAGATCGACGGCGAGGCCACGCGTCAGGCCGATCACCCCGGTCTTGGCCGCGACATAGGGCGTATCGCCCGGGGTCGCGCCGAGGCCCTCGGTCGACGCGATGTTGACGATCCGCGCCGCATCGCTCTGCCGCAGGAAGGGCAAAGCGGCGCGCACCATGCGCTGGTGGGCGGTGAGCATGACGGCGAGCGCGCGGGCCCACACCTCCTCGTAAACGGGATCATCGAGCGCGCAGAAGCTCGAGACGCCCGCGTTGTTCACGAGGATGTCGATCCCGCCGAAATCCGCACCGATCCGCGCGACGGTGGCGGCAATCGCCTTGGCGTCGGCGACGTCGAGCGCATAGGCGCGCGCCTCCCCGCCGCATTGCGCCGCCACGGCCGCGGCAGCCTCGCCGTCGCGGTCGACTACGGCGACACGCGCGCCCTCGGCGGCGAACAGCAGCGCACTCGCCCGGCCAATACCGCTAGCAGCGCCGGTGACGATCGCACAGCGCCCCGCGATCGAGCGTGAGAGTGGTGGATGAGTCATGGGTGGCTCTCCTGTCGAGGGCGTCGGCCCGCAAGCCTAGCCGAGCGGCACAGGCGCGTCACCTTGCGCGCGATTCGCACCAGGGCTGACCAATTAATCCAAGCCAGTCGGGGGGCGAATCGGTTATGCCTCGGCTGTGGGTTACCAACGGAGGGAATTTCATGATCATTTGCCGTCTCCTGTCGCTGTCGGTCCTGGCGGGCGTGGCCGCCGCCACTGCGGCTCCGGCCGCTGCCGAGGATGCTAGCGTTGAGAGGCGGCTCGACCGCGAGGGCCTCAAGTACGAGGTCGACGATGACGGCGATTACAAGCTCACCTTCAACTATTCCAAGGAAGGGCGCACCCAGCTGGTGTTCGTCTCGGGCACGACCCAGACGGTGTCGGGCCTGACCATCCGCGAGGTGTTCTCGCCGGCCGGGCGCGTCGAGAAGGACGGGATCGGCGGCGAGGCTGCGCTCGAGCTGCTCGCCAACTCGGGCCAAATGAAGATGGGCAGCTGGGAAATCCGCGGCGACGTACTCTATTTCGTCATCAAGGTGCTCGACAGCGCGACCTCGAGCGAGCTGTCGAGCATGCTCGACATCGCCGCCGAGACCGCCGACGACAAGGAAATCGAGCTCTCGGGCGACAGGGACGACCTGTGAGCCGAGGTTAGGGCGGCGCGGGGGGCGCCGCCCTACACACCTTAACGGAACGGCGGTTCGTTGCCCCCGTCCGTTCCGCCTAGCGGAACGGCGGTTCGTTGAACGCGCGCAGCTTGCGCGAGTGCAGCCGGTCACCCTCGTCGCGCAGGCGGGCGACCGCGACGATGCCGATCTGCAGGTGCGCGGCGATCGTTTCCTCGTAGAACTTGTTTGCCTGCCCCGGCAGCTTGATCTCGCCGTGGAGCGGCTTGTCGGATACGCACAGCAGCGTCCCGTAGGGCACCCGGAAGCGGTAGCCTTGGGTGGCGATGGTCGCGCTCTCCATGTCGATCGCGATCGCGCGGCTCTGCGAGAAGCGGGTCGCTGACGAGGAATAGCGCAGCTCCCAGTTGCGATCGTCGGTGGTGACGACCGTCCCGGTGCGCATGCGCTGCTTGAGGTTGGCGCCCTGCACGCCCGAGACCTGCTCGGCCGCGAGCGCCATCGCCTGCTGGACTTCGGCAATCGGCGGGATCGGGATTTCGGGCGGCAGCACCGCGTCGAGCACGTGATCGTCGCGCAGGTAGGCGTGGGCGAGCACGAAGTCGCCGATCTTCTGGGTCGAGCGCAGCCCCCCGCAGTGGCCGATCATCATCCACGCATGCGGACGCAGCACCGCGAGGTGATCGCAGATGTTCTTGGCATTGGAGGGGCCGACGCCGATGTTGACCAGCGTGATCCCGCTCCCGTCCTCACGGATCAGGTGATAGGCGGGCATCTGGTGCTTGCGCCAGGCGGTGTCGTTGAGCTGATCCTGCGCGTGGGGCGTGGGCTGGCGGATATCGAGCCCGGCTGCGCCTGTCAGCGCGACATAGCCGTCGGTGCCGATCGCCTGCGCGCCCCAGTTCACGAACTCATCGACATAGCGGTGATAATTGGTGAACAGCACGAAGTCCTGGAAGTCGCTGACCTCGCTCCCGGTGTAGTGCTTCAGCCGCGCGAGCGAGTAATCGGTGCGCAGGCCATCGAACAGCGAAAGCGGCATGTCATGGTCGCCGTCGACCTCGATCCCGTCGGCCAGTTCATCGCCGATCAGGGCGAGATCGGTCGCGGGGAAGTGCGCCGCGATCTCGCGCGGGGCGATGCCGACCATCGCTGCGCCCGCCTCGCCGTCGAGCACATAGGGGAAAGGGATTTCCTGGCGCGAGCGGCTGACGGTGACCTCGACCTCGTATTCCTCCGCGATCAGCGCAAGCTGCTCGGTCAGGTATTGCGCGAAGCGATCGGGGCGGGTGACGGTGGTCGAATAGGTGCCCGGGGCCTCGAGCCGTCCGAAAGCGCGGCTACGATCCTTCGGCTCGCCCACGCCGGCGTAGCGCAAGGTGATCTGCGGATAGGCATAAGAGCCGTCGGCGCGCTTGGCGGGGGCCGGCAGAGTGCCGTTCTTCCCGAAGGCGATGACGTCCTCGCGCAAGGTGCGCACCGCGTCGTCATAGTGCTGCTGAAGCTGGCTGAGGATAGCGGGAATGTCGATCATGGCAGTTTTCTCTGCTCCTTTCTTGTTATCGTTGTGTGGCAGCATCTTCGCGATTGCGGACGCCGTTTACAAGAAGGGCGCGAAGATCGAGGTGATCTTCGCGCCCTTGCTGTGTGTGGGGCCGGTTGGGACCGAATGTCTTACGCGTCCTCGCCGCCTTCGAGCAGCTCGGCCGGGATCTCGCCGGGCTCGAGGCTGGTGTCGATGCGGGTCGCTTCGGCCTGTTCCTCAATCTCGCGCTGTTCGTCGGCGAACATCGCCGCCAGCACGTCGACGCCTTCGCTCTGGAGCTTGGCTTCGTCGTCCGAGCGGGCAACGTTGGCCTTGACCGTGACGCGCACTTCGGGGTGGAGAGCGATCGTCACGTCATGCATGCCGATGGTCTTGATCGGCGCGCCGAGGATGACCATGCGCTTGTCGACGCTATGGCCCTGTTCCGAAAGCCCGGCGACGATGTCGCGCACGCTGACCGAACCATAGAGCTGGCCGGCGTTCGAGGCGGCGCGGATCAGCACCACTTCCGCGCCCGCGACCTTCTCGCCCTGGGCTTCGGCGACGGTGCGACGCTCGGCGTTTTCCTTTTCGAGACGCTCGCGGTTAGCCTCGAAGACCTTGCGGTTGGCTTCGTTGGCGCGAAGGGCCTTCTTCTGCGGCAGCAGGAAGTTGCGCGCATAGCCGTCCTTCACGGTGACGACGTCACCGATCGAGCCGAGCTTTTCGATGCGCTCGAGGAGAATGATGTCCATGTCTCTTTCTCCTCTTACTTCACGATGAACGGCAGCAGGCCGATCTGGCGCGCGCGCTTGATCGCCTGGGCCAGTTCACGCTGCTTCTTCGCCGAGACGGCGGTGATGCGCGAAGGCACGATCTTGCCACGCTCGGACATGAAGCCCTGCAGCAGGCGCACGTCCTTGTAATCGATCTTGGGGGCGTCCTTGGCCGCGAAGGGGCAGGACTTGCGGCGGCGGAAAAACGGGCGGGCCATCAGTCGCGCTCCTCACGGGTTTCGCGGCGCTTACGCTCGCGTTCGTTCTTGCGCATCATCACGCTGGGGCCTTCCTCGTGCTCTTCCACGCGGATGGTCATGTAGCGGATGATGTCTTCGTTGATGCGGGTCTGGCGCTCGAGCTCGGCGACGACGTTGCCGGGGGCATCGATGTTGAGCAGCACGAAGTGCGCCTTGCGGTTGCGCTCGATCTTGTAGGCGAGCGACTTGAGGCCCCAAGTCTCGGTCTTGGTGACCTTGCCGTTACCGGCCTCGACGATTTCGGTGGCTTGCGCCGCCAGCGCGTCGACCTGAGCCTGGCTCAGATCCTGACGCGCAAGAAAGACGTGCTCGTAGAGCGCCATCTTCGCGTTCCTTTCACTTCCTGCCGATCGCTGGCTGATCCGTCGGCAAAGACGGGGCCCCTCCGGCTTTCTTCGATAATCGCAAGGGCGCATCCCGTGCGAAGCGCGGCCCCTTACAGCTTTGGCGGGCAATTGCAAGTCTTGTGCGCAGGGAACAGGCAGGGCACTCGGCGAGTTTAACGAGGGTTCGCACAAGGGGGAAGTTTCCGTGCCATCAGGATTGGTCGCCTTGCTTGACGACGTGGCGGTGATCGCGCGCGCCGCATCCGCCTCGATCGATGATATCGCCGTGGCCGCTGGCAAGGCCGGTTCCAAGACCGCGGGCGTTGTCATCGACGACGCGGCCGTCACACCCAGCTACGTCACCGGCCTCAGCCCCGCGCGCGAATTGCCGATCATCTGGAAGATCACCAAGGGCAGCTTGAAGAACAAGCTGCTGATCCTGCTACCCGGCGCGATCCTGCTGTCCGAGTTTCTGCCGCAAGCGATCATTTACCTGCTGATGCTGGGCGGGGCCTTCCTGTGCTACGAGGGCGCGGAAAAGGTCATGGAGAAACTGGGCGGGGCCAAGCACGGCAAGACGCTGGAGGACGAGATCGTCGACCCGGTCGCCTTCGAGATTGAGCGTGTCGGCGGGGCGATCCGCACCGACCTCATCCTCTCCGCCGAGATCATGGCGATCACGCTCGCCGCGCTCGAGCTGCCGAGCTGGTGGGAGCGGGGCATTGCGCTCGCGCTGGTGGCAGTCATTGTCACGGTGGTGGTCTATGGCGCGGTGGCGGTGATCGTGAAGATCGACGATGTCGGCCTCTACCTCACCAAGCAGGCCGATAGCTGGAAGCAGGGCCTGGGCCATTTCCTGCTGCGCTTCGTGCCCAAGCTGCTGGTGGCCCTTTCGGTGATCGGCACCATCGCGATGCTGTGGGTGGGCGGCGGGATCATCGTCCACGGCACGCATGAGGTGGGCTTCCACGGGCTTTACGATCTGATCCACGGGGCCGAGGGGGCCGTCGCGGCCGCAGCGGGAGCGCTCGGCGGGGTGGCGGGCTGGGCGACCTATGCTGCGCTTTCAGCGGTGGTCGGGGTGGTGCTGGGCACCATCATCGCCTTTGTCCTGCACAAAGTGCTGGGTGTGGGCGCGGGCGAGGGGCACTAAGTCCGCGCATATGACCACACCTGTCCTCTACACCTGCGCGCGATCGCGCGGCCTGCGGGCTACCTGGGCGGCCGAGGAAGCGGGGGTCGAGATCGACCTCCGGATTCTCCCGTTCCCCCCGCGCTACCTCGCGCCCGAATACATGGCCGTAAACCCGCTCGGCACCGTGCCGATGCTGGTCGATGGCGAGACCCGGCTGACCGAGAGCTGCGCGATCGCGCACTACCTCGCCACGCGCGGCGGTACCACCGATCTCGCGGTGGCTCCGGGCGAGCGGGACTATGGGGAATACCTCGACTTTACCTACCACGCGGACGCCACGATCACCTTCCCGCAGACGGTCTACATGCGCTTCTGCCTGTTCGAGAAAGACAAGGGGCTGCAGGAGGCGGGGCACGCCTACGCCAAGTGGTTCCACAAGCGCCTGATCAAGGTGGAGCAGCGCCTCGAGACCCGCGAATACCTGTGCGCCGACCGCTTCACCGTCGCCGACATCTGCGTCGGCTACGCGCTGATCCTCGCGGCAAGCGTGGGACTCGACGAAGGCGTCCCCGAAAGCCTCAAGGCTTACCGCGAGCGCCTGACCGCCCGCCCCGCCTACCAGCGGGCGCTTGCGCGAGAGGAGGAAGGCCGCGTGGCGCTGGAGACGGCACGCGCCTAGGCTGCCCAGCGGTCTTCCGCAGAAGCCGCGGCTGCGCCCATCGCACCCGCCTCGAGCCGGAAATCGGCCACCAGTGCCGCAAGACCCTGCGCCTGCCGCGTGAGCCCGCTCGCCGCCGCAGTCGCCTCCTCGACCATTGCGGCGTTCTGCTGGGTCATCCGGTCCATCTCGCGCGCCGCGCTGCTGACCTGCTGCAAGCTGTCGGCCTGCACCGAGGAGGCCTCGGCGATCCGGGCGATATGCTCGCTGGTGCGCGCCACATGGGTGAGGATCGCGTCGAAGGCCTCGCCCGTGCGGCCGACCAGCGCGACCCCCCGCTCGACATGGCCGGCGCTCGCGGTGATCAGCGCGGTGATGTCGCTCGCCGCTTCGGCCGAGCGCTGGGCGAGGGCGCGCACCTCGTTGGCGACCACGGCAAAGCCCTTGCCGGATTCGCCCGCGCGCGCCGCCTCGACCCCGGCGTTCAAGGCGAGGAGGTTGGTCTGGAAGGCGATCCCCTCGATCAGGGTGATGATCTGCGCGACCTCGTGCGAGGATTGCTCGATAGCGGTCATCGTTTCCATCGCGTCGCGCACCACTGCGCCGCCGGTCGCGACCTCGTTCTGCGCCTCGCCCACGGTCTTTTCGGCATCGCGGGCGCTGGCGGCGGTGCCCTGGACGCCGCTTGCGATCTCGCCCATCGCGCTGGTGGTCTGCTCGACCCGGGCGGCCTGCAATTCGTTGCGCTTGGCAAGGTCGTCGGAGGCCGCGTGGATCTCGCCCGCGCCGCTGGTTACCCCCTCGGCCGCATTCACCACCTCGCGGATCACGCCCGCCAATTCCTGCGCGGTGCGGTTGAAGTTTTCGCGCAGCGCCTCGTATTCGGCCGCGAACGGCGTGGCGATCCGGCAGGTGAGATCGCGCGCGGCGAGCGCCTTCAGCCCGTCGGCGAGGGCACCCACAACCAGGTGCTGCTGGGCGTCGGCCTTCTGCTTCGACAGGGCGGCGGCACGGAACACCTCGGCGGCGCGGGCGATGTCGCCGATCTCGTCGGAGGTATCGGCCTCGGGGATAGCGGCGGCAAAATCGCCCGCAGCCAGCGTCCCGAGCCGTTCGGCAAGTCTGATCAGGCGGGCTACGATCGCGCGGCGGACCATCCACACCGTCCCCGCCAGCACCGCCAGCGAGAGCAGCGCGAAGAACACCAGCAGCAGCCAGCTGCTCGATTGCGCTGCAGCATTCTTCTGCGCGAGCAGATCCTCGAACACGAGGCCGATCGCCTCCATCGATTCCTCGAGCGTGTCGAACTTGGCATTGAACTCGGGAAACAGCGCCTCGGCCCGCGCGCGATCCCCGGCGGCGGCCTCGACCATCTTCTTCGCGATCCCGAGATAGGCCTCGACATCGGCGTCGGTCTTGGCGAGCAGCGCGATCATCTTCTCCTGCTCGGCCGCATCGGCATCCTTGCGGTTCTCGGCCATGATCGTGCGGTAATTGGCGGAATACTCGGCCAGATCCTTGCGCGCGGCGGCGATCTGCGCGGGGTTCCCGCTCGCCGCGCCGTAGAGCGCCGCATAGACCGCGCCGCGCACCGCGTCGTGCATCATGTCGCCGACCATGTGGTTGCGCAGCATTCCCACCAGCCGCTCGCCCTCGGCATCGCTCTGCATGCGGCTGTAGTCGCGCCAGGCGGTGGCGGCGGTCTGCACCAGCGTCAGGCCGAGCAGCACGGCGGCAAGGATGAGGGCACGGGTCTTGATTGTCATGCTGGCGGGTTCCCGGATGGAGGCGAGGGCGCGCTCACCGGCTTGCCGCGCCGGTGAGGATGAAGCGCAGGGCGAAGATCACCGCATCGCGCGCGCCCGGGCTGCGGTCGGAGCTGCGGACATACTGGCTGTCGAGCTGCAGCGTCAGCCACGGGGCGACGCGGTCGGCATAGGTGATCTCGAACCCGGTTTCGTTCGGGCCGCGGGCAATGCCCGCGTCGGCCTCGTTGCGGCGGAACCTGCCTGTCAGGAAGGCCTGGTTAACCCCCGCGGAGAATTGGCTGTCGGGCCGCCCGGTGAAGACGCCATTGACCAGCACCCCGGCCTGCCAACCGCCCCAATAGGGGGTGGTGTCGCCATCGGAGATCCCTGCGCGAAGGAACAGGCTCGCCGCCGGCGTATCGGGCTCGGAGGCTTGCTTCGACGTGCCGATGGGCACTTCGACCAGCAGATAGGCGCCCGCCGCGCGCTGACGCAGCGGATCGCCCGCGGCATCGACGAGGCGCAGATCATCCTGGCGGCGGGTGTAGGTCCACGCCCCCAGCGCCAGCTTGCCGAAGCTCGTCACCCCGGCCTCGCCGATCACCAGCGCGCCCTCGCGCAGCATCGCGGGGATCCCGCCCGCATCACCCAGCACGCCGCTCTCGGCATTGACCAGCGCGAGGCTCGCATAGGTGGTGGCGGTGGGCTCGACGTGCACCATCAGGGTGGGTGCGGTCGAGGGGAAGATCGCCGGGCCGTTGGGGCCGGTGGCCGCGAGCTCCGAGCCGATCCCGAAGGCAGGCGCGATCAGCAGCCCTGCGGCCTCGTTGCTGTAGAATTCGGCGTTGAGATCGATGAACCCCGCAGCCAGGCGCACCCCGGCATCGGCGAAGTCCTTGGCAAGGTAGAACTGGTAGAGCTTGACGCGATTATGCGCGACCTCGGCATTGTCGATGCCCTGGAGCGTGCCCGCCAGCAGGTTCGGTTCGCGCCCGGTGCCCGCGATCACCTCGCCGACCAGCTGCGCGCCGCGCCACCCGGCGGCGGCCTCGAGATCGAGCGTGCCGGTGAGGGTCAGCAGGTCGACATGGCGCACGCCGCTGCGCTCGCCTTGCGCCACCCCGACGATGTCGAGCACATATTCGCCCTCGAGCGTGAAGACCGACGCATCCTCGGCGGCCTCGCCATCCTCGGCGCTCTCGGCATTGCCGGCGTGCAGGGCGGCGGTCGGCAGGGTGCTCGCACCCAGCAACATGATGCAGCGCAGCAGCGCCGCGATGATCCTCGCACTGACCGACAAATGCTGCATGGCCTCGCCCTCGATGCAAGACTGCACCGCGGCGATGGGCCCGGTTTTCTCTGCATCTTGCGGGGTTTGCAGATAATGCGGGGGCCGCTAAGCGCTGGTGAGGCGTGCCCCCCGTCAGGTTCCTTACGCGGGAATCGCGGGGAGCCGGGAAGGTGTCAGGCGGCTTGATCGGGGCCGACCGGGCGTGCCGACAACTCCTGGCGCAGCAGCTTGCCGATCGGATCGCGCGGCAGGCTGTCGACGAACTCGATGTAGCGCGGGCGCTTGTAGCCTGCGATCTGCCCCTTGAAGCGGGCGGTGATCTCCGCGCGGGTGAGCGTGTGTCCGGGCTTCAGCACCACGAAGGCCTTGACCGCCTCGCCCCATTGCCTGTCGGGCACGCCGCAGCAGCCTGCGTCGGCGACCTCGGGCATGGCGGCGAAGACCGCGTCGACCTCGGCGGGGTAGACGTTCTCGCCGCCGGTCTTGATCAGCTCCTTGGCGCGCCCGAGGAGGTAGCCGAGCCCGCGTTCGTCCATCGTGCCGAGGTCGCCGGTGCGCAGCCAGCCGTGGCCGAGGGCAGCCGCGCTCGCCTCGGGGTTGCGCCAGTAGCCGAGCATCACCGCCGGGCCGCGCAGGCACAATTCGCCCTCCGCGCCCGGGGGAAGATGGTTGCCCTCGGGGTCGAGCACGGTCATTTCGACATGCGGCAGCGTCCAGCCGATCGAGCGGGGGTGCTCCAGCATGTCGGGATAGTCAATGAAGGTCGCAAAGCCGCAGATCTCGGTCTGGCCGTAGCCGCCGACGACCCGGGCGTCCCAATCGGTCTCGATGAACTCGTACATCTGAGGCCGCCCCATGCCCGCCCCGCCGGTGTAGTTGGTGAGCGGCATGCGGCCGTCGCGGACCGGGTTCATCGCCTGCCACGGGAAGGAGATGGTGGGAAAGGCGCTGGTGGTGGTGCAGCCCTCGCGGTGGAGCAACTCGAGGATCGCGGCGCTATCGTCGTCGCGCCCCGCGAACACGGATGTGCCCCCGCAGGCGAGCATCGCCGCCACCTGCTGCATGCCGACGACATGGAACAGCGGATTGACCGACAGCAGCACTTCGTCGGCGGTGAAGCGGCGATGCTGTGCGAAGCCCAAGGCGCTCGCGGCAACCGCGCTTCCCGCTTGCAGACAGCCCTTGGGCCGGCCGGTCGTGCCGCTGGTGTACATCATGTAGAGCGGGCGATCGGGGGCAAGGCCGAGGCCGAGGTCGTAGGCGTGGGGCGCGGGCGGGAGTGCGGCGAGAGCGGCGGTTTCGAAAAGACCGTCGGCAGCGTGGTGTTCGTCCACCTGATGTACTTCGCCCGCCGCAGCGCCCTCGATCAGGGCGGCAAAGCGCGGGTTGGCAAAGGTCATCACGGGTTCGGCATTGCCGCAGATCCATGCGATTTCGGCGGGGGCGGCGGTGCGGGCGCATCGGCGACCTCGCCGCCGAAATGCCCGATCAACGCGGCAAGCCCGCCCGCGAAGCCTGCGGCAATCGTGCCGATCTTCCAGCCCGAGGAGTGCCGGTAGATTTCCGCCAGCATCACCGCCTTCTCGTTGGTGAGCGCGGCCGCGGCATCGAAGCTCGCCTTGCCGCCGTCGATCGTCACCATCAGCGGGCGGCTTTCGCCGACCGAGCGGCTGTCATGGGTGGCGGTGAAGACGATGCGGTCGATGTTCGCGGGGAGGCGGTCGAGTTCGAGCGTGAAGGTCGCGGTGTTGCCCGCGCTCGCCATGCGCACCTCGCCGCCCGGGGTCGCGGGGTTGGAGAACAGCACGACATAGCGATCGTCGCCGATCTTCTGGCCGGGCTCGAGGCCAAAGGCGGCGATGTCGATCCCGTCGAGGCCGAACTCGACCTTCACCTCGCAATTGCTGCCGACCCCCAGGTCGGACAGCGAGCGCTTTTCCCCACGTTGCAGCTGCATGCGAATATGCTCCAGGTCTTGATCGGCGGGCGCGCCCCTCGCGCGCCGGGCCGGGATGGGTTCAGGTCAAAGAATGGCGCGGGCGGGCGCGGTGAGATCGTGGACGGTGCGCCCCGAGGTACGCTCGCCGATCGCCTTGAAGTCCCACTGGCCTCCGGCGCGCGACAGGCGGGCGAGGATCAGGCCGGTATGCGGGCCGGAATCCGAAATGTCGAAGCGCGCGAGCTCGCGCCCGCTCTTCTTGTCGACCACCCGGCCAAAGGCATTGGCGACCTTGTCGAAGGTCTGCCCGCGGAAGGAGTTGACGGTGAGCACGATGTGTTCGACCCGCGCGTCCAATCGGTCCAATTCGATCGCGATGCTCTCGTCATCGCCGTCACCCTCGCCGGTGAGGTTGTCGCCGCTGTGGCGGATTGTGCCGGCGGCGTTGGTGAGCTTGCCGAACCACACCTGTTCGAGCACGGCCTTGTCGACGTCGAAGGTGATGCACGAGGCGTCGAGATCGATGTCCCCGCCGCCGCCCAGCAATCCGCCGAGGAAGCCCTTCTTGGCGACGTCCCAGCCCACTCCGAGGCTGATCTGGGACAGGCCGTGCGGGGCCTCCTTGGCGAGGCTGACCGACTGGCTCTTCTGGAGCGAAATTCCCACTGATCCCCCGGCGCTGTCGCGCACTGTCTCGTTCCGGTACAAGGTATCCGCGAAGGCCGGAGGGGTGTCAACCCTGCACCCGACGGGATAGCGACAGGGTTAGTGTTGTTATCGTTACGTTTTTGTTAAAACGCGACAAGGCGATTCAGAGCCCGAAGCTGCCCTTCAGCCCGTCGATCACATATTGCGCCGCGAGCGCCGCCAGCAGCACGCCGAGGAGGCGGGTGATGACCGCTTCGACCTTGTCGCCGAGCAGCCGGATCAGCGGGCCTGCCGCGACCAGCGCGGCCGCAGTGATGACCAGCACCGCGGCCAGCGCGGCGAGGATCTGGCCCTGCTCGGGCAGGTTGCCATCCGCCTCGTTCATCAGCAGCATGATCGCCGCGATCGCGCCCGGCCCCGCCAGCATCGGCATCGCCATCGGGAAGACCGAGACGTCCTCGATCTCGGGGGTGGCGGCGATCTTCTCGGCGCGTTCCTCGCGGCGCTGGGTGCGCTTTTCGAACACCATGTCGAAGGCGATGAAGAACAGCATCAGCCCGCCCGCGATGCGGAACGAGTTCAGCTCGATGTGCAGCGCGCCCAGCAGCTCCTGCCCGAACAGCGCGAAGATCAGCAGGATGACGCTCGCGATCCCGGTCGCCCGCAGCGCCATGCTCCGCGCCTGCGCCACGCTCGCGCCCTTGGTCAGCCCGGCATAGATCGGCGCGCATCCGGGCGGATCGATCACCACGAACAGGGTGACGAAGGCGGAAAGGAAAGTCTCGGTCAGCATGGCGGAAGGCTCTGGCGCCCCCTCACATCAATCGCCGGTCGGCACAAGGCTTTGTTCGATCCCCGTCAGCCAGCGGCCCTGCTGGAAGTAGTCGGCGGCGATATAGCGCGTGCCGTCGGCGCGGTGCTCCCAGCGCCAGCGCAGCGTGCCGTCGCGCGAGAGCCTGGCGTCGGTCTTGCCATCCTCCCCGAGCGGGATCGCGGGCGGCGGCGGAACCGGCGCACCGGGGCGCGGGCACGTGGCGACGAGGCCCTGGATCGCGTCGATCTCCGTCACCACGATGTCGCCCGGCTGCGCCTCGACCTTCGCCGGTGGCGGGGGCTGCGGCACGTCGGGCCCGCCGACATCGAAGACGTAGCGATAGGCGCCATCGGGCTGGCGCTCCCACACGGTGACGAAATTGCCGACCGTGCCGTCGGGCCCGCGCAACCGCCCCTGGCTGACCGCGACCGCACCGTCGCAGCTCATCACCACGGTGCGCGCCTTCCACGTGACGGCCTGCGGCGGATCCTTCCGCGTCGCCAGCCACGGGGCGATGGGGAAGGGGCCGCCCGGGCCATGCAGCAGCGCACCGGGCGCGGCATACTTGGCGAAGGCGGTCCACTGGCCCAGCTCCTGCGCGTCCCGGGCAAAGGCGATCTCGGCGGCGACGATGGTGCTCGGCTGCGCGGCCCCCGGCGCGGTCGCGAGCGCGCGGTCGATGATCGCCACCTGACGCTTGGTCGGCTTGGGCGGCCCCCCGCCGCCAGCGCAAGCGGCAAGACCGGCGCAGAGCGCGGCGGCGACGAGCAGGCGGGCGTGGTTCATAATCCCTCGGGCGGCTCCATTCCGGCGTGAGCATGCGCGGCGACCAGCGTGTTCCGGAGCAGCACCGCAATCGTCATCGGCCCCACTCCGCCCGGCACCGGGGTGATCGCGCCCGCGACCGCGGCGGCCTCGGCATAGGCCACATCGCCCACCAGCCGCCCCTTGGGCTTGTCTTCGGTGGGGGCCAAGCGGTTGATGCCGACATCGATCACGGTCGCGCCCGGCTTGATCCAGTCCCCGCGCACCATCTCCGGCCGCCCCACGGCGGCAACCACGATGTCGGCGCGGCGCACCACCTCCGGCAGGTTGCGGGTGCGGCTGTGCGCGAGGGTGACGGTGGCATTGGCATCGGTGAGCAGCTGCGCCATCGGCTTGCCGACGATGTTCGAGCGCCCGATCACCACCGCCTCCAGCCCGCTGAGGTTGCCCAAGTGATCCTGCAGCAGCATCAGGCACCCCAGCGGCGTGCAGGGGACGAAGCCCCTCTGCCCGACCGCGAGCCGCCCGGCGTTGATCACGTGGAAGCCGTCGACATCTTTGTCGGGATCGATCGCGGCGATCACCGCCTGCTCGTCGAGACCTTGCGGCAGCGGCAGCTGGACGAGGATGCCGTCAACCTCGGGGTCGCGGTTCAGCCGCTCGACCAGCGTCAGCAGCTCGGCCGAAGAGGTGGTGGCGGGCAGGCGATGCTCGAAGCTCGCGATCCCCGCCTCCTCGCAGGCCCGGCCCTTGGCGCCGACATAGACCTGGCTCGCCGCGTCATCGCCGACCAGCACCACCGCCAGCCCCGGACGGCGCCCGGCGGCAAGCGTGAAGTCCGCCGCGCCTGCGCCGATCTTCGCCCGCAAGGCGTCCGCGAAGGCCTTCCCGTCGATCCGCGCCGCCAAGGTCTGGAGGGGATCCGGCATCAGTAGGCGAGGCCCTGCACGACCCGCGAGACCGCCGCGAGCAGGATCATGAACACCATCGGCGAGAAGTCGATCGCGCCGGTATCGGGCATGATGCGCCGGATCGGGCGCAGCGCCGGCTCGAACAGGCGCGAGAGCGCATCGTGCACCGCGAAGACGAACTGGTTGCGCGGGCTCACCACGTTGAAGGCGAACAGCAGCCCGATGATGAACCAGATGATCAACAGCATGTTGGCCGTGCTGATCACCATGCCGAGAATATCAACCAATGCCTGAGTCATTGCGATCCGTTTCCGTTACGAAGGCGGCGGCTTGCCGTGTGGCTGGCCTGCGCCCGGTCTTGTCCCTTGGTAGGCGTATTAGCCTGTTAATACGCCTCGCGCCATAGTGTTCCCGCGCCCCGGTTCCAGCCTCACGCGCGAACCAGCGTGCCGGCCCCGCGGGCGGTGAAGAATTCGAGCAGCATCGCGTGGCCCACCCGGCCATCGAGCACCACCGCCGCCTCGCAGCCCGATTGCACCGCGGCGACGCAGGTTTCCAGCTTGGGCACCATCCCGCCGCGGATCACGCCGTCCTCGCGCAGCTGCGCGATGTCGGCGGGGGTGAGGTCGGTGAGCAGCTCCCCGTCCGCGCCGAGCACGCCCGCCACGTCGGTCAGCAGGAACAGCCGCGCCGCGCCCAGTGCCGCCGCGATCGCGCCCGCCATGGTGTCGGCGTTGATGTTGTAGGTCGCCCCGTCCTCGCCGGGAGCAATCGGCGCGATCACCGGGATCATGCCCGCGGCCACCACGGTGTCGATCAGCGTGGTGTCGACCGCGGCAGGCTCGCCCACGAAGCCGAGGTCGACCGCCTGTTCGATATTGCTGTCAGGGTCGCGGGTGGTGCGGCTGACCTTGCGCGCGGTCACCAGCCCGCCATCCTTGCCCGAGATGCCGATCGCCTTGCCGCCTGCGCCGGCGATCCAGCCGACCAGCTCCTTGTTGATCGCGCCCGAGAGCACCATCTCGGCGACCTTGGCGGTGGCCTCGTCGGTCACCCGGAGCCCGTCGACGAAGGTGCTCTCCACCCCCAGGCGCCTCAGCATCTGCCCGATCTGCGGGCCGCCGCCGTGGACCACCACCGGGTTGATGCCGACCGCCTTCAGGAGCACGATGTCCTCGGCAAAGTCGCGCGCGGCTTCGGGATCGCCCATCGCATGGCCGCCATACTTCACCACGAAGGTCCGCCCGGCATAGCGCTGGAAGTAGGGCAGCGCCTCGATCAGCACTTCGGCCTTGGCGAGGTCGGGCGTCTCGGCCCGCGGATGGATCGTCTTCTCGGTCACCGGCATCGTTCCCAGCGCGCATCTCGCGCATCTCGGCCCGCGCCCTAGCGGGCTTGGCGCGCGCGGCCAAGCGGCTTGGTGAGCGGGGTAAACTAGATTAGGAATTCCCGGAAGTCGGTGTTAACCTCGTCGCGGTCGCAGAGCTGAAACTTCACCAACCGCTGCCTTTCCGCAAGCCGCGGAAGCCAGCGCCGAGGAGACGCGGGCATGAGCGACGACAGCGCAGACAGCAACGGCACCCCGCAGGGAGCCGCAGACCCATCGGGCGGAGGACGCCGCAACGGCGACCGCCGCCAGGCGCAGGCGCCCTTCGAGGGGGCCGACCGCCGCAAGAGCGATCGCCGCTCGGGCACCGACCGCCGCACCACGCCGCGAGACGAAACCGCCGATTGAGGCGCCCGGGCCGGAGGCCATCCCGGCTTGCGGGCTGGCGACGGGGTTGCAGCGGGCATGACCGGGCAACCCCACGCCGCGCGGGAGGTGTGGGGGCGCGGGTGCGTTGCGCTCTGCTTTTCGGGCCGATGCCTGTTTTCGTGCCTACCCGTGAGCTGAGCCACGCGTCTCCGATCACCCCCTCCCGCAGGTGTGGCGCAGCCACAACGGTTAGGGGTGGGCCCGTCTTGTCGCAATGCCCGCCTTCAGTTAAACCTCTGAAATGCCTGACTGGAAGCCTCGCAACACCGCACGCGCCCGCGCGCTGCGGCGCGAAGCGACGGGGCCGGAGCGGGCGCTTTGGGCGTTCCTGTCGAAGAGCCAGACGGGCGCGAAGTTCAGCCGCCAGATGCCGGTCGGCCCGTTCTTCGCCGACTTCCTGTGCCGCGAGCTTTCGCTGGTGGTCGAGCTCGACGGCTTCAGCCACGACTGCGCCCCCGAGCGCGATGCGCGCCGTGACGCGTGGATGGCGGCGCACGGGTTCACGGTGCTGCGGTTCACCAATGATGATGTGCGGGACAATGTCGAAGGCGTGGTGACCGCGATCCGGCTGGAGGTCGAGCGGCTGCGGGCGTTGAAAGGGAGTGGAAGTGCCCACCCCTAACCCCTCCCGCAAGCGGGAGGGGGACTACCGGCGGCAAGTGATCGGAATCGGGGCGCTCTGATGACCCTTCCCGCTCGCGGGAAGGGCGCGAGACTTGGCGGCTCTGCCGCTTAGTCGCAGCGGGATGGGCCTGCGCCAAGGGGCGAGGGGAGCTCATTTTCGGACACAACCGCGCTAGCCCCCATCAACCCTCTACTTTTCTGCGCTTTGTGCAACCCTGACTGAGATAATTTGCCGCATTACCCAAGCGAACTTCATGACGGCTATTGAGACCAAAAACAAAATCGAAAGCGAAACGGCTCTTAGCAACAATCCAATTTGGTCAGGATCGATCAATGACAGAAATATTGCAAACAATGCCGCAAACGACAGCCACAATATCGCCTCAGAAAAAACCATCCACAGCTGACTCTCAGATTTCGATTTTCTGAGTGGCACGAATTCCGGTCTATCAATAGCAGAGAATACAAACGCGGTCGTCGCACACAGCATGCCAAGCAACGTCAATGCTGGCGCGACCCACATGCGAGCACTTAAGACGATTGTGAGACTGTCAACACTGTCGAATAATTCAATACCCCATTTAGGGGCGTAGGTAAGGCCTGCCGCCAAAATCACAGCGATCAAAACATCCAATATTATCTGATTTTTCCAATACATCACCAAAGACCATTTGCTTTAGCTGCATCGGTAATGCGATCGCGTTTCTTCAAATATGCGCGCTCGAGAGTTGCAAATGCATTATCAGGAGACAAGGCTCGAGTCCGTTTATCAACTCTAATGAATTCCTCAGTCGAAATGAGGTATTCTTCAAGCATATCGAGTGGTTTTCGGCCCTCTAACGTTTTTCCTGTAGCCTTTAAGGTCGTCAGAGCCTCACGACTATTCGCATTCATAAAGAGCTTTCGAGCCAGATTTCGAAGGTTTGTGTCTGGCTCGCGCACAGCTTTTAGTACAATTGTCGTTTTCTTTACTTGGCCAGCTTTGCGGCAAGCAGCAAATGCTGCACCCAAGTTTGGGTCGGCCTCAGAAATTGCTTCTGCGTCAGTCGTTAAAGCTTCAATCTCTAACAACGTCACACATTCAAAATTCTCGAGTTCTTCAATTACAGAGCGTTGGAAAAGCGGGTAGAATCTTGGTGCTGACGGAAGAAGGCCACGGGTCTTGAAGGACAGATACTCACCGAGTCGTGCGATTCGTGGCGCATCTTTGTTGAACTCCGCAGCGACGGTTCCATCTTCGAATATTACAATATGGCTCCAGTCGATTATCCCAGCGTTTTGGGCAATACGGAGCGGCGTAATCTTGCCGGCGTCTTCGACCATCGGGAGGTCCGCCCGACGGATCCGCCCAAATTGCAATTTTATAGGATACTTCGCCGAGGAAACGAAAAGGGCCAATACTGTGTCGTCGTTCCCGGTTGCGAGATACCTGCCTTGATCATCAAATGGTAAGTTATCGATATACCTGATGCTATCCTCTAGGAGTGGGTGAAACTCTGCGTAATCTGCAAGTCGAAAGAAATATACTTTCCGTGCGACCTCAATTTGCATACCCACTCCTAAAGATTTCAGCACTCCATTTCGTTGAGGCTAGCCCCTACTCCGCAGCCTCAGCCCCAAACAGCCCGGCCTCGGCCTCAACGCCCTCGCCCGGCTCGTTCGCAGCCTTCGCCTTCTGCCGCTTGTCGAACGACGACCACACGGTGTTCCAGTCACCCCGCGTCGCGCCCTTCGAATATTCCGTCGCGCGGGTTTCGAAGAAGTTGGCGTGTTCCACCCCGTTGAGCAGCGGCGTGAGCCACGGCAGGGGGTGTTCCTCGATCATGTAGATCTCCTGGAGGCCCAGCTGCTTGAGGCGCCAGTCGGCGATGTAGCGGATGTAGCGCTTGATCTCCTTGGCGCTCATGCCGTCGACCGGGCCCATTTCGAAGGCGAGGTCGATGAAGGCGTCCTCGAGGCGGACGGTCTTCTGGCAGATGTCGATCAGGTCCTCCTTCACCGCCTTGGTGAGGCACTGGCGTTCCTCGCAGAAGGTGTGGAAGAGCTTGATGATGCCCTCGCAGTGGAGGCTCTCGTCGCGGACCGACCAGCTGACGATCTGGCCCATGCCCTTCATCTTGTTGTGCCGCGGAAAATTCATCAGCATGGCGAAGGAGGCGAAGAGCTGGAGCCCCTCGGTGAAGCCGCCGAAGGCTGCCAGCGTGCGGGCGATGTCTTCATCGGTGTCGACGCCGAACTGGCCGAGGAAGTCGTGCTTGTCCTTCATCTCCTCGTATTCGAGGAAGGCGCTGTATTCCGCCTCGGGCATGCCGATGGTGTCGAGGAGGTGCGAGTAGGCGGCGATGTGCACCGTCTCCATGTTGGAGAAGGCGGCGAGCATCATCTTGACCTCGGTGGGCTTGAACACCCGGCCGTAGTTTTCGTGGTAGCAGTTCTGCACCTCGACATCGGCCTGGGTGAAGAAGCGGAAGATCTGCGTCAAAAGGTTGCGCTCGTGATCGGTGATCTTCTGCGCCCAGTCGCGGCAATCCTCGCCCAGGGGGACTTCCTCGGGCATCCAGTGGATCTGCTGCTGGCGCTTCCAGAAGTCGTAGGCCCAGGGGTACTGGAAGGGCTTGTAGGTCGGGCGGGCTTCGAGCAGCGACATGGGCGGGTTACTCCTTCAGGTGTTCTTGTATCAGATACGGGGACGCAGCGCGTCCGGATTCAGCGGCCCCAATAGGCGACGAGGATGATCAGGCAGAAGGGCACGAACATGCCGACCATCGCGATGTGGATCATCGCGGCGTTGAACGAATGGCCGGGCGTGTCGCGCTTCAGCTCGCGCACGGCATTGATGCCGAACCACAGGCTGACGGCGAGGCCGAGCAACGCGGCGGCGACGGGTATGTTCATGGCCTTGCCCTTTCCTTCGCCGGGCTCCTGCGGCGCGCGGGCATCAGGAGAACAGCCGGTAGATTTCCCCGCCGAAATCCATCAGCTGGGGATAGAGCACGAAGAACAGCACGATCAGCACGGCGATGGCGAGCCAGCGGCGCCACGGGCGGCGGGGGGCGGTATTGTCGGTCACGCGTCGTTCTCCTCTCGTATCAGGCGTATCACGACCAGCACCACCAGGCTGGCGGCGAGCAGGCCGAGGGCGAGCACCCCGGCCCCGATATAGCCGCCGACCGCATCGCTCGGCGTGTCGCCGCTGCCCGGCGGCAGCAGCTCGGCGAGCGCGCGGCTGATCCGGTTGGTGACGATCAGCGCGCTGCCGACGAAGGCGAGCAGCGCAAAGAGCGTCACCGCGCCGCGCCACAGCGGACCGGCGCTGCGTCCGGCGAACCAGCCGAGCACCAGTGCGGCGAGCGCGAAGAGGAAGGCGAAGAACGCCGTCCGCGTCGCCTCGAGCATCGCCAGCCGCGCCGCGATCGGCAGGTCGGCCCAGACCTCACCGAGGAACTGGAGCACGCCCAGCGTCATCACGCCCGAGGCCGCCGCGCAGGCCACGAGCGGCCGCAGCGCCGTCTCGCCGGTCCGATCCTGGCTGGTTTCGTCCGTCATGCCGTCCCCCCGAACCGACGCCGGCGAGCGCCTACTGGCAGCTCAGGCATTCCTCGTAATCGGTCTGCTCGCCCGAGGCGCTCAGCTCGATCTTCGGGGCTTCCGAGGTGTTGTCGGCCTCGACCCCGCCGGCGAAGCCTGCGCGCTGCACGCTCTTGGAGCGCAGGTAGTAGAGCGACTTGATGCCCTTCTCCCAAGCCTGGTAGTGCAGCATCATCAGGTCCCACTTGTCGACATCGGCCGGGATGAACAGGTTCAGCGACTGGGCCTGGTCGATATAGGGCGTGCGGTCGGCCGCGAATTCGAGCAGCCAGCGCTGGTCGATCTCGAAGCTGGTTTTGTAGACCGCCTTTTCCTCCGGCGTCAGGAAGTCGAGGTGCTGGACCGAGCCGCCCCGCTCGAGGATCGAGTTCCAGACATTGGTCGAGTTCTTGGCCTTCTTGTCGAGCAGCTTTTCCAGATAGGGGTTCTTGACGATGAAGCTGCCCGACAGGGTCTTGTGGGTGTAGATGTTGGCCGGGATCGGCTCGATGCAGGCGCTGGTGCCGCCGCAGATGATGCTGATCGACGCGGTCGGCGCGATCGCCATCTTGCAGCTGAAACGCTCCATCGCGCCCATGTCGGCCGCGTCGGGGCAGGGCCCGCGCTCCTGGGCGAGCAGCATCGAGGCCTCGCACGCCTTGGCGTGGATGTGCTTGAACATCGTGAGGTTCAGCGCCTTGGCCATCGCGCTCTCGAAGGCGACGCCCTTCTGCTGCAAGTACGAGTGGAAGCCCATCACCCCGAGGCCCACCGAACGCTCGCGCGCGGCGGAATACTTGGCGCGGGCCATCTCGTCCGGCGCGCGGTCGATATAGTCCTGCAGGACGTTGTCGAGGAAGCGCATCACGTCCTCGATGAAGAGCTTGTCGCCCTTCCACTCTTCCCAGGTTTCCAGGTTGAGCGAAGACAGGCAGCACACCGCCGTGCGGTCATTGCCCAAGTGGTCGATGCCGGTCGGCAGGGTGATTTCCGAGCACAGGTTCGAGGTCGAGACCTTGAGGCCGAGATCGCGGTGATGCTTGGGCATCATGCGGTTCACGGTGTCGGAGAAGACGATGTAGGGCTCGCCGGTGGCAAGGCGGGTCTCGACCAGCTTCTGGAACAGCGAACGCGCATCGACCTTGCCGCGCTCCGACCCGTCGCGGGGCGACCGCAGGGTGAATTCGGCGCCTTCACGCACGGCCTGCATGAATTCGTCGGTGACGAGCACGCCGTGGTGCAGGTTGAGCGCCTTGCGGTTGAAGTCGCCCGAGGGCTTGCGGATTTCGAGGAACTCCTCGATTTCCGGGTGCGCGATGTCGAGATAGCAGGCGGCCGACCCGCGCCGCAGCGAGCCTTGGCTGATCGCCAGCGTCAGCGAATCCATCACGCGCACGAAGGGGATGATCCCGCTGGTCTTGCCGTTGAGGCCGACCGGCTCGCCGATGCCGCGCACATTGCCCCAATAGGTGCCGATCCCGCCGCCCTTCGAGGCGAGCCACACGTTCTCGTTCCAGGTGCCGACGATCCCTTCGAGGCTGTCCTCGACCGAGTTGAGGTAGCACGAGATCGGCAGGCCGCGGTTGGTGCCGCCGTTCGACAGCACCGGGGTCGCGGGCATAAACCACAGGTTCGAGATGTAGTCGTAGAGCCGCTGGGCGTGCGCCTCGTCGTCGGCATAGGCATCCGCGACGCGGGCGAAGAGGTCCTGGTAGGTCTCTCCGGGCAGCAGGTAGCGATCGGTCAGGGTTTCCTTGCCGAAATCGGTGAGGCGCGCGTCGCGCGAGGGATCGGTCACCACCGTGAAGCGGCGATCATTGACCTTCTTGCTGTCGGTCTTGCCCGCGTCCTTCATGGCCGTGGCCATGGCGCCTGCCAGCGCCTCGCCAGCCTTGGTCGCGATCAGCGCATCGGAACCGGTATCGGTGGTCTTCATCGTCATCGCCTTCTCGTTTTCGGCAGGCTTTTCATCCCCCGCGCTGGCGCCGGTTTGCACATCGTTGATCACATCATCCGGCACGTTGTCGCTCGCCTTGAAATCCATCTGAAGCCCCACTTGTCCCCCGAATCATCGCTATGGCACAAGTGGCCATGTTCTGATTCTGTTCTATACCGGCGGGTCCACAGACTTGCCAACAGTTCGCCCCCGTTCGGGCGTGCGGGCAAGTCGGTTGATCCCGTTCCGAACGCGCGGCGGGCCCGTGTTCCGCGGAGACTCCTTTCCCGATCACTCCGCTGGGGAGCGGCGGGGAAGTCACCATGGGTTGGGGGTCCGATTTGCGCCGAACCACTAGATGATGAATCAGCCGCGGACTCCCGTCAACGGTCGATTAAGCACCTAGTTACCATGACGGGGGTGTTTCAGGCCCGTGTCAAAGCCGCGACGCATGGAGCAAGCTTGAGTCGCGGAGCCCGCAAGCCCCAAATTGAATCTGTGAAGAAAAATATGGGGAGTGAATCATTCGAATCCAGCGGTGAATCTTTTGCACGCTGGGGGCTTCGAATGTTGCGCGGGGAGGGGTGAGAACAGCCGCGCGGGCCAGAGCTAGTCCTTGTTGACCGGCTTTCCGAGCACGGCGACCAGCATCAGGCTCATCGCCCAGCCGAACAGGATTTCGAACCACATCAGCCAACGTAGCAAGGTGCCTGGCCACAAGGTTTTGCCCGGAGGGTCTTCGACGATCGGTGCCCAGTCGGTCTCCTGCTGCAAGTCGACCAACGGGAGAATTAGATCGAGCGAGTACATCAGCGGTTGGAAGGTGGTGTACTCGGCAGGCATGGCGGAGCAGCGGGTCCACGGCGTCTTGCCGCTTTCACCTCCGTGGCCGCATTGCTGCTCAACCTCCCCGGAAAGAGCCGGGCTGTTGTAGAGCGGTGTCGTCGGCCCGATGTAGCCAGATTGACCGCCGAAGTGGAATGCGGCCGTCGCTAGGAGCCAAACCACCAGCATGGCCCGCACGGTCTTTAGCGGTCGGTAGCCATATCCGGCGAGGAAGCCGTAGAACCAGTGAAGCAACTGCGCGAAACGCCCGCCCACCTTGCCAGCGCGCCGCATCCTCTCCTGCTTGGCAATCGCGACCTTGGTAGCCTCCAAAGGATGTCCCATATCTCGCAGGGTTTTGATCAATTGCTCCCACGGCTGGGGCGACCAATCATCACTGTTTAGTTGGTCCGGGCGTTGTCGCTCAAGCCAGCGGATGCGAGATTCGGCATCGGTAGGACCAATGATCCGGTCATAGTGCAGCCCATCCAAAACATGCCCACCGCCTGCCCAACAGGCGTCATCGTCGACCAAAGTGCCAATCCGTGCGGAAGTCAAGGAGATCGCGCCGTCGATTTTGGCTTTGCGTAAGAATATACTGCCCGCTACCTTCATACCGTCAGCACTGATAACAATGCCCTTCGAATTGGTGAAAGTGCCGCCATCGCAATAAAGTACGCCGCCAATACTTGCCCCAAGCAGGCGGACTTGTCCCGTCGCAGTAAATCCCTCGTCCAAAAAAACTCCACCCGAAACCTTCATGCGATCAGCGCGCAGTCCCGGCAACTTGCTCTTGCGAAGGGCCAACTCTGATAAACGCGCCGCCGTGAAAATGGGCACTTCCACAAAATGGCAATGCACCATGGATAGCCGCCAAGGCAAATGACACTGGTGCAGGTCGAGCGTCCCAGTCACCCATGAGCCCCGCATCATCACGCCTTCCTCACACACCGGGTGGTCTTCATCACCACCCAGCGCAAGGAAGCGAATTAGTGCTGCACGGATGGTGTTAGCTGCGCTAGCCGCCTCGGGGCAACTGCCATCCCAACGATCCGGCTCCCAAGCTTCACCTCGCGCGCAGCATCCAACCAGCCGCTCCTCCGCGGCGCTAAGCTTCGGGAAATCGCCTAGCCAGCGGCCATGCGCTAAGCCCTTGGGCCGCGCGGGCTTGGGTACCACCGAGCGGGCGGGCTTTTTCGTGGCCGGTTTCTTTGCCGCAGGTGTCGTGGGAGTGCGCGCCATGACCGCAATCTTGCAGGCACTTCAGCCGCTTGGCAATCCCACCCGGCCTATCCCCCGGCCCCGTCCGCAATCGCCTGCGCGGTCTTGTAGTCCGGCTTGCCGTTGTTGAGCCGCAGCGACTGCTCGGTGAACACATAGAGCCGCGGGATCTTGTAGCCCGCCAGCCCGGCGCGGGCGTGGGCGTCGAGCGATTCGATCAGCGCGGCGCGGTCGCCTTCGAACTGCACCACCGCCACGACCTTGCGCCCGAAGCGCGGATCGGGCAGGCTCACCACGCGCACGTCCTTGACCGCGGGGTGGGCGAGCAGCACCGCTTCGACCTCCTCGGGAAAGACCTTCTCGCCGCCGGTGTTGATGCACATGTTGTCGCGGCCGATGAACTCGAGGGTGCCGTCCGCCGCCCAGCGCGCGCGGTCGCCGGTCATCAGCCAGCGCTGGCCGTCGATCACGGGGAAGGTCGCCGCGTTCTTCGCGTCCTCGCCGAGGTAGCCCAAGGGCAGCGGCCCGGTGCGCGCGACGATGCCGACGCCCTCGGTGCCGGGGTGGATTTCGGAGAGGCGCTCGTCGAACAGTTTCGTTTCGCGGCCCGGGAGCGGCTGGAACTTGCCCCCGCCCGAGGATCCCGCTGCGGTGGTGACGACGATGCCGGTGCCCGAGCTTTCGGAGGAGCCCAGCGCGTCGACGATCGTCAGCGTCGGGTGGTGCGCGATCAGCCGCGCCTTCAGCGCAGGCGAGAACACCGCGCCCGAGGAGGTGATGCTCCGCAGCGATGCCAGCGCCGCGGCCCCATCGCCCCGCGCGTCGAGCCGGTCGGCGAGCGGCAGCGCGAAAGCGTCGCCGACGATGAAGATGCCGCGCGCACCCAGCCGCGCCGCCTCGTCGAGCGCCAGATCGGCGTCGAACTTGGGCGCGGGCAGCAGCGCCAGCGTGCCGCCTTTCAGGAGGTGGATCATCGCGGTGAATTGCCCCGCGCCGTGCATCAGCGGCGAGAGCAGCAGCAGCGGCGAGGTGCTCGCCGGGTGATCGGGGCCGATTGCAGCGGCCTCGGCGACCTGCTCGGCAAGGCTCGCGGTGACCAGCGGAGGCGTCCCCGGCGGGCGCTGCCAGACGCCGATGTTGAACGCCTGCCATGCCTGATCCATCGGCCACATCACCGCCTTGGGCATCCCCGTGGTGCCCCCGGTGGCGGTGAGGAACAGCGCTTCGGGATCGGCGTGGAGCGCGAAATCCGCGGGGAGCGGGGTGCCGCACAGCGCCGCCCACTCCGCGCCGCCGACATCGACCGTCAGCGCCCCCTCCGACATCGCCTCGCGGGCCAGATCCGAAAAGTCGCTCTCGGTGAACAGCGCCTTCAATCCGAAGCGCTGGAAAATGTCGGCGAGCTCCCGGGCCTTGTAGTGGTAGTTCACATTGACCGGCACCACCCCCGCCTTCACGCAGCCGAACCAGGCGAGCATATAGTCGGGGGTGTTCCTGAGCATCTGCCCCGCGATGTCGCCGATCTGGAGGCCCCTCGCGCGCAACCCGGCGGCGATCCGGTCGGTGAGGGCGTCAAGCTCGCTCCAGGTCACCACCCGCTGCCCGTGCAGCAGCGCGGGCCGCTCGGGCGGGAACGCCTGCGCCAGCGCCTTCAGCGCCACACCGAAATTCGCTCCCGCAAACGCCATCCCGCGCACCTCTCCTTGTCATTTTCGCTAGCCCCTGCCGCGCCCGCCTTCCCCTAGGTAAATGATGAGGACATTGCCGAATCTTGCGTTAGAAGGGATCGGCGGGAGAACAATGGAGAGGAGCGAGGCTGACGATGGCCCATAATGTTGTCGAGCTGCGGACGCCGCAAGGCCGCGAATCGCTCGAGCAGTTGCTCGAGTCCGTCACCATCACCTGCCCGGAAGACATCCACGATGCCGCGGTCAACCCCGCCCGCATCGCGCAGGAGCGCGGCATGCAGATCGCGGTGTGCGACGACATTTCCTCCAAGGAGCCGATGGTCGATGCCGACGGCACGATCCTCAACGCCGACATCTTCCGCTGGCTCGACGACGGCGCGCGCTGGTGGGAGGACCACCGCCTCGCGCTGCACTCGCCGCTGCCGCGCGCGTGCCGCTACGAAAGCGAGCCCTTCTGGGTCAACCAGCACGGTTTCAACACCCGCTGGCGCAACCACTACCTCGCCGAGATCGACCTCGCCGATTTCGAGAAGCGCGCGCTGTGCAAGGCCGCGATCGTGATCCCGGTGCACCTGCCCTTCGGCCAGATTTCCGCGTCGAGCTTCATCTCGATGGACCGCGACAAGGAGGACCTCGCCGCCGAGTTCGCCGAGTACGGCGCGCTGTTCGCGATGGTCACGCGCTGCTTCGTCGCGGGCTACGTTCAGGCCCACCGCACCAAGCGGCGCATCCCCTCCGACTGCGTGCTGTCCAAGCGCGAGGTCGAATGCCTGCGCTGGGCGGCGATCGGCAAGACCGACAAGGAGATCAGCATGATCCTGAGCCGCTCGCACGCCACGATCCGGTACCACATCCACCGCGCGGGCGAGAAGCTCGACAGCGTCAACCGCGCGCAGACGATCTTCAAGGCGGGGCAGCTGGGTTACTTGGGGGCTTCTGATTAGCGCAGCCGCCTCCGCGGCTGCGTCCTCGGTGCTGTTTCGATCCCTGCGGGATCGAGCACCTGCGGCTCGCGCCGTGCGCTCGCGGCCCTGCGGGCCGGATCAGCGCAATTCTTCGTCATTGCGAGGAGCCGCAGGCGACGCGGCAATCCATCGACCGACCGCGTTCCGCAAAGTCGGGCCATGGATTGCTTCGCTTCGCTCGCAATGACGAGAGGAGTTACCCCAACTTCCTCAACGGCTCCGCGCCATCCCAGCCCACGCCCGCCGCCTTGATCATCCCGAACAGGTCCGGCCCATCCTTGGCCTGCTGGAGGATCTCCACCAGCGTCCCCGGCCCGCCCCCGGCATCGACATAGATCACCTGGCTGGTGCCGAAATTCCCCTCGATCACCACCTCGGCCCCTTCCGCCTCGCACACCGCGCGGGCGTGGGCGAGGTCGTCGACGAGGATGCACACATGGTGGAGGCCATTGCCGGTCGCGCCATAATCGCCGCGGTAGATCGAGGGATGCGCGTCCCTCGGGCGGATCAGCTCGATCTGGAGGTCGCCCCAATAGGCGAGCGCCAAGTCGAACACCGCCTCGGTCGGCTCGCCGCGATACTTCATCCCCTCGAGGTGAATGCCCTCGATCAGGAAAAACGGCCCGACGCCCATGACCTGCGTCCAATGCGTCACCGCCGCGTCGAAATCCTCCGGCACGAAGGCGAGTTGCATCACCTCGCCCAGCGACGCGATCTTGCCGGCAACAGCCATGTTCCTCTCCAATCCGATAGTGTGCCCTGCGCGCGAAGCTGTGTGATATTCTCCCCCTGAGACACTGCACAAAGTGCGAGGACGAGAGGCGGGGGCACTCCCCCCGATGAGGACCGGAACATTCCCATGAACGAGATCAAGGACATTGCCCGCGGCGACCGCTGCCCGGGGATCAGCTACACCGACATGCTCAACGGCGACACCCGCCGCGCGCCCGATTACCTGTTCGAGGAATCGCACATGGAACTGGGCGACGATCCGCTGCCGGTGGCGCCCTATATCTCGGAGGAATTCGCCCGCCTCGAACGCGAGAAGATGTGGCCCAACGTCTGGCTCTTCGCCGCGCGCGAGGACGAGATGCCGGATGCGGGCGACACGGTCGTCTTCGACATTGTGGGCAAGAGCTTCCTGCTGATCCGCCAGAAGGACGGCAGCGTGAAGGCCTTCTACAACGCCTGCCTCCACCGCGGCCGCAAGCTGCGCACCGAGAGCGGCGCCTCGGTTCAGCTGCGCTGCCCCTTCCACGGCTTCACCTGGAGGAACGACGGCAGCCTCAAGGAAATCCCCTGCGCGTGGGACTTCAAGCACCTCGAAGGCAAGGACATGAGCCTGCCCGAGGCGCGCGTGGAGCTGTGGCAGGGCTTCGTCATGCTGACGGAGAACCACGCCCTTCCCGATTTCAAGACCTGGCTGGGCCCTGCGGCGTCCCACTACGAACGCTACGATTTCGCCAACCGCTACACCGGCATGTGGGTGCAGAAGAGGATCCCCGCCAACTGGAAGGCGACCGCGGAAGCCTTCATGGAGGCCTGGCACTCGATCACCACCCACCCGCAGCTGCTCGCCTTCCTCGGCGATGCCAACACCCGCTACGACCTGATCGGCGATCACTTCAACCGCGCGATCACGCCCTCGGGCGTGCTCTCCCCGCATGTGAAGGGCAAGAATTCGGACTACGTCCTCGAGAAGATGAACGAGTTCTCGGGCGGGCAGGACGCGCGCACCAACCGCCGCTTCTCGGCCAGCGAGGAAGTGCCCGAAGGCTACGATGCCGACGATCCGCTCGGCGCGCGCAAGATCCTTGCCGAGGCCGGGCGGCAGGGCTTCGCGGCGCAATATGGCTACGACTATTCGGACGCCGCCGACACCGAGATCCTCGACAATTTCACCTACAACATCTTCCCCAACTTCGCGCCGTGGATCGGCTTCCTGCCGACGCTGGTGTACCGCTGGCTGCCCGGCGACACGCCCGACTGGTGCATCATGGAAATCCGCCTGCTGTTCCCCACCCCCAAGGGCGAACCCCGCCCGCGCGCTGTCGCCATGACCTATATTCCCGATGACCAGCCCTTCGCCTGGGCGAACGACATCATGGGCCCGCAGCTCGCCAACGTCTTCGATCAGGACATGGCGAACCTGCCTTACGTGCAGGAAGGGATGAAGGCGATGAAGGACGGGCTGATGGAGCTCGGCCACTATCAGGACAGCCGGGTGCGGCATTTCCAGACGACGCTGATGAAATATGTCAACGGGGAGCTGCCTGCGGTTAAGTAGCGCCGCATGACCTTCTCCTTCGACCTCTCGGGGCGCACAGCCCTCGTCACCGGCGCGTCATCGGGCCTCGGCACCCGCTTCGGGCGCATCCTTGCGGCGAGCGGGGCGAAGGTGGCGCTCGGCGCGCGGCGCAAGGACCGCCTCGAGGCGCTCGCAGCCGGGATCGGCCCGCAAGCCGCCGCCGTCACCATGGACGTCGCGCGCGAGGCCGACATCATCGCCGGGTTCGATGCCGCCGAGGCCGCGTTCGGCTCCCCAGTCGACACGGTCATCGCCAATGCCGGGGTCGACGGCGCTGGCATGGCGACCGCCATCTCGGAAGGTGAGATCGAACAGACCCTCGCCATCAACTTGAAAGGCGCAATCCTCACGGCACGCGAGGGCGCGCGGCGGATGATGGCGCAGGGCACACCCAAGGGCCGGATCGTCCTGATCGCCTCGATCACCGCCTTCGAACCTTCCCCCGGCCTTGTCGCCTATGCCGCGAGCAAGGCGGGCGTGGTGCAGGCGGGCCGCACGCTTGCGCGCGAATGGGCGCGCGCCGGGATCAACGTCAACACCGTCTCCCCGGGCTATATCCGCACCGCGATCAACGATGCGTGGTTCGATACCGAGGGCGGCCAGAAGCAGATCGCGAAGTTCCCCAAGCGGCGGCTGATGGGCGAAGAGGGATTGGACGCGATGATCCTGTTCCTGTGCTCGGACGCCTCCGAGTTCGTGACCGGCACCGACTTCGTGCTCGACGACGGGCAGACGCTGTGACCAGAAGGCTGATCTCGCTCGCCGCCGGGATCATGCCCGAGGCCACCCCCGCCCAGCTGATCGAATGCGCCGCCGCGTCCGATTTCGACTTCGGGGGCATGTGGATCGAAAAGGACAGCTGGACCCCCGCCACCACCCGCGCGATCCGCGCACAGGCGCGGGATGCGGGCGTCACGCTGCTCGATTGCGAGGTCGCGTGGATCATTCCCGGCCCGCCCGATCCGTGGCTGACCGAACTGGTCGACATCGCCGCCGAGCTGGGCGCGAGGAACCTCCTGTGCGTCTCCTCCGACCCCGACATGGCCGCCACCACCGCCAAGTTCCAGACGCTGGTGAGCGCGGCGGCGGGCACCGGGGTCAGGGTCAACCTCGAATTCGGCATCTTCACCGAGGTCAAGACCATCCACATGGCCCGCGCCGTGCTGGAAGCCGTCGAGGGCGAGGCCAAGGCGCTGCTGGTCGACACGCTCCACTGGGCGCGCTCCGGGGGGACGGCGGAAGACCTGGAAGCGATCCCGCGCGCGTGGTTGAGCTACTGCCAGCCCTGCGACGCGCCCGCCGAGAGGCCGGACGTGACCAGCTTCGACGCGATCATCGACGATGCGATCAACCGCCGGATGCCCCTCGGCCAAGGCGGTCTCCCGCTTGCCGCGATGGTCGATGCCCTGCCCGCGCATCTGCCGATGGCAATCGAGGAACGCTCGGCAGCCTTGCGTGACGCCTACCCCGACCTCGTCGAACGCGCCCGCCAATGCGCGCGCACCAGCCGCGCGTGGCTGGAGGGGTGGCACCTATCCGGCACGTGATCCATTCGGTGCCCAACCAAAATTCGTCACCCCGTGCTTGACACGGGGCTTGGCTAATCTTCTCCGGCAGCAGAACCGAACCATCGGTCCCAAAGAGAATCCCAATCGGAATTGTCGGCCTCGATCAGCGCGAACTTCCATTCGCGGCGCCACTCCTTGACGCGTTTCTCCCGCGCGATCGCTTGGCGGATATCGTCATGGTGCTCGACATAGACCAACCGTGTCTTCCCGAAGTCGGCAACATGCCGCGAGCCTGTGCCTTCGCGGTGCTGGAAGACGCGCGCCAAGGTATCAGCCGTCATGCCGACATACATGCCGCCGCGATAGCGGTTCGCCATGATGTTGACCCAGCCGCCCTTCTCCATCGGCTGAATGTCGGCGCGTGTGGCGGAAAAGAAAAGCCAAGCCCCGTGTCAAGCACGGGGTGACGATTGATGGATTGGCATTCCGGGCGACAACATCACTTCGCGGCAGCGGCAAACCATCAACCCCCCCGCGCGTGGCTCCCGATTTCGCTCGCGAGGCGCGGCACCAGTTTCAGCGGCAGGTCGTGGCCCCAGCCGGGGATCGTCACCAGCCGTGCGCCGGGGATCGCGGCGGCGGTCGCTTCGCCGCCGGGGAGTTTGACCAGGGGGTCGGCCTCGCCGTGGAGCACCAGTGTGGGCGTCCTCACCGCGCCGAGGCGCTTGGTGCGGTCGCCGTCGTCGAGGATCGCGGCGAGCTGGCGCGGGAGCCCCGCCGGGTAGACCGAACGGCGCATGTTCGCGAGCACCCGCTCGCGCTGATAGGCCTCGTCGAACGGGAACTCCGCGCTATCGGGCGTGCCGATGTTGCGGATGATGTTGAGGCCGTGGGCGACCAGCGTCTCCTCGTCGGTGCCCTTCAGCGGCGCGGTCAGCGCGCCGATCGCGTTGGGCTCGGCCTGGGGCAGCCTGCCGCTGCCGGTGGTCGACATGATCGAGGTCATGCTCATCAGCCGCTCGGCATGGTGGATTGCCATCAGCTGGACAATCATCCCGCCCATCGAGGCGCCGACGACGTGGGCGCGGTCGATCCCGAGCGCATCGAGCACGCCGATCCCGTCGTCGGCCATGTCCTTGAGGGTATAAGGCACCTTGGCGGGAAAGCCGATCTTCTTGCGCAGCACCTGCACCGCGGGCGAGGGCGCGCGCTGGCCTTCCATCTTCTGGGAGAGGCCGATGTCGCGGTTGTCGTAGCGGATCACCCGGAAGCCTTCGCTCGCCAGCGCCGCGACCAGCTCGTCCGGCCACAGCGTCATCTGCGCGCCGAGGCCCATCACCAGCAGCATCGCCGGCGCTTGCGGGTCGCCGTGCTCCTCGTAGAAGATTTCGATGCCGGTATTGGGGGTGGTCAGGGTGGGCATGTGTCAGGCGGGTCCTCTATCGGCCCCGCGCGGTCATTTCCACGGGGGTCCGGCGATATCGAAGCCGCGTGCATCCAATTGGTCAAGCACCCCTTGCGGCTCCGCCAACACCCTTAGCGGCACGACCGCCAGCGTGGTGCCCTTGGCCGCGCTCGCCTCGGCAATGCGGTCGACCCAGATGGTGCGCAGTTCCGATCCCAGAGTCTCGTCCGCCCAGGGCCAGCACTGGCCGAGCGCGCTTTCGAGCGGGTTGTTCATCACCGCAGGGATCTTGAACCGCCGCCAGTTGGTGGCGCGCTCCTCGACGATTCCCGGCCCCGCCTCGACCGCATCCATCGCCGCGACGAGGCAGGGGATATGGGCGGTGGGGGGCGCTTCGAACAGGTTGTCGATCACGTCCTCGCCCCGCAGCGTCGCGGCGCGGGTGATCGTGATATCGGCCTTCTCGGCCGCGTCCTTCACCACGTCCGAGGCATCGCGCGCGGTGTCCTTGTTGAAGCGCAGCTCCTCGCGCAGCATCCGGAACGAGGTGAGCAGGAACGACTGGCGCGAATAATCCTCCTCGTGCGCCGCGGCGAGCGCTTCGAGGCGCTGGAGCTGGGCGGCGTCGAGGTAATCGCTCGCCACGGTCTTGTCGGGCAGCTTGGTGAGCTTGCCCCCTGAGAACATCAGCCGGAAGATGTCGCCGGGCGAGATCTTGGGCCGCGCGCCGAGGATCACGCGGTCGGCGGCGCGGGTGGCTTCTTCCAGACGCGCGGGCTCCCACGGGGTGGTTTTCGGAATGGCCCGGATCTCGCCGACGAGGATGACGGTGCCGGTCGGCGTCTCGACAATCCACATCGGCGCGCCCGAGCGCTGCGCGGTGACGACGATGGCGTTTTCGGATTCGGTGGGAGTGGGGGCGTCCTGGGCGGCGAGGGGGGCGGCGATCAGCGCGGTAAGGCACAGCAGCATCATCAATTTGTACATCGCGCGTCCTTTTCCCCTTAGATGCAAGGCGATATACGATCTAGGCACGTGACATGAACGTTGCCCAAACAATATGCGCCGCCGGCACCGGTTGCGCGGAAGAAAGGCGAAGGGAGCATACCGTGAGAAACGAGATCAAGGCTATGATGCTCGTTTGGGCCACAGTTTCGGCATCGGTCACTCATTCGCAGAACGTCCCCGCAACACAGGTCGGCACAACTGGCAAGATCGAGCCGGGTATGATCATTGGAAGCAACAGTGATCAGACGATCAATGGTTGGCAAGGTCGCGGAGGCGGGCTTTACGCGAAACGGACGTTCGAAAGAGACGTCGCCGTGGAGCGGAACACGTGCTGCTACTCAGTGTTCGAGAAGGATGGCACCTACACTGTTGCGATCAGCGTGGCCGTCGGGAGAAATGCGACCGGCGGCGTTTTAGCGGAGAAGATCGTGGCGACAAGGGAGATACAGACCCCGGTCGGCTATGAAGAAACCGACTGCTCCCTGTTGTGGATCGATCCAGCCTTGTCATTCTACAACCCCAAGAATGATATGGCGATTTCTTATGTGATCGTCGACGACGAGGTTCGCGAAATCAGGTATGTCGATCTGGACGACAACTGCTATGAGGGCGACTAAGGCACCAACACCGTATCCTTCGCCTCGTCCGCCAGCTCGGGATAATCCAGCGTGTAGTGCAGCCCCCGGCTCTCCTTGCGGTGCAGCGCGGACTTCACGATCAGCTCGGCCGATTGCAGCAGGTTGCGCAGCTCGATCAGGTCGGTCGTCACGCGGAAGGCGCCGTAGTAGTCCTCGATCTCGCGCTTCAGCAGTTCGATCCGGCTCGCGGCGCGTTCCAGCCGCTTGGTGGTGCGCACGATGCCGACGTAGTTCCACATGAAGCGGCGGATTTCGGTCCAGTTCTGCTTGATGACGATCTCTTCGTCGGAATCGGTCACGCGGCTTTCGTCCCACGGGAGGATCGCGGGGGGCGCTTCCAGCGTGTCCCAGCGCGCGAGGATATCCTGCGCGGCGGCCTCGCCGAAGACGAAGCATTCGAGCAGCGAGTTGGACGCCAGCCGGTTCGCGCCGTGGAGGCCGCTTTCGGTGCACTCGCCCGCCGCCCACAGGCCCGGGATGTCGGTGCGCGCCTGCAAATCCACCACCACCCCGCCGCAGGTATAGTGCTGTGCGGGCACGACCGGGATCGGCGCGACCGTCATGTCGATCCCGAGGCCCATCAGCTTGTCGTAGATCGTCGGGAAGTGGCCGCGCACGAAATCGGGGTCCTCGTGGCTGATATCGAGGTGGACGTAATCGAGGCCGAAGCGCTTGATCTCGGCATCGATCGCGCGGGCGACCACGTCGCGCGGGGCCAGTTCCATGCGCTCAGGGTCGTAAAAGGTCATGAAGCGCTTGCCGGTGCGCGGGTTGATCAGCCGGCCGCCTTCGCCGCGCACCGCCTCGGTGATGAGGAAATTCTTGGTCTCGAGATGGTAGAGGCAGGTCGGGTGGAACTGCATCATCTCCATGTTGGAGACCCGCGCCCCCGCGCGCCACGCCATCGCGATCCCGTCCCCGGTCGCGCCGCGCGGGGCGGTGGAGAACTGGTACACACGCCCCGCGCCGCCAGTGGCGAGGATCGTGGCGCGGGCGACATGGCGCTCGACATGGCCGGTGGCTTCATCCAGCGCATAGACCCCCCACACGCGGCCCGCGGCCGAGAACTGCTCGCGGTGGCGGTCGGTGATGAAGTCGATGCAGGTTCTACCGGGAAGCAGGGTGATGTTGGGATTGGCCTCGGCCGCCTTGAGCAGCGCCGATTGCACCGCCCAGCCGGTGGCGTCGTCGACATGGACGATACGGCGGTGCGAATGGCCGCCCTCGCGGGTGAGGTGGAGTGCTTCGGCCTCGCGGTTGAAGGGCACGCCCAATTCGCACAGCCGGTCGATCGAGGCGGGGGCGCGGCTGATCACGAATTCGACCGTGGCAAGATCGTTCAATCCCGCCCCCGCCACCATCGTGTCGCGCACGTGATTGTCGAAGGTATCGCCCGCATCGAGCACCGCCGCGATCCCGCCCTGCGCCCAGGCGGTCGACCCGCCGGTGAGCGAGCCCTTGGCCAGCACCAGCACCCGGGCGTGCTCGGCGAGCGCCAGCGCCGCGGTCAGCCCCGCCGCGCCCGAGCCGATCACGAGCACATCGTGGCCCGGATCATCCGGCGCATCCTGTGGGCAGGACAAGGCTTCATCGATCGCCATTGCCGGGGCATTGCCGCGCAATTGGGGCGGCAGCAAGAGACAATTGGCTTGCTTTAGCTTTGGTCAGGAGACGCAGTATTTTCCCCTAGGTTGCACTGCAACACGGTGCTAGACCCGCAGGCCCGCGCGAAAACCGACGCAGAAGCGGCGCGCGCCTGCCGGGTCGCAACATCTTGAACGCTAGCCTTAACCTCTCACCGGGGCCCCATAGTCCATGTCCGTTTTCCAGTCGATCGCGTGCCTGTTGAACCAGCATCAGCCCATGCGCCGCGAGGTCACCTGGAACGGACGCCACTATATCGGGGTGTGCCGCCATTGCGACGCCCCGATCCAGCGCCTCGGGCGGCGCCGCTGGCGCAAGCGCAAGGATGCAGGCAGAGGAAGCGGCGAGCCGAGCTCGACCTGAGCGCGCGCCCGGCCCCCCGCACCCCGCGCGCCGGGCAGCCTCACACGGCGGCGGTCAGCTGGACGAAGACATCCTCGAGATCGGCCTCCCGCGTGGTCACATCGGCAATCACCAGCCCCTGCGCCTGAAGGATGCCGAGCACCTGGCCCGCATTGAGGCGGTCCTTGTCATAGATCACCGTGACATCGCGCGCGCCGTCCCATTCGACCTTCGCGAAGGCCTCGTGCGCCGGGGCGGCGGCGAGATCCTCGACCGCCGTCACCGCGACCACCTTCTCGCGCGCCATGCCGACCAGCTCGCGGGTCGGCTTGTCGGCGATCACCTGCCCGTGGTTGATGATCGCGATCCGGTCGCACAGCTCCTCGGCCTCCTCGAGGTAGTGGGTGGTGAGCACCACGGTCACGCCTTCGCGGTTCAACTCGCTGACCAGCTCCCACAATTGGCGCCTGAGGTCGACATCGACCCCGGCGGTGGGCTCGTCAAGCACGAGGATCGGCGGCGAATGGACCATCGCCTTGGCGACCAGCAGCCGCCGCTTCATCCCGCCCGAGAGTGTGCGGGCATAGGCGTTGCGCTTGTCGGAGAGGCGCACTGCTTCAAGCAGCGCCTCGGAACGCCGCAGCGCAGCGGGAATGCCGTAGAAGCCCGCCTGGTTCTCGAGCACCTCGAAGGGGGTGAAGAAGGGGTCGAAGACGATCTCCTGCGGGACGATCCCGATCGAGCGTGACGCGTTGCGGCGGTGCCGGTCGATGTCGAAGCCCCAGATCTCGGCGCTGCCCGAGGTCTTGTTGACGAGGCCCGCAAGGATGTTGATCAGCGTCGACTTGCCCGCGCCGTTGGGGCCGAGCAGCCCGAAGATCGAGCCCTGCGGCACGTCGAAGGTGACCCCGCCCAGCGCGAGCTTGCCCTCGGTCATCGTGCCCTTGGCGCCCTTGGCGGGGGCATAGCGCTTGACGAGGTTGTCGATGCGGATTGCGGGTTCGGTCGGCATGGTGCTGGCCTAGGCAAGCGCACAAGCAAAGGCAATTGCACACGTGCCCGCGCGCCTGTATCGGCAGGGGCCATGAGCATTCCTCCTCCCGAGACCCTGCTGGTCGAGACCCACCGCGTGTCTTGCGACGGCGCGACCGGCATCCGCGGCGGCGCGGGCTTCCGCCCGGCGGCGCTCGGCCATCCGCGCGTGTTCCTCGAGATCGACGAGCACGGCTATGTCGATTGCGGCTATTGCGACCGCCGCTTCGTCCTCAAGGGCGGTCCGGCAGACGGCGCGGCGCAGGCGGGGCTGCCCGACATCGCCTCGGGGGCCGACGCTGGCCACCGCTGAGCTGCGGGGGGCCGCGGCGGCGGGTCTGGCGGCGGCGCTGATCGCCGCGCCGACGGGCGCAGCGGCCAAGCCCGGCTGCGAGTTGATCGAGGTGATGTTCGCCAAGGGCGATGCACGGCTTCAGGGTGTGGGCCTGATGGTCAACGCCAAGGGGCTGCTCGACATGACGCTCGACGGCAAGCCCTCCTTCTTTCGCGATGCGAGCGATTGCGACATCGACAGCCCGCAGGAAGGGTTCGACCTCGGTTGCGAGTGGGACTATCCCGCAGGCGAGGGCGAGGCCGCCGAACGCGATTTTTCGCGGATGGTCGGGCGGCTGAATGCGTGTCTGCCCACGCCGCTCGAGGCGGTCGCCCAAGTCACCTATACCGAGGCGCAGATCGAAGAGTTGGGCGCGAAATACGGCCCGTCCTTCGCCGAATACCTGCGCACCAAAAAGCAGCTGGGCAAATTCGAAGCCAGCATTCCGGCGGGCGCGGACGCCGATGTGTCGCTCGAGATCGAACTGCGGCTGGAACGCGACGATCGCGACGGCAGTCTGGAGATCTCGGTTAGCTTTAACCGATACTAGGAATGGCCCGCTCAGCCCCGGTTAAGGCTGGGTATGGAACGGTTGGCCCCCAGAATTGAAGGAGATGTCCGCATGCATCGTATCTCCCGCCATCCCCGTGTGCTGATCGGCTGCCTTGCCGCGGCCCTCGCCGCCGCCGCGTTCCCGGCTGCCGCGCAGGGCGATGTCGAGGCCGAGGCTGCCGCCGCGCCGCCGAGCAAGGGCGAGCAGCGCCTCGCCAAGCTGCTCGCGGGCCGGGTCGCGGGCGAGCCGGTGCGCTGCATCCGCGCCTTCCGCAACGTGCCGATGCAGACGATCGAGGGCACGGCCTATGTCTACGGCTCGGGCAACACGATCTGGGTGCAGCGCACCCGCGATCCCGGACAGATCGACGAGGACGACGTTCTGGTGATCAATCGGCGCGAAGCCACGCAGCTGTGCCGCTTGGATTTCACGACGACGATCGACCGCTTTACCGGCTTCTTCACCGGCGCGGTGTTCCTGGAGGACTTCGTGCCCTATACCCGCGTCAAGGCGGCAGGCGCCGGCGAGGGCTGAGGCAGGCGCTCGGCGAGCGCCGGGCCGCGCAGCGGATCGGCCCAATTGCAACGCGTCCCGCAGGCGCAGGCGCTGCGGATCGCCTCGCTGAACCCGCAGGTCGGCTCGCCCATGACACCGAGATGGCGACATTGGCTGCGCGCCTCGCCAAAGCGCTGGTCGAGATGGAGCGCGGCCGCGTCGGGGCCGGCGAGCACCCGCTGGGCGCGGCGGTAGGCGCTGATCTCGGCATGGAGCTCGCCCAGCGAATCGGCGGCCGCAAGGGCCGTGCGGCGTTCGGCCCGCGCCGCGTCCAGGCACGGGGCCGCGCCCGATGCGCGCAGCGCGGCGGGCTGCGCCGGGGCCTCTGCCGGCTCGCCGCCCGCGGGCTTGGCAGCCGGGGCCGTGTCCTCGGCCCCGGCGATGCCGCCCTGCCAGCGCCCGAACCCCCACGCGGTAAGCGCGATGCTGATCATGATTGCGCCAAGCGCAGCCTGGCCACCTGCAAGGAATTCCATCACCACCTCCCCGTCCAATTCCTCCGGAGAGCGTCCCACCGCCGCCCGGAGGCAAGTTGCCTCACACGCGCAGCCGACCCCCTCCAGAATCGGCTTGTCGCGCTTTTACAAGTTGCCGCACTGCGGCAGCGGCGAGAATGCGGAGCAATACCTAGCCGCCACCGACGGGCGCTGGCAGCGAACGGCTCGGCGACGGAATCGGCGGACCCATCGGGCGCGGGGTGTGAGAGGCGCGATCAACCGCGAGCCATGGCCTGCATCCGGGCGATGATCTCCTCGGCCTGGAGCATGATGCGGTCGATCAGCTCCTGGCAGGTGGGGATGTCGTGGATCAGGCCGGCGACCATGCCGCAGCTCCACGCGCCCGCGTCCATCGTGCCTTCCATCATGATCTTGGGGTAGACCCCGGCGACCTCGGGGAGGATGTCCTGGATGGTGATGGCATCGCCCAGGTCTTTCTCCTTCTGGATCAGGCGCTCGACCGCGGCATTGTTGAGCACCCGCTCGGTGTTCCGGAGCGGGCGCATCACGAGGCGCGTGTCGAGCTCGCTCGCCGCGAGGATCGCCTGCTTGACGTTCTCGTGCACCGGCGCTTCCCTGGTCGCGATGAAGCGGGTGCCCATGTTCATGCCCGCCGCGCCCATCGCGAGGGATGCGACGAGGCTGCGCCCGTCGGCCATGCCGCCGCTCGAGACAAAGGGGATCTCCAGCTCGTCCGCCGCGCGCGGCAGCAGGATGAAGTTGGGCACGTCGTCCTCGCCCGGGTGGCCGCCGCATTCGAAGCCGTCGACGCTCACCGCATCGCAGCCGATCTCCTGCGCCTTCAAGGAGTGGCGCACCGAGGTGCACTTGTGGATCACCTTGATCCCGGCATCCTTGAGCGGCGGCAGCAGCTCTACGGGATTGCGTCCGGCGGTCTCGACCACCTTCACGCCGCCCTCGATCACCGCCTTGACCAGCCCCGGATAGTCGGGCGGGGTGAGGGTCGGCAGGATCGTCAGGTTCACGCCGAAGGGCTTGTCGGTCATGTCCTTGCAGCGCGCGATCTCGTTCGCGAGCTTCTCGGGCGTACCCTGCGTCAGGCCGGTGATGATCCCGAGGCCCCCGGCGTTCGAGACCGCCGCGGCCATCTCGGCAAAGCCGACATAGTGCATGCCCCCCTGGATGATCGGATGCTCGATGCCGAACATTTCGGTGATCGCGGTCTTCATGGCGTGTCTCTCCCGTCTAGGGCCCTTGGGGGGGCCGAGTTGCGGGGGAGACAAGCCGAGTTGGCGGTCGCTTTCAAGCCCGCTTTTGCGAGGCGCCAGTATGCATGGGCGCGCCCCCCGCGCGCCGTAGCGTCAGGCCGCCGGGAATTTTCGGGAGGAACCGGGCGGCGGAGAGGCGGTGGGATCTGTGCGCCTTGCCGGCCGCCCGGCAAGGCCCCTGATGCCGCAAGCCCCGTGCGCACGCCTTGATCCAGCGCAAAGCCTTCGAAACGGAGCGAAAACCCCGCCTCAGCCGCGGCTGAAGGCGAGCGTGAAGGTGACCGGCACCGCGGGCGTGATCGAGGGCAGCTGGGCGAGCGCGCGCAGTTCCCCCAATTCGTCGGTCAGGCCGAACATGTCGGTCGAGACGATCACCGGCGCGGCGCTCACCACGAGCACGCGGTCTGCCGCGGTGCGGGTGACCAGCACTTCGGTCTCGACCTCGGCGCTCGCGCCCTTGATCGTCACTTCGGCGGTGAGCGGTCGCAGCACCGACTGGCCGACCGCGAGGCCCGCAAAGCGCGCCGGATCGAGCCGGGCCGTGACTGTCGCGGCGGGATTCTCGGCGACCGCGAAGAACACCTCGCGCATCCGCTCGTCGCGGACCTCGACCCCGGTGCTGACCGAGGCGAGTTCGATGCTGAGGCTCGCCGTGCCATCGGCGGCGACGCTGCCCGAGAGCGTATCGAAGCGGTTGTTCTCGGCCACCTCGCCCGCCTTGATCGAAACATAGGCGAGGCGCGAGGCGGCCGGGTCGAGGCTCCACGCCCCCTCGGTCACCGGGGCGGGTGAGGCGGTGGCTTCAGCCAGCGGCGCATCGGCCTCGGGCCCTGCACAGGCGGCAAGGGCGAGGGCGAGGGAGGCGCTCAGGGAGAGGGGAAGATGCGGCCGCATGGGTGGAGCGATATGCGATTTGATGGCAGGGCGGAAGGGGCCGAAATGCGCAAGGCTGGGGACGCTTGCCGCTTCAGGTCACTCCCAGATTACCTCAAGGCCGGGATAGCGCGCGATATTCGCATCCGCCGTCACCAGCGGCATTTCGAGTGCGATCGCATGGGCGACCAGCATCCGGTCGACCGGATCGCGGTGGATCGGCGGCAGCGTTGGCGCGAGCGGCCAGAGCGCGGAAGGATAATCGATAAGCGAGAGCTGAAGCTGGTCTTGCAGTTCCTCAAGCGCCGCACTCTGCGGAAGGCGGCCACGATGTCTGAGGTCGGCATATTCGAAAGCCGTCACCGCGCTGATGCAGAGCGCCTCGTCCGGATCGAACAGGCGGTCGCGGACGGATTGCCGCAGGCGCGGGTTGCCCTCGCCGATCCACACCAGCACGTGGGTGTCAATCAGCAGTGTCATTCATGCGCCCAAGCCGTTCTTCCGACGGCACCCGGTCCGCCTTGAGAGCTTCGAGACTGGTGTCGAAACCCTTGAACGCCTCGCGGTACATCCCGAAGGCCGCGCGGCGCTTGGCGGCGATCTGTTCGCGGGTGAGGGGCTGGGTCTCGCGCGCCGGGATGATCTCGGCCTCTGGCTTGCCGTCGCGCTGAATGATCACCCGCTCGCCCGCCTGCACCGCGCGCAGCAGCTCCGAGAGGCGGGTCTTGGCGTCACCGATGTTGACGTGGATGGTCATGCTTGGCCAAGTAGCTTGGCCAAGCTGGTTGGTCAAGCTGGAGGCATGGTCTGAGCCGTGCGGCCCTGCCCACGGCACCTTGCGGTGCCGAGTAAACCGGCCGCATCGATCCCCCGGATCAATGCGTGTCGCGGTTTACTCCCACTCGATCGTCCCCGGGGGCTTCGACGTGTAGTCATAGACCACCCGATTGATCCCCTTCACCTCGTTGACGATGCGGGTCGCCACGCGGGTGAGGAAACCGGCGTCGAAGGGGAAGACGTCCGCCGTCATCCCGTCGGTCGAGGTCACCGCGCGCAGGGCGCAGACCGAATCGTAGGTGCGATAGTCGCCCATGACCCCCACCGTCCTGACTGGCAGCAGCACCGCGAAGGCCTGCCAGATCGCGTCGTAGAGCCCGGCGTTGCGGATCTCCTCGAGATAGACCGCGTCGGCCTTCCTCAGGATGTCGCAACGCTCCTTGGTGACTTCGCCGGGGATGCGGATCGCGAGGCCGGGGCCGGGGAAGGGGTGGCGGCCGACGAAGGCGTCAGGCAGGCCCAGCTCGCGCCCGAGATCGCGGACCTCGTCCTTGAACAGCTCGCGCAGCGGCTCGACCAGCGCCATGTTCATGCGTTCAGGGAGGCCGCCGACATTGTGGTGGCTCTTGATCGTGACGCTTGGGCCCCCGGTGAAGGAGACGGACTCGATCACGTCGGGATAGAGCGTGCCCTGCGCGAGGAAGTCCGCCCCGCCGACCTTCTTGGCCTCGGCCTCGAACACGTCGATGAAGGTCTTGCCGATGAACTTGCGCTTGGCCTCGGGGTCGGTGAGGCCGGCGAGGCCGCCGAGGAACAGGTCTTCCGCCTCCACATGAACCAGCGGGATGTTGTAATGGTCGCGGAACAGGGTGACGACCTGCTCGGCCTCGTTCATGCGCATCAGCCCGTGATCGACGAAGACGCAGGTCAGCTGGTCGCCGATCGCCTCGTGGATAAGGACGGCGGCGACGGCGGAGTCCACCCCGCCCGAAAGGCCGCAGATCACCCGCTTGTCGCCCACCTGCTGGCGGATTTCGGCAATCTTGGTCTGGCGGAACTCGGCCATCGTCCAGTCCCCGGCAAGGCCGCAGACGTGGCGCACGAAGTTGGCGATCAGCTTGGCGCCGTCGGGGGTGTGTACGACCTCGGGATGGAACTGGGTGCCGTAGAACTTGCGGGCTTCGTCGGCGATCACCGCGAAGGGCGCGCCGTCACTCGTGGCGACGATCTCGAAGCCGGGGGCGAAGGCGGTGACCTTGTCGCCGTGGCTCATCCACACCTGGTGCCGCTCGCCGACCTCCCACAGGCCGTCGAACAGCGCGCATTCGGCGGTGACGGTGAGGAAGGCGCGGCCGAACTCGCCGCCCTCGCCGGTCTCGTGCCCGGGCCGGACCTCGCCGCCCAGCTGGTGGGTCATCACCTGCTGGCCGTAGCAGATGCCGAGGATCGGCACGCCCGCCTCGAACAGCATCTGGGGTGCGCGGGGACTGCCCTCCGCGGGCACGCTGGCGGGCGAGCCCGAGAGGATGATGCCCTTGGGACGCAGCCGCTGGAACGCGGCTTCGGCCTGAGTGAAGGGGGCGATCTCGGAATAGACCCCCGCCTCGCGCACCCGGCGGGCGATCAGTTGGGTCACCTGCGATCCGAAATCGACGATCAGGATGGAGTCGGGGACGGCGGACTCGCCGCCAAGGGTGTGCGCGCTCATGGCGGCGGATTAAGGAGCGCGCCCCGCGCTGTCCAGCTTCCGGCGCGCGCGATACGCGATTTTGCGGTGCAGCACGCAAAGCGTCGCGGCAATTCAGCGGGTTCCCGGAAATCGCGTATCAATTGATTGCAATCTTTGGAACCAATTTCGCGCATTTCGCATTTGCACATAACTCTTGTGCACTGCACCAGAGTTTCAAACAGCAACCGAATGCCGGACAGCGGCATCGCAAACCCGAAACCCTCTCTCACTTTTCGGAGCTATCCCATGCGTTTCACTCTGCCCCTGATCGCCCTCGTCGCGCTCGCTGCTCCTGCCGCGGCCGAACAGGTCGTCACCGTCAAGATCGGCTACGGCGATGTCGACGTGACCACCGCCGAGGGCCGCGCCGCGCTCGAGGCGCGGATCGACGCGCGCCTCAAGAAGGCCTGCGCGACCCCCGCCGCCGCGCGCTACTCGCACTCCCGCAGCGCGGTCGACAGCAAGTGCGTCGCCGATGCACGCGTCGCCGCGCTCGCCGAGGTCGAGAAGGTGGTTGCGATGCAGCAGCGCAGCGGGCGTGAAGTCGCCGCCAACTGAGCGCGCGCAAGCCTCTGAATTCGCAGGCGGCCGCCGGAGCGTTCCGGCGGCCGTTTGCGTGACATGCACCTAATATATTGCGTTTTACGCAATCGAGTTTGGTGTTTTCGCATTTGAATTCGCGCCGCCGCAATCCCACTTGCCGATCGAGCGATGCGGCGCGTGGCCTCCTCTCCATCCAAGCGCTGATCCGATGCAGAATAGCATGGGGACGCATCGCCCGGTGACGAGGGACCGAGAACGGCTCCCCCCGCCCGCCTGCCGACTGGAAGGGACTGGCCAGCTCTCCCC